>NZ_JBJGYW010000010.1:0-147198 GCF_054050215.1 Geodermatophilus sp. SYSU D01186 | reverse complement strand
GGGGGTCGCGCTGGGGCTTGTTGTCTCGGCGGCTGGGCCCCCGGTTGTGGGGAGCTCCCCGGGGGGTGGTGGGGGCGCCGCGCGGGGGGGGCCGGCCCCCTCCCCTCGAGGAGTGCCGGGTGCGTGAGCCGCTCAGACGCGGCCGGCCATCGTCACCACAGGTTCCCGGCCGGCGGGCTGGGGAGCGGCGAAGTGCTCGAACATCCGGCTGACCTGCGGCTTGGTGAGCAGCGAGACCACGACCAGGGCCACGTACGACCCGATCACCCCGATCCCGGCGATGTTCCACGGCGACAGCAGCGGGTCATCGGCGAACACGGTCTGGTTCAGCAGTGCCAGCACACCGCCGATCCCGATGCCGGCCAGCAGCGAGGCGATCGCCCCCTGGGACGTCGCCCGCTTCCAGCGCACGCCGAGGTACAGCACCGGCCCCAGCATCGCCGCGAGCGCTCCCCACGCGACGGCCATCAGCGACAAGACGAACTCCGGCGGGTTGAGTGCGATCAGCCCGGCGATCACCATGACGACCACGGACGTGGCCCGGCTCCACCACATCTCCTGGCGGTCGGAGAGCCGGACGCCGAGACTCATCTTCAGGATGTCGCGGACCACCGCCGCGCCGCTGAGCACCATGAAGGAGTCCGTGGTGGACATGACCGCGGCGAGGACCGCGGCGATCATGATGCCGACGAGGAGGGGGGAGAAGGACTCCGCCATCAGCGTCGGCAGCACTGCGTCGGGCCGGTCGACCGGTGGCACCACGCCGTCCTCGGCCTGCACCCGGTACGCCATCCCGATCCACGTCGCGGCCACGGCGAACAGGTACAGGAAGCAGGAGATCAGCGGGATCCAGCGGATCACCTCGAGGTTCTTGATGGTCAGGAACTTGGTGTTGATGTGCGGCACGCCGGCGTAGGCCAGCAGGCCCACGAAGAAGGCGTAGACGAGCACGTTCTGCCACGCGAAGGCGCCCGAGTCGTGCCACGGCTCGACGAGCGCCGGGTCGATCTCGGCCATCCGCTCGTGCAACTCGGTCAGCCCGCCGACCTGGCTGACGGTGTAGACGGCGAAGGTGACGACGAAGACGCTCAGGACCAGGAGCTGGAAGAAGTTGGTCCACATCGCGGCCACGATGCCGCCGCCGATGCAGTACACGACGATGATGGCGCCGCCCACGAGGAGCGAGACGCCCGGGCTCCACCCGAAGATGGTCGTCCCCACGTAGCCGATGGCGACGAACTGCACGACCAGGTAGATCAGCGATCCGAGGGCCGTGGCCAGGCCGGCGAGCATCCGGACGGTGCGGCTGCCGTCGTAGCGCAGGGCCAGCACGTCCGGGAGCGTGTAGACCGCGTGCCGTTTGGCGATCACGGTCATCGGCTTGGCCAGCAGGAAGTAGGCCAGCGTCAGGCCGAGGAAGCTCAGGCCCATGGTCATGACGTAGAGCGCGTAGCCGGTGCCGTAGCCGGATCCGGCGTTCCCGAGGATCCCGGCGCCGCTCACGATGGCGCCGACGATCCCGAAGGAGACGACCCATCGGCCGAAGCCGTCACCGGCTACCAGATAGTCCTTCATCGATCTGACCCGCCGCGTGGACCACAGGCCGATCGCGATGACGACCAGCATGTAGGCGACGACGGCGGCGATCGTCCAGGGTGAGACGACCATGCAACACCTCGCTGTGTGGGATGGATCGTGCGGCGGAACTCAGGAACGGCGCGAGAAGACGTCGTCGACCGTGGCCCACTCCTCGTCGTCGGCGGAGAAGCGCATCGCGAACACGATGGACAGCACGACGGCGACGATGAACCCGCCGAACACGAACAGGGCGGTCAGGGCAGGCAGTCCGAACATGGTCGTTCCTCACTGTCGGAGAGAACGGGCGACCGACCGGGCCGGCGTGGAGCACGGCTCGGCGGTGGATCGATGTCGTCGACAGTAGGGAGAGCGCGTCGGTCGGGTGTACCGCTGTACGTCCACACTCACCGGCCAGGAGGTGGGCAGACTCACACCGGGGGTCTCACCCCACGGGCAGGGCCCCGCCGTCCCCGGTCTGCTCGCGGAGCCGGAACTTCTGGATCTTCCCGGTGGAGGTCTTGGGCAGCGGCCCGAACACCACCGCCTTCGGTGCCTTGAAGCGCGCCAGGCGCCCGCGGACGTGCTCGACGATCTCGGCCTCGGTGACCTCGGCGTGCTCGTGGAGGGTCACGTAAGCGACCGGCACCTCGCCCCAGCGCTCGTCCGGGGCGGCGACGACCGCGACCTCCAGGACGGCGGGGTGCTCCGCGATCGCCTGCTCGACCTCGACGCTGGCGATGTTCTCGCCGCCGGAGATGATCACGTCCTTGCTGCGGTCGCGCAGTTCGACGTACCCGTCCGGGTGGACGACGCCGAGGTCGCCGGTGCGGAACCAGCCGTCCGGCACCGCCTTGCGCGTGGCCTCCTCGTCCTTGAGGTAGCCCAGCATCACGTTGTTGCCGCGCAGCGCGATCTCGCCGACCGAGACGCCGTCGGCGGGCACGTCCTGCCCGTCGGAGCCGACCACGCGGGCGGTGCAGGAGATCATGTTGCCCACGCCCTGCCGGGCCCGCAGCCGGGCCTTGACCTGCTGGTCCAAGCCGCTCCACTCCGGGCGCCAGTCGCAGATCATGGCCGGGCCGAAGGTCTCGGTCAGCCCGTAGAGATGGGTCACCTCGAACCCCAGCTCCTCCATCCGGCGCAGGATGGCCGGGCTCGGCGGCGCGCCCCCGGTGGCCACGCGCACCGGGGTGGCCACGGGCGCCGCCTCCTCCGCGTAGGCGAGCATCGACAGCACCGTCGGCGCGCCCTCGAGGTGGGTGACGCCCTCGGCGCGGATCAGCCGCCACACCTCGGCCGGGTCGACCTTCGGCAGGCAGACGTGCGTTGCTCCGGCCGCGGTGACCGCCCACGGGAAGCACCAGCCGTTGCAGTGGAACATCGGCAGCGTCCACAGGTGCACCGCCGACGGCGACAGCTGCGTGTGCGCCACCATCGCCAGCGCCTGCAGGTACGCGCCCCGGTGGTGGTACATGACGCCCTTGGGCCGCCCGGTGGTGCCCGAGGTGTAGTTGATCGACAGCAGCGCCCGCTCGTCGTCCGGACGCAGGGCCAGGGGAGTGGCCCCGGCGAGCAGCTCCTCGTACTCCGTGCCGGCGCGGATCCGCCGCGGCGGCGCCGCGACCTGCGCCAGGGCCGCGTCGACGACCGTGTCGAACGCCGGGTCGTGCACCAGGACGGCGGACTCCGAGTGCTCCAGGATGTAGGCGATCTCCCCGGCCGACAGGCGGGTGTTGACCGCCACCAGCGGCACCCCCGCCCACGGCACGCCGAAGCTCGCCTCGAGCAGCACGTGCGTGTTGGGGGCGAGGACCGCCACGGGCCGGCCCTGCGCGAGCGGGGCCAGGGCGCCGGCCAGCCGCTGCGCGCGGTCGTGCAGCTCTCTGTAGGTCCAGCGCCGGTCGCCGTCGACCACCGCCACCCGGTCGCCGTGGGCCGCGGCCGCCCGGTCCAGGTAGGAGACGGGCGTCATCGGCTCGAAGGAGAGGGCGTCCAGGTCCGGCGTCGTCATGAGCGGTCCTTCCTCGGTCACGGCCGCGCCCATGGGAGCGCGGCCGGGGGTCACGGCAGGGGTGCGGCCGGCGGCCGGGCCAGGAGCACGTCCTCGTCGTCCTGCGCCGGGCCGCTCAGCCGGCTCGGCAGCACGACCGCGGCCAGGACGGCGCCGGCGAGGGCGACACCTGCCACGACGAGCAGTGCGAACCGCTGGCCGGCGAGGGTGCTCACGGTCAGGCTGCCACCGCCGGCGAGCGCCCGCTCGGTCGCGAGCGTCGTCAGCACCGCCACGACCGCGATCGACAGGGTGCCGCCGAGGGCCTGGGTGCTGTTGAGGGCGCCGGCGCCGACCCCGTGGCGTCGTCCCGGGATACCGGACAGCGCGGTCACCGTGCAGGTGACGTTGATGGCCCCGCTGCCGAGGCCCAGCAGCAGGAAGGGCACCAGCAGCCCGCCGGCATAGCCGGTGGAGCCGTCCAGCGCCACGGCCAGGAGGGCGGCACCGGCGGCACACAGGACCAGTCCGGCGGGCACCAGCAACCGGGGGCCGACCCGGTGGGTGTTGCGGGAGACCAGCCGGGCGGTGACGGCGACCGTGGCCGCCCACGGCACGAAGGCGAACCCCGCGCGCAGCGCCGACCAGCCCAGCGTCTCCTGCATGAACAGGGAGGTGGTGAAGTACGCCCCGATGCCCAGCCCCGCGGTGAGCAGGACGAACAGGAACGCGAAGGACGTGCGGTACCGGAAGATGCCGAGGGGGAGCAGCGGGTCGGCGCCCCGGGCCTGGGAGAGCACGAACAGCCCGACCAGCACCGCGGCGGCCGCGAGGGTGATCCAGGTGCGCGGCTCCGGCCCGTACACCTGCAGCTCGGTCAGCCCCAGGATGAGCGCCGCCACCCCGAGGGTGACCAGCAGCCCGCCCACTGCGTCCAGCCGCTGCCGGTGCTCGGGCCGGATCGCCGGGACGACGAAGAACGCCACCGCGAAGGCGAGCAGGCACACCGGCACGTTGACCAGGAAGATCCAGCGCCACCCGCCCATGTCGGTGAGGACGCCGCCGATCACGTTGCCCAGCGTGGCGCCGAAGGCCCCGATCGCCGCCCACATGCCCAGCGCCGAGCTGCGCTCCCGCGGCTCGACGAAGACCGTGGTCAGCAGGGACATCGCGGCGGGGGAGGCCATGGCCGCGCCGATGCCGGCGAACGCGCGGGCGGCGATCAGCAGCCCGGCGTCCGAGGCGACCGCGCACAGCAGCGACCCGAGGGTGAAGACGAACAGCCCGGCGAGGAACAGCCGTCGTCGGCCGAACACGTCGGCGCTGCGCCCGCCGAGCAGGAGCAGGCAGCCGAAGGTCAGGCTGAAGGCCGTCAGCACCCACTGCAGCTGAGCCGGTGCGAGGTCCAGGTCGGCCCGGATCGCCGGGAGCGAGACGACGACCACCGTCCCACCGACGAGCAGGATGAACTGCACGCTGCACATGAGGGCCAGGAACAGCCCCCGGTGCCGGACCGGCGGGACGGCGGGCGCGGACTGCCGCGCCGTCACGGTCACGGGCCTGGCCACGACTCAGCCCTCCTGGGGTGCGGGGGTCGCCCGGTGGCCCCGCGGCGGGGGAGTCACCGTCCCGCGCGACGCCGGGTGCGCCCGGGACAGCCCGGCCGGGACCGCGTCACGAGGTCTTGCCGGTCAGGTACGCGGTGATGGCGGCGAGGGTGTCGTCGGGGTACTCCAGGACCATCCCGTGGCCGCCGCGGGGGAGCACCTGCAGCGTGGCGGTGGGGATGAGCTCGGCCATCTCGACCGACTGCGACACCGGCGTCAGCACGTCCTCGGCGCCGGTGAGGACCAGCGTGGGCGTCTGCACGGTGGGCAGGTCGGCCCGGGAGTCGTAGACCCGCAGGCCCGCGGCCTGGGCCTCGAAGCCGGCCAGCGTCGTCGGGTGCGGGTCGAGGCGGGACAGCTCCGCCTGCGCGGTCAGGGCCGCGTGGTCGCTCACCAGCCGCGGGGTGAACCCCCAGGACATCCCGGTGAGGGCGATCGACACGGGGTCGACGCCGGCGCGGCGCAGGGCGAGGCCGCAGTCGAGCCAGGCGTGCTGGACGGCGGTGTAGGACGGGAACGCGTTGAGCAGCACCGCCTTCGACAGCACCTCGCCGTGGCGGATGAGCATCGACTGGAGCACCGAGCCGCCGAGCGACCAGCCGACCGCGGCGACCGGCCCCAGGCCGAGGGACTCCACCAGCGCGGCGGTGTCGTCGCCGAGGTCGTCGATCGAGTAGGGGCCCGCGGGCACCTCGGTCCGCCCGGTGCCCCGGTTGTCGACCGTGATGACGGTGAAGCTCTCCCGCAGGCGCGGCACGGCGGCCGTCCACGCGATCGAGCTGGACCCCAGGCCGGCGATGAGCAGCAGCGGCGGCCCCTCGCCCCCGACCTCGTGGTGCATCGAGATCCCGTTGACCTGCGTGGTGGGCATCGACGTCCGCTCCTCTTCCGCAGCCGGCCGAGGGCCCGGTCGAGCTGCGTCTGGTCGGGGGCGCAGGCACGGCGGACCGCCGGCGTGCGGGGGAACGGGCGGTCCGGCCGCCCGGGGGCCGGCGGCCCGGCCGGCCAGCGATCCCGCGCTGGCCACCGAGGCGTCGGTGGGCCAACTCTCGGGCGGGGGCGCGGGGTGATCAATGGGGAGGCGTCCACATCACCCCTGCCCGGCGGTGGGCAGGGGTCCACTCGGCGGGTCCTCGGAGAGCGCGGAACCGGCGTCGTCGTGACGTTCTCGGGCGAATGTGCAACCGGTCGTTGCGACCCGCGTCACAGACCACCTAACGTCCGTGGCCGTCGTCACACCCCCCGTGGTCGTGCCGGCACTCCTGGCTGAGACGCCGGGGCAGGTCCGATCCCGCGGACCCGGACGGAAGACGTGTGCCGTCCGAGGCCTCGCGAGGCGATCAGCCGCCCGTTACTTCCAACGATGGGGTGGTGGATCTGTGCTGAGATTCCTGCTGCTACGGGTGTTGACCACCATTCCGGTCCTGGTGCTCGTGACCTTCGTGGTGTTCGGCCTGGTGCTGCTCATCCCCGGCGACCCGGCCGTCACGATCGCCGGGCCGGACGCCACGGTCGAGCAGGTCGCGGCCATCCGCGAGCGGCTGGGCCTGGACCGGCCGCTGCTCGTCCAGTACTGGGACTGGGTCACCAGCGCGATGTCCGGCGACCTGGGCACCTCGCTGTACACCAGCCGGGCGGTCTCGACGTCGATCGGTGACGCCCTGCCCGTCTCGACCGCCCTCGCCGCCGCGGCGCTGCTCATCTCGCTGGTGATCGCGGTGCCGACGGCGATCGTGTCCGCGCTGCGCCGGGGGACCTGGGTCGACCGCGTGGCCACGCTGGGCTCCTCGCTCGGCATCGCGCTGCCGTCGTTCTGGCTGGGCCTGGTCTTCGTGCTGATCTTCAGCCTGACCCTGGGCTGGCTCCCGGCGACCGGGTACGTCCCGTTCACGACCGACCCCGCGGCGTGGTTCACCCACCTCCTCCTGCCGGCGCTGACCCTCGGGATCGCCGGCGCCGCGGAGAGCACGCGGCAGCTGCGCGGCTCGATCATCGGCGTGCTGCAGCAGGACTACGTGCGCACCGCCCGGGCCAAGGGGCTGCGCGGCCGGATGGTCGTGGGCAAGCACGTCATGAAGAACGCGAGCGTCCCGCTGGTGACCGTGCTCGGCCTCCAGATCACCGCGCTGCTCGGCGGGGCGGTGCTGGTCGAGCAGGTCTTCGGCGTCCCCGGGATCGGTCAGGTCGCCATCGCGGCGGTGACCACCCGGGACATCCCGGTCATCCAGGGCATCGTGCTCGTCGCCGTCCTGGTGGCCGTGGTCTGCAACCTGCTCGTCGACCTCGTTTACGGCTATCTCAACCCGAAGGTGAGGCCACGATGACCCAGTCCCAGACCGGCCCGACGACCTCCGAGCTGTCCGTGGCCCCCGGCGCCCCCGCCGCGGCCGGCCTCCCCGCCGGCACCGACGTGGCGGCGGTCGCGCACCCGCCGGTCCGCCACCGCGGCGGCGCCTGGGCCAACTTCCGGCGGCGGGTGGCCAAGAACACCGGCGCGGTCATCGCGCTCGGCGTCCTCGGCGTGCTGGTGGTCATCGCCGTCATCGCCCCGTGGATCACCCCGGCCGACCCGAACCAGCAGGACCTTCGCAGCGTCCTCCTGCCGCCCTTCAGCGACGGCTACCTGCTGGGCAGCGACCAGCTGGGCCGGGACATCCTGAGCCGGCTGATCGTGGGCACCCGGGTGTCGCTGCTGGCCATCGTGCTGGCGCTGGCCGTCGCCATGGTCATCGGCGTCCCGGCGGGCTTCCTCTCCGGGTTCCTCGGCGGGCGCTTCGACATGCTGGTGATGCGCCTCAACGACGCCGCGATGAGCTTCCCGCCGCTGCTGCTGGCGATCGCGCTGGTCGGCGTCCTCGGCCCGAGCCTGCGCAACGCGATGATCGCCGTCGGCATCCTGCTCGCGCCGCGGTTCCTCCGGCTGGTCCGGGGTGTGGTCATCGGGCTCAAGGAGGAGACCTTCGTCGAGGCCTCCCGGAGCATCGGGACGCGCACCCGCACGATCATCGTGCGGCACATCCTGCCCAACACCCTGTCGCCGCTGACCGTGGCGATCGCGGTGACCGCCGGGTACGCGATGTTGTCCGAGGCCGGCCTGAGCTTCCTCGGCCTCGGCGTCCAGCCGCCCGACGCGAGCTGGGGCTCGATGATCCGCGAGGGCTTCCTCTACTTCGGTCGCGCCCCCTGGCTCGGCATCTTCCCGGGCGTGCTCATCGCCCTGACCGTCTTCACCTTCGTGACCCTGGGCGACGGTCTGCGCGACGCCCTCGGCCGTGAAGAGCGCACCGAGTCCTGATCACCGGAGCACAGGAAGGGCTGGGCACATGACCCGCACACTGCCGCTGGCCAGACCAGCGGCCACCACGACGCTGGAGGTCGAGGACCTCGTCGTCGAGGTCCTCACCGAGAACGGCTGGGCGACGGTCGTCGACGGCGTCTCGTTCAGCCTCGGGCGCGGCGAGACCCTGGGCATCGTCGGGGAGTCCGGCTCCGGCAAGAGCGTGACCTGCCTCGCCATCGCCGGGCTGATGCCGCCGCGCCAGACCCGGGTCCGCGCCGGGACGCTGCGGCTGCTGGGCCAGGACCTCACCACGCTCGACCAGCGGCAGATGGCCGACATCCGGGGTCCGAAGATCGCCATGATCTTCCAGGAGCCGATGAGCAGCCTGAACCCGGCGTTCACCGTCGGCGACCAGATCGCCGAGGTGCTCCGCCGGCACGAGGGCCTCTCGCGCAAGGCGTCGAAGGCGCGCGCGATCGAGCTGCTGGACCGGGTCGGCGTGCCGAACCCGGCGCGGCGGTTCGGCCAGTACCCGTTCGAGTTCTCCGGCGGGATGCGGCAGCGGGTGATGATCGCCATCGCCCTGGCCTGCACCCCGGACATCATCATCGCCGACGAGCCGACCACGGCCCTCGACGTGACCGTGCAGGCCCAGATCCTCGAGCTGCTGCGCGAGATCCAGCGCGAGCACGGGATGTCGGTCATCTTCATCACCCACGACCTCGGCGTCGTCGCCGACGTCTGCGACCGGGTGCTGGTCATGTACGCCGGGCAGATCGTCGAGGGCGCGCCGCTGGACGAGCTGTTCGAGAACCCGCAGCACCCCTACATGGAGGGACTGCTGGCGGCGATGCCCCGCATGGACCAGGTCAGCGAGGCACTGGTCAGCATCCCCGGGCACCCGCCGCAGGTGGGCAGGATGCCCGCCGGCTGCCGCTTCCACCCCCGCTGCTCCTACGCCCGGGAGCAGTGCACCTCCGGAGACGCGCCGACGCTGGAACAGGTCGGCCCCACGCACACCACCCGGTGCCTGCGGCACCCCGAGCTGACCCTGCGGGGGACCACATGACCGAGCTGGCGAGGGCGTGCAGAGACACAGCACCGGCGGACACGGCGACGACGAGCGCCAGCGAGGAGGAGTCGTGACCGAGATCGAGCCGCTGCTGGACGTGAAGGACCTGCAGGTCACCTTCTCGCCGCGGAAGAAGATGTTCCGCGAGCAGGTGTCCCTGCGGGCCGTGGACGGCGTGAGCTTCCAGCTGTACCCCGGGGAGACGGTGGGCCTGGTCGGCGAGTCCGGCTGCGGGAAGTCCACCACCGCGCGCGGGCTCATGCGCCTGGTCGAGCCCAGCGGCGGCTCGGTGAAGCTGGGCGGCCAGGAACTGCTGGGCCTGCCGGCGAACAAGATGCGCAAGGCCCGCAAGGACATCCAGATGGTGTTCCAGGACCCCTACTCGTCCCTGGACCCCTCGATGCTGGTGCTCGACTCGATCGCCGAGCCCATCGACGTCCACCTGGACCTGGACCGGGCACAGACGGTGGAGCGGGTCGGATCGCTGCTGCAGCGCGTGGGGCTCCCGGCGGAGTACATGTACCGGTACCCGCACGAGTTCTCCGGCGGGCAGCGGCAGCGCATCACGATCGCCCGCGCGATCGCCGCGGACCCGAAGATCCTCGTGCTCGACGAGGCGGTCAGCGCGCTCGACGTCTCCACCCAGAACCAGGTCATCGGCCTGCTGGAGGACCTCTCGCGGGACGCCGACCTGACCTACCTGTTCATCGCCCACGACCTGTCGGTGGTCCGGCACATCTCCGACCGGGTCGCGGTCATGTACCTGGGGCAGATCGTCGAGCACGGCGACGTCGACCGGGTGTTCGACGCCCCGGCGCACCCGTACACCGAGGCGCTGCTGTCGGCGGTCCCGCTGCCCTCGCCCCGCCTGCAGCGCAGCCGGGAGCGGATCGTGCTCGCCGGCGACCCGCCCGACCCCTCCAGGGTGCCGCCGGGCTGTCGCTTCCACACCCGCTGCAAGTACGCGATGGACATCTGCCGGACCGTCGTCCCGCTGCCCACCCCGACGATCGGCTCCGGCGAGGTCGCCTGCCACCTGCACACCAGCGGCCCGCAGCTGGGCGGGGCGTCGGTCCGCGAACTGGCCACGCCGCGCGCCGCGGTCGTGGGCTGAGGAGGCCGTCGTGAGATCAGCCCGCTGGAAGGGCGTCCGGAGCATCTCCCTCGACGAGGTCGCCGACCCCCGTCCCGGCCCGCACGACGTCGTCCTCGACGTCGGGGCCTGCGGGATCTGCGGCTCCGACGTGCACGCCTACGCCGAGGGCGCGTGGATCACCGAGGGCGCGCCGATGGGCCACGAGTTCGCCGGGACGGTCGGCGAGGTGGGCGCCGAGGTGACCGGCCTCGCCGTCGGCGACCGGGTGGCGGTGATCCCGATGGGGCCCTGCGGGGTGTGCCCGCAGTGCTCCCTCGGCCACCCCAACCTCTGTGCCGACCTGAGCAACAGCGCCCGCGGCGGGCTCAGCGACCGCGTCCTGGTGCCGCACGCGGCACTCGGCCGGCAGCTGTACCGGATGCCGGACTCCCTCAGCTTCGAGGAGGGGGCCTTCCTCGAGCCGCTGTCGGTGGCCACGCGGGCGGTGCGCTCGGCCGCCCCCGACCTGGCCGGCCCCATCCTGGTCACCGGGCTCGGCTCCATCGGCCAGTGCGTGCTCCGGGTGCTGCAGGCGTACGGGGCCACCGACGTGCTCGGCGTGGACGTGTCCCCGCCGCGCCTGGCCGTCGCGGCGGAGACCGGGGCCGCGGTGCTCGACTCCCGCGCCGAGGACCTCCGGGAGCACGTGCTCGACCGTTGGGGCACCACGGTCTCCCCGTACCAGCGGGGCGGCAACGTCGGCACCGTCTTCGAGTGCTCCGGGGCGCTGTCGGTGCTCGACGTGCTGCCCGAGCTGACCGCCCCGGCCGGCGTCATCTCGATCGCCGGCCTGACCAGCTCCACGCCGCGGCTGGACCTCAACACGGTGGCCCAGAAGGAGCTGCGGCTGCTGGGCAGCTTCGCCTACACCCCGCCGGACTCCGCCGAGGCGTTCCGGCTGCTCTCCGAGGGCCGGGTGCAGGTGGCGCCGCTGGTGTCCCACCGCGTGCCGCTGAGCCGCGTGGACGAGGCGTTCGAGACCCAGCACGCGGTGGACGGCTCGGTGAAGGTCGTCGTCGTCCCCGACTGAGCCGTACCCCGCGCAGCAACCACCACCGGTCCCCGGCCCCCGCCAGGGACCTCCGAGCCACGGGAGAGGAGTCCCACGATGGGCACAGCACTGGCAGGCAAGGTCGCGGTCATCACCGGAGGCGCCAGCGGGATCGGGCAGGCGACCGCCGAGCGGTTCGCCGAGGAGGGCGCCGACATCGTCGTCGGCGACATCGGCCCGGCCGACGAGACGCTGCGGCTGGTGGAGAAGACCGGACGCCGCGCGATCTACGTGCGCACCGACACCACCGTCGAGGCCGACTGCGACGGGCTCGTCGCCGCCGCCGTGGCCGAGTTCGGGCGGGTGGACGTCGGCGTCGCCTCGGCGGGCATCGCCACGGCCGCCGGGCCCAGCAACGTGCAGACCCGGGTGGCGAGCAAGGACGCCACCCACGTGGTGAACCTGGACGTCGCGGCGTTCCAGAAGGTCCTGGACGTCAACGTCACCGGCCTGATGATGACCGGCCGGGCGCTGGCACGGCAGATGCTGGCCCAGGGCACCGGCGGCTCCATCGTCAACATCGCCTCGAGCGCGGCGCGGATCCCGCTGGCCGGCGCCTCGCCGTACTGCGTGTCCAAGGCCGGGGCGTGGATGCTCACCAAGGTGATGGCGCTGGAGCTCGCGACGACGGGGATCCGGGTCAACGCGGTCGGCCCGGGCTACACCGCCACCCCGATGATCGGCGGCATCGAGCAGAACCAGACCGCCTACGACCTGGCCATGAGCATCACCCCGATGAACCGGCTGGGCACGCCCGCGGAGATCGCCGCGGCCTGCCTGTTCCTGGCCTCGTCGGAGTCCTCCTTCGTGACCGGCCAGATGCTGCACCCGGCCGGCGGGCAGTTCACCGGCTGACCGACCGCACAGACCGCACCGGCACGCGCCGGGCGGGGGCCACCGGCTCCCCGCCCGGCGCGTCGTCGTGTCGGCCCAGGTCACGGGCGTGTCACGCCGGGGCGGTCGTGTGTGACGCAGACCACGACGCGGGCTCCCGAGGTGGTCCGGCTCCCGTTGTCGCCGGTGTCGGGACCCGACAGGTTCTCAGCCACGAATCGGCTGAGAACCGACTTCTCTTGGAGGCTCACGTGAGCGGTACGACGACGTCCGCCCGCAGGTCAGGACGACCTCGGTGGTGGATCGGGCTGCTGTCGGTGCTGGTGCTGCTGGTGTCCGCCTGCGGAGGCGGGACATCGGCCAGCGGCGGCACCGGCGGCGAGATCGACCCGAACGGCACGTTCCGCTACGTGTTCGTGCAGAACCCCTCCACGTTCGACCCGCACCGGTCGGCGAACCCGTGGGACATGATCTTCTTCCGCCTGGTCTACGACCAGCTGATCATGCTCGACGAGAACGACGAGCTGGCGCCGCAGCTCGCGACGTCGTGGGAGTTCGTCGACGACGAGACCGCGCTGGAGATGGAGCTGCGCGACGACGTCACCTTCATCGACGGGACGCCGTTCGACGCCGAGGCGGTCAAGGCCAACATCGAGCGGGCCAAGACGCTGGAGACCGGCACCCTGAAGGGGCAGCTGGCCCGGGTCGAGTCGGTGGAGGCCGTCGAGGAGTTCAAGGTCCGCATCAACCTCAACGGCCCCGGCGGTGACCTGCCGGCACTGTTCTCCGCCACCGCGGGCACCATGATCAGCCCGGCCGCGTTCGGCAACCCGGACCTGGACCAGAACCCGGTCGGCTCGGGCATGGCGAAGCTGGTGGAGTACGTGCCCGGCCAGGTGACCCGGTACGACCGCAACGAGGAGTACTGGGACCCCGAGGCCGCCAAGGCCGCGCACTACGAGATCCTCGTGCAGACCTCGGCGACCACCCGGTTCAACATGCTG
The DNA here is from genome assembly GCF_054050215.1 of Geodermatophilus sp. SYSU D01186. Lineage (NCBI taxonomy): Bacteria > Bacillati > Actinomycetota > Actinomycetes > Geodermatophilales > Geodermatophilaceae > Geodermatophilus > Geodermatophilus sp. SYSU D01186. The sequence goes on along the minus strand of NZ_JBJGYW010000010.1, from coordinate 133,647 downwards.
CAGACCGGCCAGGCCGAGCTGACCTACCTCGACCCCTCGCAGGCGGAGCAGGCGCAGGCGGCGGGGCTGAACTCCGCGCCGTCCAAGAGCCTGTCGATCATGTCGATGTACATGAACACCGGTAAGGCGCCGTTCGACGACATCCGGGTGCGCCAGGCCATGGAGCACGCGGTGGACCGGCAGGCGATCGTGGACGGCGTCTTCTTCGGCCTCGGGGAGCCGGTGGCCCAGTACATGCCGCCGGACCACTGGGCCTACAACCCGGACGTCGTCCCCGAGGGCGAGCACGGCTACGACCCGGAGCGGGCCCGCGAGCTGCTGGCCGAGGCCGGCTACCCCGACGGCGTGGACTTCGAGATGCTGGTCCCGAGCCTGGACGACCACCGCGCGGTGGCCGAGGCGCTGGTGCCGATGCTCGCCGAGGTGGGCCTGCGGGCGAGCACGCGGGTGGTGGAGTCGCCGACCACCGGTGTGACCTTCTACGGCCGCCAGGAGGGCAACGCGTTCCCCGGCATGGGTGCGCCCTTCGCCGACCCGACGCTGCCCTACCAGGCCAGCCTGCCCGGTCAGTTCTCCAACCCGTGGAACACCACGTCCGAGGAGTTCCAGGCGGCCTGGATGGACTCGCTGAGCGGGGCGACCCGGGAGGCCCGGGCCGACGCCATCCACCGGATGGTCGAGGAGGAGAAGAAGATCCTGAAGAACTTCCCGCTCCACGCGCACTTCCCGCCCAGCGCCTGGACCGACAAGGCCGTCTTCCCCGAGGGCTACGAGCCGGCCTACGCCCCGACCTTCCGCGGGGTGGGCGTCACCGCCTGAGCCGGGCGCGGGCGGGCTCGAGAGGGCCCGCCCGCGGCCGGGACGACGCACGAGGACGGCCGGGCGGGGTGCATCCCCGCCCGGCCGTCGTCGTCCCTGCGGCCGGCGGGGCGAGTGCGCTGCTCAGGGCCGCAGGAGGGCCCCGGCGGGTCGGGGAGAGGCCGCCGGCGGCTGTGTGACGCGCACCATGAACCGGCCCCCGAAGGTGGTCGACGTTCCGTTGTCCGGGTCACTCGCAGCCAGCAGATTCGACGGCGACGAGAAGCGATGCGACCGGCACCGGACGGTCGCGAGGAGGACGGCATGGGCCACGCACTGCACGACCGGGTCGCCGTGATCACCGGCGGGGCCAGCGGCATCGGCCGGGCCACCGCGGTGCGGTTCGCCGAGGAGGGCGCCGACGTCGTGATCGGCGACATCCAGCCCGGCGACGAGACGCTGCGGCTGGTGGAGAAGACCGGACGCCGCGCGATCTACGTGCGCACCGACACCACCGTCGAGGCCGACTGCGACGCGCTGGTCGCCGCCGCGGTCGCCGAGTTCGGCAAGGTGGACGTCGGCGTCGCCTCGGCCGGGGTCTCCTCCGCGGCCTCCGACGCCGACCGGGTCGCGCGCCTGGAGAGCGACGCCGGCCACGTGACCACGCTGTCGACGGCGGCGTTCCAGCGGGTCATGGACATCAACGTCACCGGCGTGATGATGACCAGCCGCGCGCTGGCCCGGCAGATGCTCGCGCAGGGCACCGGCGGCTCCATCGTCACCATCGCCTCGACCGCCGGGAAGATCCCGATCGCCGGCGCCGCGCCCTACTGCGTGTCCAAGGCCGGCGTCTGGATGCTCACCAAGGTCATGGCCCTGGAGCTCGCGAGCACCGGCATCCGCGTCAACTCCGTGGGCCCCGGCTTCACCACGACCCCGATGTGGGACGTCGCAGAGGACAGCCCCTCCCACCAGTGGGCCATGAGCATCACGCCGATGCACCGGAACGGGACTCCGGAGGAGCAGGCCGCGGCCTGCCTGTTCCTCGCCAGCGACGAGTCCTCGTTCGTGACCGGCCAGATCCTGCACCCGGCCGGCGGCCAGTTCACCGACTGACCCCGCCCGGCCAACTCTCGGAGGTATCCCCAGTGAGCGGAACGACGACGTCCACCCGCAGGTCCCGCCGGCCACGGTGGTGGATCGGCCTGCTGTCGGTGCTGGCCCTGGTGCTGTCGGCCTGTGGCGGCGGCAGCACGGCCAGCAGTGGCAGCACCGGCGGCGAGATCGACCCGAACGGGACGTTCCGCTACGTGTTCGTGCAGAACCCCTCGACGTTCGACCCGCACCGGTCCGGCAACGCGTGGGACATGATCTTCTTCCGCCTGGTCTACGACCAGCTGATCATGCTCGACGAGAACGACGAGCTGGCCCCCCAGCTGGCGACGTCGTGGGAGTTCGTCGACGGCGAGACCGCCCTGGTGATGGAGCTGCGCGACGACGTCACCTTCATCGACGGGACGCCGTTCGACGCCGAGGCGGTCAAGGCCAACCTGGAGCGGGCCAAGACGCTGGAGACCAGCACCCTGAAGGGGCAGCTGGCCCGCGTGGAGTCCGTCGAGGTCGTCGACGAGTTCACCGTGCGGCTGAACCTGAACGGTCCCGGCGGTGACCTGCCCAACCTGTTCACCGACCGGCTCGGCAGCATGATCAGCCCGGCGGCGTTCGACAACCCCGACCTGGACCAGAACCCGGTGGGGTCGGGGATGGCGACCCTGGTGGAGTACGTCCCCGGCCAGGTGTCGAAGTACGACCGCAACGAGGAGTACTGGGACCCCGAGGCCGCCAAGGCCGCGCACTACGAGATCCTCGTGCAGACCTCGGCGACCACCCGGTTCAACATGCTGCAGACCGGCCAGGCCGAGCTGACCTACCTCGACCCCTCGCAGGCCGAGCAGGCCGCGAGCGCGGGGCTGAACTCCGCGCCGTCCAAGAGCCTGTCGGTCATGTCGATCAACATGAACGTCGGGAAGGCGCCGTTCGACGACATCCGGGTGCGACAGGCGCTGCAGCACGCCATCGACCGGCAGGCGATCGTGGACGGCGTCTTCTTCGGCCTGGGGGAGCCGGTGGCCCAGTTCATGCCGCCGGACCACTGGGCGTACAACCCGGGCGTCACCCCCGACGACGAGGCGTACGGCTACGACCCGGAGCGGGCCCGCGAGCTGCTGGCCGAGGCCGGCTACCCCGACGGCGTCGAGTTCGAGTGGCTGGTCCCGAGCCTGGACGACCACCGCGCGGTGGCCGAGGCGCTGGTCCCGATGCTCGCCGAGGCCGGGATGACCGCCAACACGCGGGTCATCGAGTCGCCCACCACGCCGGTCACGTTCTACGGCCGCCAGGAGGGCAACGTCTACAACGGCATGGGGGCACCGTTCGCCGACCCGACGGTGCAGTACCAGAACTACCTGCCCGGGGCGTTCCGCAACCCGTGGAACGTCTCCACCCCGGAGTTCGAGCAGGCCTGGCTGGACGCGCTGTCGGGGACGACGCCGGAAGCCCGCGTCCCGGCCATCCACCGGATGGTCGAGGAGGAGAAGAAGACCATGATCTCCTTCCCGCTCCACGCGCACTTCCCGCCCAGCGCCTGGACCGACAAGGCCGTCTTCCCCGAGGGCCACGAGCCGGCCTACGCGCCCACCTTCCGCGGCGTCGGCGTCACCGCCTGACCTCCGGGCGCGGGCGGACGGGGAACGCGACCCGCCCGCGCCCGGTGCTCCACCGCAGCTCCGACCGGCCCAGCCGCTCGGCGGCACATCCCGGACCACTCATCCCGGCGGCGCACCGCAGCGCCGCCGTCCCGAGAGGAAGTCAGCGCATGCGTCTCGACGGCAAGGTCGCGGTCATCACCGGCGGGGGCTCCGGCATCGGCGCCGCCACCGCGGAGGCCTTCACCCGCGAGGGCGCCCGGGTGGTGATCGCCGACATCGACGCCGCCGCGGGGGAGTCCGTGGCCAAGGCGCTGCGGGCGGCCGGCGGCACGATCGACTTCCTGGAGGCCGACGCCTCGCAGCAGGCCGACCTCGAGCGGGTCATCGGGTTCGCCACCGGCACCCACGGCCGCCTCGACGTCCTGCACAACAACCACGTCTCGTTCGAGGCCGGCCGGATCGGCGACCTGACCTGGGACGGGCTGCGCCGCTCCCTGGACGTCGGCCTGGTCTCCTACTGGTACGCGATCAAGCTGGCGCTGGAACCGATGCTCGCCCAGGGCCGCGGGTCGATCGTGAACACCGCCTCGGTCTCCGGGCTGGCCGGCGACTTCGGGCTCGGCGCCTACAACATGCTCAAGGCCGGCGTCGTGAACCTCTCCCGGGTCACCGGCATCGAGTACGCCCGCAAGGGCGTGCGGTGCAACGCGGTCTGCCCCGGCCCGATCGGCACGCCGCCCATCGACCGGCTGCACGACGCCGCGCCGGCGACGTGGGAGGCCATCCGGGAGGCCATCCCGATGGGCCGCTACGGGCGGGCGGAGGAGATCGCCAACGCCGTCCTCTTCCTGGCCTCCGACGAGTCGAGCTTCGTCACCGGCACCCACCTGGTCGCCGACGGCGGGCTGTGGGCGCACTCGGGGATGCCGCCGATCGGCGGCCTCGGCCCGGACTTCTGAGAGGAGGGCCCCCGTGACGTTCCACCCCCCGAGGAGACCGCCGCCATGAACAACCAGCCGTTCGGCACCCAGGTGGCGCCGTACCTGCGAGATCTGTGGGCCGACCACGAGGACCACTGGGCCCCCGCAGTCAGTCAGCACCGGGTCGCGGCCCACGCGCCCCGGATCCCCGTTCCGAGTCGTCAGGAGAGCACGCGATGACCACGCTGGAGATCCCGAACATCGGGACGTTCGACATCGAGCTGCTGGAGGAGGGGAGCGGAGCCCCGCTGCTGTACCTGCACGGCTACGAGCGGCACCCGGGCGCGGCCGGCTTCATCCGGCGGCTGGCCGAGAGCCGCCGGGTGCTCGCGCCGGAGCTGCCCGGCTACGGGAAGTCCACCGGCTTCGAGAACTTCACCGACGTCGTCGACGTGACCCTCTACCACCGGGAGCTGGTGGAGTCCCTGGGCGTCGAGCAGGTCGACGTCGTGGGTCACTCCCTCGGCGGGATGTTCGCCGCGGAGCTGGCGGCCATCGCCCCGCAGCTGGTCCGCCGGCTGGTGCTGGTGAACCCCTTCGGCATCTGGCTGGACGACGAGCCGGCGCTGGACCCCTTCGGCGAGGCGACGGCGGTGAAGGCCGCGAAGTGGCACGGCGAGGCACCCAAGCAGGAGCCGACGAACTTCGTCCCCGACCCCGACGACCCGCACGGGGCCATCCTGTTCAGCGCCCAGAACCTCGGCACGGCGACCAAGTTCATGTGGCCGATCGCCGACCGCGGGCTGCGCCGCCGGCTGCCGCTGATCGACGCCCCGACCCTCGTGGTGCACGGCACCTCCGACGGCCTGCTGCCGGTGTCCTACGCCGACGAGTTCGTGCGCCTCGTCCCCAACGCCGAGCTCGCCCTCATCGACGGCGCCGGGCACTACCCGATGGTCGAGCAGGAGGACGAGTTCGTGTCCGTGGTGAGCAAGTTCCTCGACGCCTGAGCGCATCCCGACGACGAAGGAGAGAGACGACATGGGCAGGGTCGAAGGAAAGGTCGCGCTCGTCACCGGCGGCGCAGCGGGCATCGGTCGGGAGACCGCGGTCACGCTGGCCCGCGAGGGCGCGAAGGTGGTCATCGCCGACCTCAACGTGGACGGCGCCAAGGAGACCGCCGCCATGATCGGGGACGCCGCGACCCCGATCTACTTCAACGCGACCGACCAGCAGTCGATCGAGGAGCTGGTCGCGGCGGTCATCGCCGAGCACGGCCGGGTCGACGTCATCCACAACAACGCCGCCCTGGTCGGGCCCGACGCGTGGTTCACCGACTCCACCGTCATCGACACGTCGGTCGAGATGTGGGACCGCGCGTTCGCGACCAACGTCCGCAGCATCTTCCTGATCTGCAAGTACGCGCTGCCGCACATGGTCGAGAACGGCGGCGGCTCGATCATCAACATGTCGTCGGTGGGCGGGATGCGGGGCGGCGCCGCCCTGACGGCCTACGGGACGACGAAGGCCGCCGTCATCGGTCTCACCCGGCACATCGCCGCCCAGCACGGCAAGCAGGGGGTGCGCTGCAACGCGATCGCGCCCGGGGTCATCCAGACCCAGCAGCTCCTGGACGCCGTCCCCGACCTGCCGGCCGCGGCGCTGGCCACGGTCGCCTCGCCACGGGTGGGGCTGCCCAGCGACATCGCCAACATGGTGCTCTTCCTCGCCTCGGACGAGTCCGCCTTCGTCAACGGCGAGACCTACCGCGTCGACGGCGGCGCGATGGAGGCCGGCCCCAGCGGCCGCTGACCGCTGCCCACCCCGCTCCGCCCCACCACCTGCCCAGGAGGCTCCCGTGATCAAGCTGACCGTCCTGTACGACCGCCCCTCCGACGTGGAGGCGTTCGAGGCCTACTACATGGCCAACCACGTGCCGCTGGCCCGCAAGGTGCCGGGACTCGACGACATCGAGGTGACGCTGTTCCAGCCGGGCCCCGACGGGTCGCTGCCGACGTACCACCTGATGGCCGAGCTGACCTTCGACGACGCCGCGGCCATGCAGGCCGCCCTCGGCTCGGAGGAGGGCAAGGCGCTCGGCGCCGACGTCGCCAACTTCCCCGGCACGACGTCGTCGACCCACCTCGTCGGCATCGTCGCCTGAGCGACGCGGCCGAGGAGAGGACCCCGCGATGAAGTTCCACTGGTTCGCCCAGCAGTACTACACCAAGCTCCCCGCGGACTACGGCGACGTGAACCGCAGCTCCTGGGTGACCGCGCCCATCAACGTGGCCGACCCCACCCAGGTGGGCGAGGACTACCACATGTACATCCGGCTGATGCAGCAGGCCGACGGCCTCGGCTGGGACTCGTTGCTGCTCAACGAGCACCACCAGACGTCGCTGGCGATGACGCCGTCGCCCAACCTGATCGCCAGCATCCTGGCGGCGACCACGGAGAACGCCGCGATCGCGCTGTGCGGCAACTCCCTGGCCCTCTACAACCCGCCGATCCGGGTCGCCGAGGAGATCGCGATGCTGGACTGCCTCTCCGGCGGCCGGATCATCGCCGGCATCGTGTTCGGCACGCCGATGGACACCGCGTTCTCCTACGGGGTGCCGCCGATCGAGCTGCGCGAGCGCTTCCACGAGGCGCGCGACCTCATCACCCGCGCGTGGAAGGCCGAGGAGCCGTTCGCCTTCAACGGCAAGTACACCCAGCTGCGGTACGTGAACACCTGGCCGCGGCCGGTCCAGGACGACATCCCCGTCTGGATCCCGGGCAGCGGCAGCCCGGAGACCTGGGACGTCGTCAACGCGCTGGACTACTGCTACGGCTACCTGTCCTTCTCGGGGAAGCAGAGCGCCGAGCCCATCGTGAAGGGGTTCTGGGACTACACCGAGAGCCAGGGCGCGAACATGAACCCCAACCGCATGGCCTTCACCCAGGTGATCTGCTGCGCCGACACCGACGAGGAGGCGGAGCGGCAGTACTCCGAGGCGGTCAAGTACTTCTACCGGCAGAACCCGACCGCCATCGAGTTCGCGACCCCGCCGGGGTACAACACGCCGGCGTCGATCCGGAGCACCCTGGAGCGGGCGAAGGTGATCAGCAACGAGGAGCGGCTCAAGGCCGCGCGCGGTGAGCTCAGCTTCTGGGAGTACGACGAGCTGGGCTACATCATCGCCGGCACCCCGGAGCGGGTGGCGCAGCGCGTGCGGGCGCTCGCGACCGACCTGCGGATCGGTCAGCTGATCACCTGCATGCACGTCGGGAACCTCCCCGAGGAGGTCGCCGCGGAGAACAACCGGCTCTTCGGCACCGAGGTCATGCCGCAGCTGCGCGACCTGTGGGCCGACGAGGAGGACCGCTGGACGCCGAAGGTCTCCCAGGAGCGGGTGGCCGCCAAGTTCGGCAGCGGGCTGCCGCAGTAGGCGGTCCGGACGGCCGGACGACGCCACGTGCGCCGTCCGGCCGCCCGGCCGGGAACCCGACCGGCGACTGGCTCGGCGGGACGACGAGCGGAGTGGGGACGATGAGCGGCGGCAACGGACGGACGGCAGTGGTGACGGGGGCGGCCCGCGGGATCGGGGCCGCCGTGGCCCGCCGGCTGGCTGCGGACGGCTTCGCCGTCGGGGTGCTCGACCTCGACGAGCGTGGGGCCAAGGAGACGGCGGAGGAGATCCAGGCGGCCGGCGGGCGGGCGTTCGCCGCCGCGGTCGACGTGGCCGACCCCGAGGCCGTCGCCTCGGCCGTCGAGCAGGTCACGGCGTCGCTGGGGCCGCCGACGGTGCTGGTCAACAACGCGGGCGTGACCCGCGACAACCTGCTGTTCAAGATGACCGAGTCCGACTGGGACACGGTGATGGACGTGCACCTGCGCGGCGCCTTCCTCATGACCCGCGCGGTGCAGGAGCACATGGTCGAGGCCGGCTGGGGCCGCGTGGTCAACCTGTCGAGCATCTCGGCGCTGGGCAACCGCGGCCAGGCCAACTACTCGGCGGCCAAGGCCGGCCTGCAGGGCTTCACCAAGACCCTCGCCATCGAGCTGGGCCGCTTCGGGGTGACGGCGAACGCCATCGCCCCCGGCTTCATCGAGACGGAGATGACGCGGGCCACGGCCGAGCGGGTCGGCGTCCCCTTCGAGGAGTTCATGGCCGCCGCCGCCGCGGAGATCCCCGTCCGGCGGGTCGGTCAGCCCGAGGACATCGCTTCCGTGGTGTCCTTCCTCACAGGCGAGGGTGCGGGCTTCGTGTCGGGGCAGGTCGTCTACGTCGCCGGCGGTCCCCGCGCCTGAGCCGGGTGCCCGGCCGGCACGGGGCAGCCGGAGCCCGGTGCTCCCGGAGCCCGCGCCCCCCATCTCGAGAAGAAGAAGAAGGACGGACATGTCGCAGAACGGTCGGATCGTCGTGCTGGGCGGTGCCCGGACACCCGTGGGCAGCTTCGGCGGCGCCCTGAAGGACGTGCCGGCGCACGAGCTCGGTGCGGCGGCCACCCGGGCCGCGCTGGAGCGGACCGCGGTCGCGCCGGAGGACGTCGACGAGGTCGTCATGGGCTGCATCGGCCAGGTGGGCGCGGACGCCTACAACGCCCGGCGGGTCGCGCTGGCCGCCGGCCTGCCGACCCGGACCCCGGCGCACACGGTGAACCGGCTGTGCGGCTCGGGCCTGCAGGCGGTGTGGTCGGCGGCGATGCAGATCCGCTGGGGTGCGGCCGGGATCGCCGTGGCCGGCGGCGACGAGTCGATGTCGCGGATGCCGTTCTACGACTTCGGCGCCCGCAACGGCTGGCGGCTGGGCGACCGCGCCCTGGTCGACGGCACGGTCATGATGCTCACCGACCCGTTCTCCGAGATCCACATGGGCGTCACCGCCGAGCGGGTCGCCGACCGGTACGGCGTGAGCCGCGCCGAGCAGGACGAGTTCGCCCTCGAGTCGCAGCGGCGCGCGGCCACCGTCGAGGCCAAGGCCGCCTTCGACGAGGAGATCGTGCCGGTGACCACCGGTGGCCGCCGGCCGGTCACCGTCGCCGCCGACGAGCACCCCAAGCCGGGCACCACCCTGGAGGCGCTGGCCGCGCTGCGGCCGGCGTTCCAGAAGGAGGGGACGGTCACGGCCGGCAACTCCTCCGGCATCAACGACGGCGCCGCCGCGCTGGTGCTCAGCACCGAGGAGCTCGCCCGCGAGCGCGGCGCCACCGGGCTGGTCGCCCTGGAGGCGGTGACCACCGCGGCGCTGGAGCCGGAACTCATGGGCTACGCGCCGGTGCTGGCCCTGCAGGCCCTGTTCGAGAAGACCGGGACCACCCCGGCCGACATCGGCACCGTCGAGCTCAACGAGGCCTTCGCCGCGCAGGCCGTCGCCTGCATCCGGGACGCCGGCCTGGACCCCGAGCGCACCAACCCCTACGGCGGGGCCATCGCCCTGGGCCACCCGGTCGGCGCCACCGGGGCGATCCTGACCCTGCGGGTGGTGCAGGACATGCTCCGCCGCGACCTCGAGCTGGGCGTCGTGTCGATGTGCATCGGCGGCGGCCAGGCGCTGGCCGCGCTGTTCCGCCGGATCGGCTGACCCGCGCCGGCGGTCGCCCGTCCCCGTCCCGACCCCCCAGAGGAGACCCGCCCCGTGAGCAGTACGACGGCCGCGCCCGCCGGCCCCGGCAGTGCCCAGCCCGACGTCCCCGACCTCGTGGCCCGGACCCGGGAGCTGGTGCGCGAGGTGGTCCTCCCGGTGGACGACCGGTTCGACGGCGATGTGACCGCCGCGGGCGGGGACGCGCTGCGCCTGGAGCTGCAGGGGGCGGCGCGGGAGCGCGGGCTGCTGGCGCCGCACGCGCCGGTGGACGTCGGCGGCCTCGGGCTGTCGATGCTGCAGCGGGCGCGGGTGTTCGAGGCGGCCGGGTACTCGCTGTTCGGCGGGCTGGCGATCAACGCCGCGGCACCGGACGAGGGCAACGTGCACCTGCTGGCGCACGTGGCCACGCCGGCGCAGCGGGAGGAGTACCTGGCTCCGCTGGTGGCCGGTGAGGTGCGCTCGGCCTTCGCGATGACCGAGCCCGCGCCGGGTGCGGGCTCGGACCCGGCGGCGTTGGCCACGACGGCGTCCCGGGTGGCCGGCGGGTGGCGGATCGACGGGCGCAAGACGTTCATCACCGGCGCCGACGGGGCCGGCTTCTTCATCATCATGGCCCGCACCAGCGGGTCCCCCGGGGAGCGCGGGGGCGGCACGATGTTCCTCGCCCCGGCCGGGGCACCGGGCCTCGAGGTGGGCCGGCACGTGCCGACGATGGACCGTTCGATGGTCGGCGGGCACTGCGAGGTGGTCTTCGACGGGCTCGTCGTCCCCGACGACGCGGTGCTCGGCGAGGTCGACCAGGGGTTCGCCAACGCCCAGGTGCGGCTCGGGCCGGCCCGGATGACCCACGTGATGCGGTGGCTGGGCGCGGCGGTGCGGGCGCACGAGGTGGCGGTGGAGCACGCGGCGGCCCGGCGCGGCTTCGGCAGCGCGATCGCCGACCTGGGCCTCGCGCAGCAGCTGATCGCCGACAACGAGATCGACCTCGCGGCCACGCGGGCGCTGCTGGACGTGGCCTGCGCGGCGCTGGACGCCGGCTCGTCGGCGGGCCAGGAGACGTCGATCGCGAAGGCGTTCGGCGGGGAGGCGATCGGGCGGGTCGTGGACCGGGCGATGCAGCTGTGCGGGGGGCTCGGGGTGTCGGCGGACCTGCCGATCGCCCGCATCGCCCGCGAGGTCCGCCCGTTCCGGGTCTACGACGGGCCGTCGGAGGTGCACCGGTTCGCCATCGCCAAGCGCGCGGTCCGGGCCGCCCGGACGCGGACGGCGTCGTGAGCGGCCTGCCCGGGCTGGACCTCGACGCCCTGGCGGCCCACCTCGCCGCCCACGGGGTGCAGCCTGCGGGCCCGCTCACGGCCGAGCTGATCGCCGGCGGCCGGTCGAACCTGACCTACGCGGTGACCGACGGCGCCTCCCGGTGGGTGGTGCGCCGGCCGCCGCTGGCCGGCCTCACCGCGTCGGCGCACGACATGGTCCGGGAGCACCGGGTGACCAGCGCGCTGCAGGGCACCGCGGTGCCGGTCGCCCGGCCGGTCAGCCTCTGCGAGGACGAGTCGGTGCTCGGCGCCCCGTTCACCGTGGTGGAGTGGGTGGACGGCGTGGTGGTCCGCGACCGGGAGGACCTGGCCGCGCTCTCCGACGACGCGCTGGCGCGGACCACGACCGGGCTGGTCGACGTGCTCGTGGCGCTGCACGCGGTCGACGTCGACGCCGTGGGACTCGCCGGGTTCGGCCGGCCCGAGGGCTTCCTCACCCGGCAGGTGGCGCTCTGGCGGCGACAGTGGGACTCCGTCCACACCCGGGAGTTCCCCGACCTCGAGCGGCTGCACGCCCTGCTCGCCGACCGGGTGCCCGCGAGGTCGGAGGTCGCCGTCGTGCACGGGGACTACCGCATCGACAACGCCATCCTCGACCGGGACGACCCGGGCACGGTCCGCGCCGTCGTCGACTGGGAGCTGTCGACGCTCGGTGACCCGCTGACCGACGTGGCCCTGATGTGCGTGTACCGCCACCCGGCTCTCGACGTCGTCCTCGGCATCCCCGCGGCCTGGACCAGCCCCCGGCTGCCGGCGCCGGACGCGCTGGCCGAGGCCTACACCCGCAGCTCCGGCCGCGCCCTCGGCGACTGGCCGTTCTACCTGGGCCTGGCCCACCTCAAGCTGGCGGTCATCGCCGAGGGGATCGCGCACCGCGCCCACGCCGGCGCCGACGCCGGGCGGGACGCCCGCCGGGCGGCCGACGCCGTGCCCGGCCTGGTCGCGGCCGGCCTCGACGCGCTCGGGGCGGGATGACCGCCACGCTCGCGGCGCCGCTCGCCGTCCGGCCGGCCGGCGGGCGCCGCGCCCCGGCCCCCGCGAGGGGCGACGGGCCGCGGACGCTGGCCGAGGCCCGCGCGGCGGCGGGGCTGACCGCGACGGAGCTGGCCCGGGCCCTGCTGGTGAGCCGGCCGACCGTGGCCGCGTGGGAGAAGGGCGTCCGCCGGCCCGTCCGCGGGCACTGGCCGCTGCTCGGCACGCTGCTGGGGCTGCCGCCCGACGGGGTCGACGCCCTGTTCGCCGACCACCCGCCGGCCCGGCTGGACGGCGCACCGCTGCCGTCGCTGGCGGCGGTCCGGCGGCGGGCCGGCCTGACCGGGCGCGCGCTCGCGCGGCTGCTGGCGGTGGCGCCCACGACCCTCTCCATGTGGGAGACCGCCGGCGTGCCGGTGCCCGCGGGCGTCGCGGCGGAGCTCGCCCGGGTCCTGGACACCGACGTGGCGACGCTGGCGGCGCGTCCCGCTCGGCGGATCCCGGGCCCGGATCCCCGACCGCTGCGCCGGCTGCGGCGGGAGGCCGGCATGTCGCAGCGCGAGGCCGCGGCGTACCTGCGGGTGGCCCTGGGGACGCTGGCCCGGTACGAGGCGGGAGACCGGCAGGTGCCGGTGGCCGTGGCCCGGCGCATGGCCGTCGTCTACCGGCGCGCGACCGCCGAGGTGGTCGGCGCCTGCGGCATCGACCTGCCCCCACTCCCGCCCGGCCCGCGCTGGCGACCGCGGGAGGTCCCCGAGGGCCTGCGGGCCGCGCGGCTGTCCGCCGGTCTCACCCGGGCCGCCCTCGGCCGCGCCGTGGACCGGTCGGGGCAGACGGTCCGCGCCTGGGAGGCCGGGGTCCGGAGCCCCGGGCCGCAGACGTGCCGGCGCCTGGAGGTCGTGCTCGGGCTCCCCGCCGGGACCCTCCCGTGCCCGACCGGCACGCCGGCGCGGCCCGGTTTGCCGGGCGGGAGCACGGGCATGCCGCACCGTGAGGCCGCGGCGCACCGGGGCCAGCCCCTGGACCCCCCGTCGGAAGTGCCGGCGGGACGATGAGAGGAGTGGACAGTGCACGGGACGCCCTGTGACCACGGCAACCACACGTTCTGCACCCACGACTGCGAGTGCGCCTGTCACGGGGACGACTGACGCGGCCGTCCGGCGGTCAGGCCGGGCGGGCCAGCAGCTCCCGCAGGGTGTCGTCGACGAACTTGTTGTCGGCCTCGTTCATGCCGAGGCCGGCGAAGTGCCCCCAGATGGTGTTGATGACCCGCACCTCGCCGTGCTCGATGAACTGGGAGGCCCACTCCTCGTCCTCGGGCGGGAAGTACAGGTCGGTCCGGGCCGGCATGGAGATCAGCGGGCAGCGGATCGACCGCAGCGCCGCCTCGGTGTCGCCGTCGAACCCCGGGGTCTTCCCGACGTCGCCGTTCTCCCACGTCCAGAGCATCGCCAGCAGGTTGTTCGGGTCACGGCCGTCCAGCCAGAAGCCCTCCCAGAAGCCGACGAGGAAGTCCTCCAGCGAGGAGTAGCCCATCTCCCGGTAGGTGCGCTGCCAGTAGAACGCCTGGGAGAGGCCCCAGCCGGCGTAGATGCGGGCGAAGGCGCGCAGGCCCGCGGTGGGCAGCGCGTCGGGGGAGTAGTGGCCGCCCTTGAACGCCGGGTCGAGGGTCAGCGTGGCGCGCAGGCTCTTGAGGAAGACCTGGTTGTGCTCACTGGTCCGGCTGGAGCCGACGATCGGCGCCGCGCGCTTGACCATCTCGGGGTGGCTGACCGCCCACTGGTAGGTCTGCCCGGCCCCCATGGAGGAGCCCACCACCAGCTCGAGCGACTCGATGCCCCACTTCTGCGTGAGCAGACGGTGCTGGGCCTCGACCTGGTCGTAGAAGGTCACCGCCGGGAAGTGCGGGCCGTCGAAGGGCGGTGGCGTGTTGCTGGGCGAGCTGGACAGGCCGTTGTTGAGCTGGTTCGGGACGACGACGAAGTACTGGCCGGGGTCGCACGCGGTGCCCGGCGCGAACGACCACTCGTTGGCGTCGTGCCACGCGCTGAACCAGGTGGGGTGGAGGATCACGTTCGACCGGTCCAGGTTCAGCGTGCCGTAGGTCTTGTAGGCCAGGCGCGCACCCCGGAGGGTGGCCCCGCTCTGGAGCGGCAGGTCCCCGAGGTCGAACAGCTCGTGGTCGGTGGGCGCAGGCACGGCGACTCCTTCCCTGGGAGGGGCGCCAGCGTTCTCGCTCGGCTCCGTCGGCCGCAAGGCCCGGCAGCGCGGCGAGTTCCTGCCGGGAGGGTGTATCCCGGCGGCCTCCCGCGGCTCTGCATCGAGACAGGCCGGAGTGGCGTCGCCGGGCGAGCCGGACGCTCCCTGGTGGTCCGGCGGACGGGGGTGGACGATGCACCGCAGACCCGGACGAGGAGGAGGGAGGTGACCCCCGATGACGACTCCCGGCCCCGATGAGGACGACCGGCTGCTGGACCTGATCGGCCAGGCCGTCCGGTCGGTCGGACCGATCCCCCCTGCGGCGCGGGCCGCCGGCGAGGCGGCCTGGTCCTGGCGGACCGTCGACGCCGAGCTCGCCGCCCTCACCCACGACTCCACGGCGGGCGAGCCCGTCCTGCAACGCAGCGCACCCACGACGCCGCGCACCCTCGTCTTCGAGGGCGGCGGGCTGGCCGTCGAGCTCAGCGTGACCGAGGAGGGCCTGGTCGGTCAGCTGGTCCCACCGACGGAGGGGGAGGTCACCCTGCTCAGCCGGGCCGGCGTCCTGGACCACACGACCGTCGACGAGGTCGGCTGCTTCACCTTCGACGAACCCGCCGGCGGCGAGGTCCAGCTGCGCTGCGGTACCTCTTCGGGCGTCCTGCGGACCGACTGGTTCTCACTCTGAGCTGCTCTGCACGGCCTCGGGTGCCCGCTCGCGGTCGAGCAGCGGCAGGAACCGTGGCGACTGCGGCCGGCCGCCCTTCAGCGCCTCCACCCGACGGTCGGGGAACTCCGCCAGGAGGGCCTCCCACGCGGCGCGCGCGGTCGTGCGCCCCGGCACCGTCCGCGCCGCGATCGCCCCGCTGACCAGGGCCGCCGCGAACGAGCTGCCGCTCCAGCGGGCGATCCCCTCGAACCTCTCCTCGGCCTTCGTCCGGCCGGTCAGGTCGACGAGCACGGAGCCGTACAGGTACGTCGAGTCGACGTCGACGCCGTCGGCCAGGACGTCGATCCAGGGCGCCCGCCGGGGCGTGAACTCCGCCTCGGCGCCATCCCGCCGGCCGTCCCCGGCGCCGACGGCGATGACGTCGTCCAGGGCCGCCGGCCAGGCCGGCTTGCGCAGGTCCTGGTCCGTGAGGTGGTCCAGCGGGCGCCGCGTCTTCCCGTGGTTGCCCGCGGCGGCCACCACCACGATCTCCGGGTCCAGCCGGTCGATCGCGGCGGCGAGGGCCAGCGGCGGCTGCCCGTCCTCGGTGTAGCAGACCATCGACAGGTTGAGGACGTCGATGCCGGCGCGGCCGAGCTCGACGATGGCCTTGGCCACGTCCCACGACTCGGCCTGCCCGTCGGCGTCGGAGAGGACCCGGCGCGCCTCGATCATGCAGCCCGGAGCCATGCGCAGGACCAGGCCGGTGACGAAGGTGCCGTGCCCGGCGATCGCCGGGTACGGCGGCTGGTTGGCGAGGACGTCCTGCGGCGAGCCGATCCAGCGGCCCGCGAGCCACTCGTGCTCGGCGACGGAGGTGTCGAGCACCCCGACGCGGACGCCGAGCCCCGGCCGGGCCACACGCAGGTCCGGGACCCAGGCGGAGAGCACAGGGTCGGAGCCGCCGCCGTGGGAGATGTGCCCGCCACCCTCCACGTGCCCGACCAGCCGGTTCTTGCCGATGGTCGGCGTCCACCCGGCGAACTCGTCGGCGAAGTGGGTGCGCAGCCCCCGCAGGAGGCGGTCCATCGCGGTCCTCGGCGGCTCGGACCGCTCCACCGGCGCCTGCTGTGCCGCCGGCTGCGTCTTCTCCCTCTCCGCCTTCCCCGCGAGCCTCGCCTCCACCTGCTCGGCTGCCTCCTCGTCGCTGCCCTCCAGCCGCACCAGGGCGAGGCCGAGGTCAGGGCTGCGGTCGACGTGCCCGGTCGGCACCCCGAGGTCCTGCTCCAGCACCCGCACGACCTCGTCGCAGTGCTCGAGGGCCACGACCAGCTCGGGGCTGTCCTGGGCCTTGTAGTAGGCGTGGCGAATGCCCTGTGGTTCGTAGACGTCCACCGGTTCCCCCTCCGCGGGCGCGCTGCGTGCGGCGAGTGTCGCGGTCCGTGGCGCCTGCGAGAACGGCCCGGGTCGTTGGACCGTTGACTCGCCTGGGTGGGGAGCGGACCGTCGTCGCGTGAGTTCCGTGCGTGAGCGCCCGGTGCGCCCACCGCCCGCTGCCGACCTGGAGGCCACCGCGGTCCGTGCGATGGAGGTCGCCAGCCTGCGGCCCGGCGAGGCGCGGGCGCTCGGGTCCTCGGTCGTGGGGCCGGCCCGCGAGCGCGGGGCGTGGTCGGCGGTGAGCATCGCCGAGCGCGCGCTCGGCGTGGCCGCGATGAACCTCAGCGAGATCGACGTGGCGGTGATCCACCTGCGGGCCGCCGTCGCGGCCGGACGCCGGGCCGGGTCCCGCACCCGTGTCGGTGAGGCCCGGATGAGCCTGGCCTCGGCACTCACGCTGCGCGGCCAGACGGGGCGCGCGTCCCGGGAGATCGACGCGGCCGTGCGCGACCTCGACGGCGTCCAAGGGGCCCGCGCCCGGGTCCAGCGGGCGGCCATCCTGCAGGAGCTCGGCCGGTACGACGCCGCCCTGGACGAGCTGCGTCGCACGCTGCCGGTGCTCCGGCAGGCTGGCGAGGCGCAGTGGGCGGCCCGCGCCCTGAACAACCGGAGCCTCATCCACCTGGGACGACGCGCCTTCGGCGCCGCGGAGGCCGACCTGCTCGACGCCCGGCGGCTGTGCCAGGACCACCAGCTCGACCTGCTGGTGGCCTACGCGGAGCAGAACCTCGGCTGCGTCAAGGCCACCCGCGGCGACGTCCCCGCGTGCCTGCGGCACTTCGACGCCGCGGAGGAGCACTACGCGCGGCACGACGTCGTCGAGCCGTCGCTGCTGGTCGACCGGGCAGGGGTGCTGCTGTCGGTGCGCCTGCTCGACGAGGCGCGGACCACCGCCGAGGCCGCCGTCGCCGCCTACGAGCAGCACGGGCGCGGCGTCCACCTGCCGGAGGCGCAGCTGCTGCTGTCCACCGTGGCCCTGGTGCAGGGCGCGACGGCGACGGCCGCGGCGAGCGCCGACGCGGCGGTCCGCGGCTTCCGCCGCCTCGGGCGGGTCAACTCCCTCGCGCTCGCCCGGTTCGCCCGCTTCCAGGCCCAGGTGGCGGCCGATCCGGGCGGCGTCGGCCCGGAGCGGGCGGCGCAGCTGGCCGCGGATCTCGAGGCCGCCGGCTGGCGGGTCCCGGCCCTGGAGGCGAGGGTGCTGGCCGGCCGGATGGCCCTCGACAGAGGGGACCGGGCCGTCGCCCGCCGGCACCTGCGCACGGCCAGCCGCGCCCGCCACGCCGGACCCGCCGACGCGCGGGCCCGGGCCTGGCTGGCCGAGGCGCTGCTCCGTGACGCCGACGGACGGCGGGCCGCGGCCCTGTCGGCGTTGCGGGCCGGGCTGCGCATCGTCGAGGACCACCAGGCCACCCTCGGCGCGACCGAGCTGCGCGCGCACGTCAGCCTCCAGCGCGGCGCGATCGCCCGGACCGGCCTGCGGATGGCCCTGGCCGACGGCGACCCGCGGCGGGTGCTGTGGTGGGCCGAGCGCGGGCGGGCCAGCGCGCTGCGGCTGCGCCCGGCCCGGCCGCCGGAGCACCCCGAGCTGGCCCGCGACCTGGCCGACCTGCGCTCCACGATGGCCGAGATCGAGGAGGCCCGGACCGACGGCCGCCCGGACGAGGCGCTGGTCGCCCACCAGGTGGTGCTGGAGCGCCGCATCCGAGACCGGTGCCGGACGCTCGAGGCCGGGGAGGGCGTTCCGCACCGGCTCGGGACCCCGGTGGCGGAGCTGACCGAGCCCCTGGGGGACGCCGCACTGGTGGAGTACGTGGAGCTGGAGGGCGACCTCACGGCGGTCACGGTCGTGGGGCACCGGCTGCGGCTGCACTCCCTCGGCCGGGCCGACGCGGTCCGGCAGGCGCTGACCCACGTGCCGTTCGCGCTGCACCGGCTGGCCGCAGCGCAGACCGGGCCGGCCGGCCGCGGAGCCGCCGCCGCGGCGGTGCTGGAGCGGGCGGCCGCCGTCTCCGACGAGCTGCTGCTGGCCCCTCTGCGGGCGCACGTCGGGGAACGGCCGCTGGTCGTCGTCCCCACCGGGCCGCTGCAGTCGCTGCCGTGGTCGGTGCTGCCCTCCTGCCGGGGGCGGCCGGTCACGGTCAGCCCGTCGGCGACGATCTGGCAGCAGGCGGTCACCCGCCCGCGGCCGCCCGAGGACGCCGCGGTCGTCGTCGTGGCCGGGCCCGGGCTGCCGGGCGCGACGCTGGAGGCCGCGACGATCGGTGCGCTGTACCCGGGGGCGACGGTGCTCGCCGGGCCGGCGGCGACCGCGGCGCGGTTGGCCACCTGCACCGACGGCGCGGCGATGCTGCACCTGGCCGCGCACGGCGTCGTCCGCTCGGACAACGCGCTGTTCTCCGCGCTCGCGCTGGCCGACGGGCCGCTCACCGTGTACGAGCTGGAGCGCCTGGCCCGCCCGCCGTTCTCCGTCGTCCTCGCCGCGTGCGACACCGGCCGGCCGCACGTCGTCGCGGGCGGGGAGGTCCTCGGGTTCGGTGCCGCCCTGCTGGGCGGCGGCACGGCCACGCTGGTCGCGCCGGTGGTGCCGGTACCCGACGCGGCGACGGTGCCGCTGATGCGGGCCTACCACCAGGGCCTGCGCGCCGGCCGCTCGCCGGCGGAGGCGCTGGCCGCCGCCCAGGCGGGGCTCGACCCCGCGGACAGCGCCGGCCGTGCCGCCGCCGCGGCGTTCGTCTGCCTCGGCGCGGGCTGACGACGGCTGCACGGGTGACGCGCCGTCCCAGGACGGCCCCGCCCACCGATCGGGACCGGTCCTGCGGGCTTCTGCCCGCTCGTGTGGCCACGCGGCACCGCCAGAGCGAGGGGAACACCGCGAGAGCACACGGCCGAGGCGGTCCTCGGCGCGGGCTGACGGCGGGGGACGAGGGTGCCGCGGGTCAGGCGTCCAGCAGCGCCTGCACCGCCTGCGAGGCGCGCACTCGGGCCAGGGCGCGGGCCCGGGTCGGGCCGATGCTGCCCACCGGCAGGCCCAGTCGGCGGCTGATCTCCTCGTAGGGCAGCGGCGGGTCCTCGATGAGCAACAGCAGGAGCGACCGCTGCCGCTCGGGGAGCTCGGCCAGTGCCACGAGCAGCGTCTGGTGGCGTTCCAGCGCGAGCAGGTCGGTGTCGACGGCGGGTTCCCCGCTGCCCTCCGGCCAGCCCTCCTCGCCGAGGTCGGCGGGGGTGACCTGCTTGTTCCGCCGGAGCACGTGGAGGCACTCGTTGCGGGCCGTCGTGAGGATCCAGCCCGGCAGGGCGGCCGGCTCGCGGACGTTGCCGAGGTTCTCGACCAGCCGCAGCCACACCGTCTGCACCACGTCGTCGGCGTCGCTGCCCAGCCGGTAGCGGCGGACGACCGACAGCACCAGCGGCGTGTAGCGGTCGACCAGCGCGTTCCAGGCGGCGGAGTCTCCGGCGACCGCGGCGGCCACCAGCTGGGGTACCGGGTTCGCGTCCCCGTCGGGGTCCAACGGTCCACCCCCTCTCGGCCGGGGCTGACGTGCCCGAGAGCGTAGCGGCGGGGACGGTGCTGGGCTGGGCACGCGTCCCGGTCGGAGCGCGGCTACGCGGCCGGGTCGGCCTCCAGGCTGCGCAGGAGCGCGGCCCGCTCCGCCTCGGCACGGGCGAGCTCGGCGCGCAGGTCGGTGACGACGTCGGAGAGGACGTCGAGGTGCTCGCGCTTCTCCTCCGCGGTGAGGTGCCCGAAGGAGGTGGCAGCCAGCAGGTTCGTCATCGGGGGGCCTCGCTTCCTGGTGCACGTGGGGTACCTGCTCGGAGCCGGGGGAGGCGGCGCTGATACGGCGTCAGCACCTCGTGCCCCAGGCGCACAGCCAGCCCGGGGAGCGGTCCGGGTGCACCGCCCACGCCACGTCCCGGAACCCGGCCGTGTGCAGCAGGGCGGCCAGCCGGGTGCCGCTCGGGCCACCCGATCGCACGGCGACCGTCACCCGCCCCGCCGGGCGCAGCACGCGGTACGCCTCCCGCAGGCCGCGGACGTCGTCGGGCCACGCGGGGAGGGCGTCGAGGACGCACACCCGGTCGAAGGACCCGTCGGCCGCGGGCAGGTCCACGGCGTCCCCGCAGCGGATCCGGATCCGCCCGTCCCGCAGTGCGCTGCGGTGCCGGCGGGCGGCCCGGCGCGCCCGCCGCGGAGACGGCTCCACGGCGACGACCTCGTTGAGGAACGCCGCCGCGCTCAGCCGGCCGAGGACGGCGCCGCGCCCGCAGCCCAGGCCGAGCACGCGGTCGTCCGGCCGCACCCGGAGGTGGGGGATCGTCCAGCGGGCCGCCGTCCGGGTCAGCAGCACGCCCGTGGGCGGTTCCGCGGAACGCGGCCCGCGCGCAGCGACGAGTAGAGGTCCAGCAGACCGTCGATCCGCGTCCGGCAGCCGGCCACCTCGGCCCGGTGGTCCGGGGTGTCCTTGCGAGCCTGCCGGAGCCGGGCCGCGTCGAGGTCCTCGCGGGCCCGGGCGAGGTCGGTCGTCAGCTGGTCGAGGAGGTCGGTGGTCGGCTGGTCGAGGAGGTCGGTGGTCGGCACGGTCATGACGGCTCCCGGGGTGCGCCGGCCGGTCAGGCGGTCCGGCCGACCGGCACGACCACGGGCGGGACGGCGCGGCGGGGGCAGGGGGACGGCACCGCCCGCAGCCGTGTGGTCCGCGGCGCCGGGGTGCTCGCGCGGCGGGCGATCTGGCGGGGCAGGTGCCAGGCGGTGCAGTCGGAGCAGCCGGCGATCCACGCGCGGGTGTGCCGGGTGCACGGAGCGGTCGGAGCCATGGGACGTCCTCGGGGGTGCGGGCGGGAGGATCGGTCGGCTCGCGGGGTCGGCGGTGGCCCGGTGGGATCTGTCCCGGGAGGCCGTCGGCTTCGCGGACCTGCTGGACAGAGCCGCGCCCCTCGACGGTGATACAGCCGCCTCCCGCCGGTGGACGCGCCGCCGGCGGGAGGCGCCGGTCAGGTCCGGTCGCCCTTGCCCGAGGCGCGGGCGCCGGCGGGGGCGTCCGCGCCCGGCGCGCCCAGGTGCCGCTCGAAGAACGGGGGGATGACCAGGTCGCCGGGCTCCAGCTCGTCGACGGAGGTGTGGCCGAGCCCGATCAGGGCCGAGCCGAGCCCGTCGCGCAGCAGGTCCAGGACGTTCTCCACGCCGGCCTGGCCGTTGGCGGCCAGCCCCCACAGGTAGGCGCGGCCGATCATCACCGCCCGGGCGCCCAGGGCGAGGGCCTTGGCGACGTCGGTGCCGCGGCGGATGCCGCCGTCCATGAGGACCTCGACCTGGTCGCCCACGGCCTCGGCGATCGCGGGCAGGGCGCGGATGGCCGCCGGGGTGCCGTCGAGGTTGTTGCCGCCGTGGTTGGACACCGAGATCGCGGTGACGCCGGCGTCCACCGCGCGCTCGGCGTCGTCGACCCGCATGACGCCCTTGAGCATGAAGTGCCCGCCCCACTGCTCGCGCAGCCAGGCGACGTCGTCCCACGAGGGCATCGGTGACTGGGTCCACTCGCCGTAGGCGCCGAAGAAGGTCGGCGCCGGCGCGCCGGGCTCGGCGACCATGTTGGGCACGGTGAGGTCCGGGACCTTCCCGGTCCGGGCGAAGTCGAGCAGCCACCGGGGCTTGAGCAGGACCTGCGGCGCGTACCGGCGGGCGGCCTCGAGGTCGATCTTCTCGGGGATGAACGGGCTGCCCCAGTCGCGGCCGTAGGCGAACGACCAGTCCAGCGTGGCGATGAGGCCGACCGCGCCGGCCCGGCGGGCGCGCTCCATGCGGGCGGCCATCGCGTCGCGGTCGCCGACCCAGTACATCTGGAAGAACGTCTGCGGGTTGGCCGCGACGACCTCCTCGACCGGCTTGCTGGCGAAGGAGGACAGGCCCATCGCCACGCCCCGGGCGGCCGCGGCCCGTGCGACGGCGACCTCGCCGTCGGGGTGCACGGCCTGCACGCCGGTCGGGCTGATCACCACCGGCATCGACACCGGCTGACCCATGACCGACGTCGCCAGCCGGCGGTCGTTGCTCAGGCCCGCCACGTGCGGCGCGAACCCCAGCTCGCCGAAGGCCGCGGTGTTGTCCTCGACGGTCAGCCCCCGGTCGGAGCCGGCCACCAGGGCGCCGTAGACGCCCTTCGGCAACCGCCGCTCCGCCCGCCGCTGGGCCTCCGCCACCGACTCGAACCAGGCGTTCGCCATCGCCGCACCCTCCCGTCGTCGCGTGCCGTGCCCGACCACCCTCGCCCGCCGACGGCGGGCGCGCAGCGCGGACCGGGGTCGGCCACCGGCTACCGGACCGGGGCCGCGGCGCCGCCGGCCGGCCGCCGGAGCAGCACGGCCCGCAGCCGGTCGCCGTCCTCGACGTACCACTGGCGGGTGCGCTCGGCCCGCTGCAGCCCGCCGCCGGAGAGGTACTCGGCGAAGCCGGCGTGGCCGCCGGCGGCCGCGGTGCCGGCGATGTCGTAGCACCAGTCGTGGTTGAGCCGGACGGCGGTGACCAGCCGGTCCCGGTCGGCGTCGGTCAGGCCGTAGCGGTCCACGAAGCGCCGGAGGCGGAACAGCCCGCGCCCGCGCCGCAGGTCGTCGACGTACCGGTCCGGTCCAGCGGCGCCCACAGGCGGACGGCGCAGGCGACGTCCCAGACCCGCGAGCCGGGGCTGGCCAGGTCGAAGTCGATGAGCGCGACCGCCCGCCCGCCGCGGAACACGACGTTGTCCAGGTTGACGTCGTTGTGGCTGACCAGCTCGCCGGCGAACGGGTCGGGCGGCGACGCGGGCCACGCGTACGGCGACGGGTCGAAGCTGCCCACCGCCCGGTGGTAGTCGCGCAGCAGCGCGGCCACGCTGTCCAGCGCCTCGTCGGTGAGCGCCCACGGCGGGTACGGCGGGGTGACCGCGGTGCCGGGCACGAACGAGAGCACCTCGCGGCCCAGGTCGTCCAGGCCCAGGAACCGGGGCGCGCCGGCGAACCCGACGTCGGCGAGGTGGCGCAGCAGGGCGTGGGTGGCCGGGCTGGTCGGGCGCAGCGGACGCCGGACGGTGTCCCCGACCCGCACGACCTCGCCGCGGTTGGCCGTGCCGCCCACCAGGGCGACCTCGGTGTCCCTGTTCTCGGGCACCGGACCTCCAGGTCCTCGTGCCCGCGCCGGCCCGGGCCCCTCAGGTCTCCTCGAGCACGGCCCGCGCGAGCGCCGTGTGGGTCACGATGCCCCCGACGAGGCCGCTGCGGAGGGCGGCGCGCACGGCCGGCGCCTTTCGCACGCCGTAGGGGACGACGACGACCTCGGGGATCGCCCGCATCTCCTCGGCGCTGATCGCGATCATCCGGTCGGCCAGCTCCGTCGGGACGGGCTCGCCCTCGGCGGAGACGAAGACGCCGGAGATGTCGGCGCAGACCCCCAGCTCGCGCAACGCCCGCCGGTCGGCGTCCGAGGCCGAGTCGTGGATGGTCGACTGGCCCGGCTCCCACAGCCCTACGCCGGCGACGGCCTTGGTGACCGACGGCAGCTGGCCGAAGGCGCGGGCGACCTCGGGCTGCTGGCGCAGGGCGCGCGCGGTGGCGGCGTCGGGCACCGTGAGCGGCGCGTAGAAGCAGTGCGCCACCCCGCCCGAGGCGGCGGCCACGTCGCGGACGACGTCGACGGAGGTGTCCGGCCCGTCGGGGAGGGAGAGCGCCCCGGTGAGCTGGACGACCGGCGTGCCCGGCAGCGGGGGGAGGGCCCGCGCCATCGCGCTGACCGACCGCGCCCAGGCCAGGCCGAGCACGTCCTGCGCCGTCACCACCTCGGCGAGCAGCTGCGCGGCGGCGCGGCCGACGTGGTCGCGCAGGGTGGGCGGGTCGTCGTCCGGCGTGTCGACGACGACCGAGTGCTGCAGCCCGTACCGGTCCCGCAGCCGCGCCGACAGGTCGACGTCGATCTCGCCGTCGTGCCGGATCTCGATGCGCACCAGGCCGCTGGCCCGCGCGGCGTCGAGCAGCCGCGCGACCTTGAACCGGCTGAGCCCGAACTCGCCGGCGATCTCCACCTTCGACCGGCCGTCGAGGTAGTAGCGGCGCGCGACGGACGCGGTGAGGACCACCTGGGCGGGGCCGGTGTCCTGCGGGGGCATGCGGGGCCCTTCTGCTCAGCCGAGCGGATCGGTCGCTCCCATTGCACCGCATCTTGACGCCGACCGGCGTCCTGACGAGACTTCCGTCACACAGATGAGGGATGAGCCGCTCAGATGAGCAGCGCTGTCCCGGTGCCTGTCCGGGGAGAGACCATGTCTGCACCCGTCCACCGAGGTCGCCGGTCCCGCCGGGCCGGGCACCGACCCCGTCTGGCACTCGCCTCGGCCACCGCCCTGGCCCTGGGGGTCAGCGGGTGCGCCGGCTGGGGCGGGGGTCCCGGCGGGGGTGGGGAGGACAGCATCAACGTGCTGATGGTCAACAACCCGCAGATGGTCGACCTGCAGCAGCTCACCGCGGAGCACTTCACCGCCGAGACCGGCATCTCGGTGAACTACACGGTGCTGCCGGAGAACGACGTCCGGGACAAGATCAGCCAGGAGTTCTCCAGCCAGGCCGGCCAGTACGACGTCGCCACACTGAGCAACTTCGAGATCCCGATCTACGCGCGCAGCGGGTGGGTGGCGCCGCTGGACGACTACATCGCGGCCGATGCCGAGTTCGACCAGGCCGACGTCCTCGGCCCGATGACCCAGTCCCTCTCCGGGGACGACGGCCGGGTCTACGGCGAGCCGTTCTACGGCGAGTCCTCGTTCCTCATGTACCGCACCGACGTCCTGGAGGCGGCCGGCCTCACGATGCCGGAGAAGCCGACCTGGCAGGAGGTCGCCGACATCGCCGCGGCCGTCGACGGCACGCAGCCGGGCATGGCCGGCATCTGCCTGCGCGGGCAGCCCGGCTGGGGCCAGATCTTCGCGCCGCTGACCACGGCGGTGAACACCTTCGGCGGCACCTGGTTCACCGAGGACTGGGAGGCGCAGGTCAACAGCCCGGAGTTCGTCGAGGCCACCCAGTTCTACGTCGACCTCGTCCGCGAGCACGGGGAGGTCGGTGCACCCCAGGCCGGCTTCACCGAGTGCCTCAACAACCTGATCCAGGGCAACGTCGCCATGTGGTACGACGCCACCTCGGCCGCCGGGTCGCTCGAGGCCGAGGGCTCCCCGGTCAAGGGCAGGATCGGCTACGTCGCCGCGCCGGTGGTGGAGACCCAGAGCTCGGGGTGGCTGTACGCCTGGGCGTGGAGCATCCAGCAGGCGAGCACCAAGAAGGACAACGCGTGGGAGTTCATCTCCTGGGCGTCCAGCCGGGAGTACGAGGAGCTGGTCGGTCAGGAGCTCGGCTGGTCGCGGGTCCCGGCGGGAAAGCGGGCGTCGACCTACGAGAACCCCGACTACCTCGCGGAGGCCGGCGCCTTCGCCCAGCCGACGGTCGAGGCGATCCGGTCGGCCGACCCGTTGAACCCCGGCGTGCAGCCTCGCCCGGCGCCCGGCATCCAGTTCGTCGGCATCCCGGAGTTCCCCGACCTGGGCACGCGGGTGTCCCAGGACGTCAGCTCGGCGATCGCCGGCCGGATGACCGTGCAGGAGGCCCTCGACCGGGGGCAGCAGCTGGCCGAGGACGTCGCCGAGCGCTACCAGGAGCGGGAGTCGTCGGGATGACCACCACCACCTCGTCGTGCGGCGCGCGGCCCGCGCTGCCCGAACCCCCACCCGACCGGGAGCGGCCATGAGCACCACCCTGGAACGCAGCCGCGAGGACGTCCGGCCGCCCGGCCCCCCGTCCGGCGGAGCACTGCGCCGGTCGGCCGACTGGGCGCGGCGGGCGCCGCTGCTGCCGGCGCTGGTCTTCATGATCATCGTGACCCAGCTGCCGTTCGTGGCCACGCTGGTCATCTCGTTCATGGACTGGAACGCCTACTACCCGGACGAGCGCGGGTTCACCGGCTTCAGCAACTACGTCGACGTCGTCACCGACGTCGCCACGCGCGACGCGATCATCGTGACCATCCAGCTCACCGTGGTGGTCGTGCTGGTCAGCCTGCTGCTCGGCATGGGCATCGCGCTGCTGCTGGACCGCAAGTTCCTGGGGCGCGGCGCGGTGCGCACGATGATGATCACGCCGTTCCTCGTCGTCCCGGTCGCCGCGGCCCTGCTGTGGAAGCACGCGCTGTTCAACCCCGAGTACGGCCTGCTCAACGGCACCCTGACCTGGCTCTGGGGGCTGTTCGGCTCGGACGACGCGCCGCAGCCGGACTGGATCACGATGGCGCCGCTGGCGTCGATCGAGATCGCCCTCATCTGGCAGTGGACGCCGTTCATGATGCTGATCCTGCTGGCGGGCCTGCAGAGCCGGCCGCTGGACGTGATCGAGGCGGCCCGGATCGACGGCGCCAGCAGCTGGCAGATCTTCCGCTACATGACCTTCCCGCACCTGCGCCGCTACCTGGAGCTGGGTGCGCTGCTCGGGGCGATCTACATCGTGCAGACCTTCGACGCAGTCTTCGTCATCACCTCGGGTGGCCTGGGCACCGCGAACCTGCCCTACACGATCTACCAGACCTTCTACACCGCCCACGACTACGGCCTGGCGTCGGCGGCAGGCGTCATCACCGTGATCGGCACGATCGTCATCGCCACCCTGGCGCTGCGGACGGTGTCGACGCTGTTCCAGGAGGAGAACGTGCGATGAGCTCGGTCACCGACGTCGCCCCGGTCCCCGCCACCCGCACGCCCGAGGGGGCGCCCCGCCGGCCGCGCAAGCCGCGGGGCGGGCTGGTCCTCGGCCTGGTGGCCTGGGTGGTCGGGCTCCTCTTCGTGACCCCCGTGCTGTGGATGGTGCTCACGTCGTTCCACAGCGAGGAGGCCGCCGCCACCAACCCACCCTCGGTCTTCGCACCGCTGACCCTGGAGGGCTACCGGACGTTCTTCGGCGTCGGCACCGGGACCAACCCCTGGCCGGCACTGCTGAACTCGCTGACCGCCAGCATCGTCTCCACGATCCTGGTGCTGCTGCTGGCGATCCCGGCGGCGTACGCGCTGTCGATCCGGCCGGTGCGCAAGTGGACCGACGTCATGTTCTTCTTCCTGTCCACCCGCATGCTGCCGGTGGTGGCCGGGATCCTGCCGATCTACCTGTTCGCCCAGTGGAGCGGGCTGCTCGACAACATCTGGCTGCTCATCGTGCTCTACACCTCGATGAACCTGCCGATCGCGGTCTGGATGATGCGCTCGTTCCTCGCCGAGGTCCCGGTGGAGATCCTCGAGGCGGCCGCGATGGACGGCGCCGGGCTGCTGCGGACGCTGCGCCAGGTCGTGGCGCCCATCGTCCTGCCGGGGATCGCGGCGACCTCGCTGATCTGCTTCATCTTCAGCTGGAACGAGCTGCTGCTGGCCCGGACCCTCACCGGGACCCGGGCCCTGACCGCGCCGGTGTACCTGACCGGGTTCGTGACCAGCCAGGGCCTGTTCCTCGCCCAGATGTGCGCGGCGGCCTTCGTGGTGTCCCTGCCGGTGCTCGTCGCCGGGTTCGCCGCCCAGGACAAGCTGGTGCAGGGCCTGTCGCTCGGCGCCGTGAAGTGAGGGCAGCCGTCCGCCCGCAGGTGGCCGTCGTCCACCCCCAGACCTGACTCGAGCGAGGAGAACCCGATGGCCTCCGTCACCTACGACAAGGCGAGCCGGATCTACCCGGGCTCGGACAAGCCCGCGGTCGACTCCCTCGACCTGCAGATCGCCGACGGCGAGTTCCTCGTCCTGGTCGGGCCCTCCGGCTGCGGCAAGTCCACGAGCCTCCGGATGCTCGCCGGCCTGGAGGACGTCGACCGCGGGAGCATCCGCATCGGGGACCGGGACGTCACGAACCTGAAGTCCAAGGACCGGGACATCGCGATGGTGTTCCAGAGCTACGCCCTGTACCCGCACATGACGGTGGGCGACAACATGGGCTTCGCCCTGAAGATCGCAGGCAGGAGCCGGGAGGAGATCGCGACCCGGGTCCGGGAGGCGGCCAGGATCCTCGACCTGGAGCAGTTCCTGGACCGCAAGCCCAAGGCGCTCTCCGGTGGCCAGCGCCAGCGCGTCGCCATGGGCCGGGCCATCGTCCGCCAGCCGCAGGTGTTCTGCATGGACGAGCCGCTGTCCAACCTCGACGCCAAGCTGCGGGTGCAGACCCGCACCCAGATCGCCGCGCTGCAGCGCCGCCTGGGGACGACGACGGTCTACGTCACCCACGACCAGGTCGAGGCGATGACGATGGGCGACCGCGTGGCGGTGCTCCGGGCGGGCGTCCTGGAGCAGTGCGACACGCCCCTGCGGCTCTACCAGGAGCCGGCCAACGTCTTCGTCGCCGGGTTCATCGGCTCCCCGGGCATGAACATCGCCGAGTTCCGCATCGAGGACGGCCACGCGGTGCTCGGGCGGGCGCGCCTGCCGCTGAGCACCGCGGCCCTGAGCGCGCTGTCCGCGGAGGGGGCCGACCGCGTCGTCGTCGGCTTCCGGCCCGAGGCCCTCGACCTCGTCTCGGCGCAGGACGCCGGCGCCTTCCCCGTGGACGTCGGGGTGGTCGAGGAACTCGGCTCCGACGCGTTCCTGCACGGGACGCTGCCGGAGCTGCGCGAGGACTCGGGCCCGCTGGGCGACAGCATCGTCGCGCGGGTCGACCCGGCCCGGCCGCCGGCGAAGGGTGAGCAGGTGCACCTGCGCATCCAGCCGGGCAAGGAGCACGTGTTCTCGCCGTCGACCGGACGGCGGCTGCCCACCTGACCCCCGAGGAGACCGTCATGGCGCCGCTCGACGCCTCGTCGCTGCCGTCGCTCGCGGGCACGGTGTCGGTGCCGACCTACGACCGGTCCCGGCTGCGGGCCGGCATCGTGCACCTGGGCGTCGGCGCGTTCCACCGGTCCCACCAGGCGATGTACCTCGACCGCCTGCTGGAGCGCGGCGAGGCGGAGGAGTGGGCCATCTGCGGCGTCGGCGTGCTGCCGTCGGACCGTCGCATGGCCGAGGTGATGGCGGCCCAGGACGGGCTGTACACGCTGGTCGTCAAGCACCCCGACGGCAGCCTCGAGGCCCGGGTGGTGGGGTCGATCGTCGAGTACCTGCTGGCCCCCGACGACCCCGACGCGGTGGTCGAGAAGATGGCCGCCGAGACCACGCGGATCGTCTCCCTGACCGTCACCGAGGGCGGCTACAACGTCGACCCGGTGACGGGGGAGTTCGACGCTTCCGACCCCGGCGTCGTGCACGACCTGCGGCCCGGGGCGGCTCCGGCGACGTCCTTCGGCCTGGTGGTGGAGGCGCTGGTCCGCCGGCGCGACCGTGGGCTGCCCCCGTTCACCGTGGTCTCCTGCGACAACATCCAGCACAACGGCGACGTCGCCCGCCGCAGCTTCGCCGCCTACGCCGCGCTGCGGGACCCGGACCTCGGCACGTGGGTCGACCGCGAGGTGCCGTTCCCCAACTCGATGGTCGACCGGATCACCCCCGCGACCACCGACGACGACCGCGCCGAGGTCGCCCGGCGCTTCGGCGTCGAGGACGGCTGGCCGGTGGTCTGTGAGCCGTTCACCCAGTGGGTCGTCGAGGACCGCTTCGGCCTCGGCCGCCCGCCCCTGGAGGACGCCGGGGTGCAGGTCGTCGAGGACGTCGACCCGTACGAGCGGATGAAGCTGCGGCTGCTCAACGCCGGCCACCAGGGGCTGGCCTACCTCGGGCGTCTCGCCGGCTACCGGCTGGTGCACGACGCGGCGCAGGACCCGCTGTTCCGGCGGTTCCTGCTCGGCTACATGGAGGAGGAGGCGACGCCGACCCTCCTGCCGGTCCCCGGGATCGACCTCGACGAGTACCGGCACAGCCTGATCGAGCGCTTCTCCAACCCGCACATCCGGGACACGCTGGCGCGGCTGGCCTTCGACGGCTCCGAGCGGCTGCCGAAGTGGCTGCTGCCCGTGGTGCGCGACAACCTCGCCGCCGGCGGGGAGGTGCGCCGGTCGGCCGCGATCGTCGCCGGCTGGGCGCGGTACTCCGAGGGCGTGGACGAGGACGGGCAGCCGATCGAGATCGCCGACCGCCGGCGGGACACCCTCGCCGCCTCCGCCCGCCGCCAGCGGCAGGACCCGCTGGCCTTCGTCGCCGACCGCGAGCTGTTCGGGGACCTGGTCGACGACGAGCGGTTCGCCTCGGCCTACCTCGCGGCGCTGACCTCGCTGCACGAGCGGGGGGCCCGGGCCACCCTCGACGCTCTGGTGGCCGAGCTGGCCGGCACCTGACCCTCCGGTCAGCCGCCGGGGGTGGTGCCCGGCTCCCGGTGCAGGCCCAGGCCCGCGATCCACAGGTCCAGCAGGACGTCGAGCACCACCTGCCGGTCGGTCTGCCAGTACCCGATCACCCAGTCGGTGACGAAGTCGGTCAGCTGGATGATCAGCAGGCTCAGCCGCAGCCGCGCCTCCTCGCGGTGGTCCTCGCCCCACCGCGCCAGGTAGCCGGACATCGCGTCCGCGCACCGGCCCAGGAACTGCGGGGTGAGCGCGGCGAGCTCCGGCTCGAGCCCGACGGCCTGGCGGTTGACGACGACGTCGTCGCGGTGCCGCTCGTAGAAGCCCAGGGCGTCGTCGAGCCAGGCCCGCAGCTGCTCGCGGGTGGGGACGCCGAGGGCGTCGAGGCGCTGGTAGTACTCGATGGTCTCGGGCATCAGCCGGCGCTCGGCGAGCGCCGCGGCGGCCTGCCACTTGCCGTCGAAGTGCAGGTAGAAGGTCGCGCGGCTGGCGCCGGCCCGCGAGGCGATCTGCTCGATCGTGGTGGCGGCGTAGCCCCGCTCCACGAACAGCTCCTCGGCCGCCTGCAGGAGCACCTCGAAGGTCGAGGCCTTCTGCGCCTCGCGGATGCTCGGGCGCGCCCTCACCTGCGCTGCGGGGGCCTCCTCGGACACCGGCTGAGTGTAGGGACGGAACGACGCCGTCCGCTCCGCCGTCCGGGCCCCGGGCGCGGCGGCTCCCCGGGGCCCGCCGGCGGGGCTCACCCCAGGCTGGCCCGGACGGCGTCGATGAGGGCGGCGGTCCGCGGCTCGCCGACCAGGGAGGCGCCCAGCTGGTTCTGCGCGTAGCCGAAGCCCACCCGGTGCTCGACGTCGGCGAAGCCCAGGGCCCCGCCGGCCCCCTGGTGGCCGAAGGAGGCGGGACCCAGCAGCGGCAGCCCGGCGTGGTCGAGCATGAAGCCGGTGCCGAACCGGCTCGGGCTCATCAGGACCCGGTCGGCGCCGAAGACCTGCTCGGCGCGGGCGGCCTCGACGGTGGCCTCGGACAGCAGGCGGACGCCGTCCACCGGTGCGACGGTCGCCGCGTACATGCGGGCCAGCGAGCGGGCGTTGGTCACGCCGTTGGCGGCCGGCTGCTGCATGCGCAGGGCACGCGGGTCGTTCCACGTCTCGGCGTGCGGGGTGGGCAGCGCGCCGTTGGTCGACAGCACCCGGGCGAACAGCGACGTGGGGTCCGTCATCGCCCCCACGATCTGCAGGACCGCGGCCTTGACCTGGGGGTCCTCGATGGCGTCGAGCGCCCCGGGGTCGGGGACGCCGTCGATCAGGGGTGCGTGGTCGACGTCGGTGCCCTCGGGGACGCCGATCCAGAGGTCCAGCTCGAGCGGCGCGGCGATCCGCTCGGCGAACTCCTCGCCGAGGGACCGGCCGGTGACCCGGGCGACCAGCTCGCCGAGCAGCCACCCGAAGGTGAGGGCGTGGTAGCCGTGCGCGGTGCCCGGCTCCCACAGCGGCTCCTGCGCGGCGAGCGCGGCGGCGGCCGGGCGGCCGGCGAACAGCTCCTCCCGGGTCAGCGGCGCGGTGGGCACCGGCAGGCCCGCCTGGTGGGTGAGCAGCATGCGCACCGGGACGCCGGCCTTGCCGCCCGCGGCGAACTCCGGCCAGTAGGTGGCGCCACCGGGGCGTCGAGGTCGAGCACGCCGGCCTCGGCGAGGGCGTGCACCAGGATCGCCGTCGCCCCCTTGGTCGCGGAGTAGACCGTCGTGGTGGTGTCCGGGCCCCACGCGCGGCCGGTGACCGGGTCGGCGACCCCGCCCCACAGGTCCACGACGGGGCTGCCGTCGACGTAGACCGCCACCGAGGCGCCGACGTCCCCGCGGACCCGGAAGTTGTCCTCGAAGGCCTCCCGCACGCCATCGAACCCGGGAGCGACGTGCCCCTCGACCGACACCTCTGCGGCCATGACCTCTCCTCGGTCTGCGCTGACGACGTCCGCCGGCAGGCCCGGCCGACCCCTTCCCACGGGTGTGAGCCGCGCCACAGTAGGGCGGCTCCGACGGTCGGGTCAACGAGTCGCTGGACCGCAGTCCAGTCAGTTGACGGCGGACCGGGGGCGCTGTCACTGTGACCCACCTCACTGCCGGGCCGGGCAGTGGTCACCCCCTCTGTCCCGATCGCCAGGAGGCACGGACATGCGCTGTGGGATCACGCTCTTCATCCAGGGCTACCAGGACTGGGACCGCTTCGAGGCGGTCGAGGCCGGGGAGCCGGTGCCCCCGCTGGACCCCGCGGAGGACGCTCGACGCTACGACGAGGAGATCGAGTCGGCGCTCAAGATCGAGGACCTCGGCTTCGACTCGCTGTGGACCGTCGAGCACCACGTCAGCCCGTACACGATGATCACCAACCCGATCCAGCTGCTGACCTACTTCGCCGGCGCCACCAGCCGGATCGACGTCGGCACGATGATCGTCGTGCTGCCCTGGCACCACCCGCTGCGCGTCGCCGAGGACATGACGATGCTCCAGTACGTCCTGCGCGGGCGGACGCCGTTCATCGGGGTCGGCCGCGGCGCCGGCCGGCGCGAGTTCCGGCAGCTGGGCTTCGACATGAACGAGTCCAAGGAGCGCTTCGCCGAGAGCATCCAGGTCATCCAGAAGGCGCTCACCGAGGAGCGGTTCAGGTTCGCCGGGGAGCACTACCGGTTCGAGGACGTGTCGATGCGGCCCCGCCCGCGCGACCCGCAGCAGCTGCTGGACGCGATGCACTTCTCGTGGGGGTCGCCGGCCTCGGCGCCCATCGGGGCCCGCTTCGGCCTGAAGCCGCTGATCATCCCGCAGAAGCCGTGGGCGGACTACCACGCCGACCTCACCGAGTTCAGCCGCGCCCGCGCAGAGTGCGGGCTGCCGCCGGTGCGGCCGCGGATCCACATGAACGTCTTCTGCGCCGAGACCGAGGCCGAGGCGGAGGCGGGTGCCCGCCAGTTCGTGCCGCAGTACGCTGACAGCGCCGTCCGGAACTACGAGCTGTTCAGCAACCACTTCGCCACGACGAAGGGCTACGAGCACTACGCGCAGATGGCGAACGCCGTGCCGTCGAAGGAGGTCGCCACCGCCGGCATGGCGCAGACCTACCTCGACAACCACGTCTGGGGCACGCCCGAGCAGTGCATCGCCAAGCTGCGGGCGATCGCCGAGGAGTTCCACCCCGAGGAGTTCATGCTGGTCATGCGCTTCGGCAACATGCCCCAGGACGTCGCCGAGAGGAGCACCGCCCTCTTCGCCCGCGAGGTGCTGCCGGCCGTGCACGAGTTCCCGACGATGGAGCCGATCGGCTACGAGCTGGAGGCCGCCGCCGTCTGACCGCCGGCCGGGGCCGGCCCGGGGTGCGCGTCCAGCCGTCTCCCAGGCGCCCCCAGCCGGCCCCCGGCCGGGCGGACGACCCTCCCTCCGGGAACCGGCCGGACGACGGGGGACAGATGGCGCACCACCAGCAGGACGACCCGGCGACGCGGTACCAGGGCCGCCTCCTGCCCCGACCCCGCGAGGAGGTCGTCGACCAGGGGCTCGGCTCCGACGTCGGCACCCTGCTCACCCGCCGCCGGCTGCTGGGCTCTCGCGCACCGTGCCGTCGCGCGGCCGGGCTGGGACCGTGGAGGCGTGCCCGCCGTGACCGCCCTGCCCGAGGCCGTGCGGTCCCGGTTCCGCGCCCGCGTGTCCGGCGACCCGGCCGGGGTGCCCGACTGGGTCCGCGACATCGGCACCGTGGGCAGCGGGCCGGGATGGTTCGAGCCGGACGGCGTCGTGTGGTGGGTGCACGGCGACCTGTCCACCCTCGTCGGCGGGATCGCCGCGCTCCTCGGCCAGGCCGCCCACCCGCTCGCGCTGGCCGGCGTGCAACGGCACTCCGCCTACCTGGCCGACCCCTGGGCGCGGCTGGCCGGCACGGCACGCTGGCTGGTGGTGACGACGTTCGGGTCGGCGGAGCTCGCCGAGCGGGAGGCCGCCCGGGTGCGCCGCATGCACACCGTCGTCCGCGGCACCGACGCCGCGGGCCGGCCCTACTCCGCCGGCGACCCGGACCTGCTGCGCTGGGTGCACCTCGCGTTCACCGACGCCTTCCTCGCCGCGCAGCAGGCCGTCGGCCGCCCGGCGCCGGCGCGCTTCGGGCGCCGCTGGCCGGACACCTACGTGGCCGAGTGGGCCCGCAGCGCCCGTGCCCTCGGCGCCGACGACCTGCCGGCGACCGCGGCCGAGCTGGCCGAGGCGCTGGCCTCCTACCGGCCGGTGCTCGAGCCGGTGCCGGGCGAGCTGCGCTCCTTCCTCACCGCCCCGCCCGGCCTCGGCGCAGGGGAGCAGGTGTTCTACCAGGGCCTCGCCGGGGCCGCCGGGCTGCTCGTGTCGCCGGTGGTCGCCGCGGCGGCCGGGGTGCCCGGCCGGGGCCGCGGCGTCGTCCGGCTGCCGGTGACGCGGGCGCAGCTGCGGGCGCTGCAGGTGGTGCTGGGGCCGCGCAGCCCCTCGGAGGAGGCAGCGCGCCGGCGGCTGCGGCTCGGCCCCGAGCCGACGTGGACCGGCCGGCGGCCGTGAGGGACCATCGGGCGCGGGTGCCGGAGGAGCGGGAGGGCGGTATGGCCACGGTCAGTCTCTCGGCCGGCGACTTCGCCGAGACGGTGGGGGCCGGCGGCATCGTCCTCGTCGACTTCCGGGCGTCCTGGTACGGCCCGAGCCGCGGGTTCGCGCCGGTGTTCGAGGCGGCCGCCGAGCGCCATCCGGACCTCCTCTTCGCCACCGTCGACGCGGAGGCCGAGCGCGGCCTGGCGGCGGCCGTCGGGGTCCGGGCGGTGCCGACGCTGATGGTGTTCCGCGACGGGGTCCCGGTCTTCGCCGAGCCCGGCGCGCTGCCGGCCGACTCGGTGGAGCTGCTCATCGCCACGATCCGGGAGCTGGACATGGCCGCGGTGCGGGAGCAGTTCCCGCACCGGTGACCGCCCGGCGTCAGCGCGCCCGCGCCCGGCTGCTCGACGGCGAGGCGGTCCGGGAGGTCGTCGTCACCGTTCCCTGACGGCACCGCGGCCGGGCCCCGGTGTCGGGACCCGGCCGCTGCGGGCGGGGGATCAGTGCAGTGGTGCCGGTGCCGGCTCGTCGTCGGCGGCACGCTGGCCGTCGGCGTCCGCCGGCTCCTCCGGCCGGTCCGCGGGTACGTGCCGTCGGGCCAGCTCGGGGTCCTCCACCGCCTCGCCGCGGGCGACCATCCCGGCGACGTCGGACAGCGGGATCTCCTTGAGCAGCAGCGCCAGCACCAGCGCGATGGCGAAGGCCGGCAGCAGGTACCCGAACACCGGGGCCAGGGCGTCGGCGTAGGAGTCGACGATGGCCGTGCGCAGCGGGTCCCCGGCCGCCTGCACCGCGGCCGGCACCAGGCTCTCCGGCGAGGTGATGCCCGCCGCGACCGCCTGCTCGCCGTTGGCCTGCAGCGCGCCGGTGAGGTTCTCGGTGAGCCGGCTGGTGAAGATCGTCCCGAAGATCGCCACGCCGAGGGTGGCGCCGACCTCGCGGAAGTAGTTGTTGGTGGCGGTGGCCGCGCCGAGGTCCGCCGGCGGGACGGCGTTCTGCGCCACCAGCACGACGATCTGCATGATCAGCCCGAGGCCCAGGCCGATGACGAACAGCATCGTGCAGATCGTCACCAGCGACGTCTCCCCCGACAGCGTGGTCATCCAGGCCATCGCGGCGGCCACGACGAGCACCCCGATGATCGGGAAGGCCTTGTACCGCCCGGTCTTCGTGGTCGCGATGCCCGAGCCGATGACGGTGATGAACAGGCCGCCCATCATCGGCAGCAGCAGCAGGCCGGAGTTGGCCGCCGAGGTCCCCGAGGCCATCTGCAGGAACGTCGGCATGAACGCGATCGCCGAGAACATGCCCAGGCCCACGGCGGCGCCGAGCGCGGTGGTGACGACGAAGGTGCGGTTGCGGAACAGGCTCAGCGGGATGATCGGCTGCGCCGCCCGCTGCTCCACCAGGACGAAGGCCAGCGCCGAGACGACGAACGCGGCCATGAGGGCCAGCGTGGCGCCGTCGGTCCAGCCGCGGTCGCCGCCGAAGTCGGTGAAGAAGATCAGCGACGTGGTGGTCGCCGACAGGGTCACGACGCCGGCATAGTCCACCGGCTCGGTGTTGCGCCGGCGCGGCAGGGTGAGGGCGAACCAGCCGATGAGCAGGGCGGCGACGCCGACCGGCACGTTGATCCAGAAGCACCACTGCCAGCCCAGGCTCGCGTGGTCGGTGAAGTAGCCGCCCACCAGCGGGCCGGCGACGGCGGAGAGCCCGAAGACGGCGCCCAGCGGGCCCATGTACTTGCCGCGCTCCCGGGCGGGCACGACGTCGGCGATGATCGCCTGCGACAGGATCATCATGCCGCCGCCGCCGAGGCCCTGGACGCCGCGCCAGATGACGAACCAGGTGAAGTCCGGCGACAGGGCGGCGCCGACGCTGGCGACGGTGAACAGGCCGATCGCGACCAGGAACAGGGTGCGCCGGCCCCACAGGTCGCCGAACTTGCCGTAGATCGGCATGACGATCGTGCTGGCCAGCAGGTAGGCCGTGGTCACCCAGGCCATGTGGGAGACGCCGCCGAGGTCGCCGACGATCGTCGGCATCGCCGTCGAGATGATCGTCTGGTCCAGGCTCGACACGAGCATGCCCGCGATGAGCGCGGAGAAGATGAGGTTGATCCGGCGTCGGGTCAGGACGATCGGCGCCGGATCGGTGGTGGCGGTGGTCAACGTGCTCCCTGGACGGGTCGTGGCGCCGAGGTCGTCGGCGCCGGGCTGAGGGTGGCGAGGAACGCGGTCCGCGTCGCCTCGAGGTAGGGGGAGAGGGGTGTGCCGTCGTCGGCCTCGAACCAGGCGCGGCAGGCCGACCGCACCAGCGCCTGGGCGGTGGCGGCGAGCGCGGTGCAGCCGGTGTCGGGGCCGGGCAGGCCGAGGCGCTGTGCGAGCAGGCCGGCGATCTCCTGCTCGTGCGAAGCGGCCCGGGCCAGGTGGACGGCGAGCAGGCGGGGCTCGCGCTCGGCCAGCGCCATCGCCGTCTGCAGGCCGGTGCGGCCGACCTCGGTGAACAGCGGGGTCGGGTCGAGCAGGCCGAGCAGGTCGGCCAGGAGGTCGCCGGTGGGGCCGCCGGCGAGGAAGGCCGCCCGGGTCTCCGGGGTGCCGACGGGGGGCTCCTCGCCGATGACGGCGAGTTCCTTCGACTCGAAGTAGTTGAAGAAGGTGCGCAGGGAGACCCCCGCGCGGCTGCAGATCTGCTCGACCGTGACGCCGTCGAGCCCGGCGGCCAGGACGAGTTCCTGGGCCGCCTCGGTGAGCCGCCGCCGGGTGTCGGACTTCTTGCGCTCCCGGAGCCCGCTTTCTTGCACGCCGTGCATCGTTGCACGGTGTGCACTCATTTCCCAGGACGTGTGGCGGAGCGCCCGGGCGGGTCGCACCCGGGGGCCGGCCCGCCGCACCCGGCGGCGGGCCGGACGCCGTCAGGCCCGGGCGAGCACCTCGAGCGCGGCCTCGGCGCAGGCGGTGTCCTCCTCCGGGGTCGCGCCGCTCACGCCGACACCGCCGACGACCTCGCCGTCCCGGAGCACCGGGAGGCCGCCACCGAGGGTCGTGGGGCGGAAGCCGAGCTGGGCACCGGCCACGACCAGCACCTCCGGGCGGCGTTCCTCCACGTCGCGGAGCTCCCCGGAGGGACGGCGGAACGCCGTGGCCGTGGCCGCCTTGGTGCGCGCGATGCCCGCGGTGAACCCGGGGGCGCCGTCCGCGCGGGAGACGACGACCTCCATCCCGGCACCGTCGACCACCGCGACGCTCACCCGCACGCCCAGCCCCTCCGCGTGGGCGAGGGCGGCGTCCACCGCCGCGCGTGCCTGCTCGTTCCCGATGCCGTGGCTCATGCCCGTTCCTCCCGGTCGTCGTCGGGCCGCGGGAGCTCGCGACCCCCGGCACACCGTGCCAACGGGGAGCGGAACGGGCGAAGCCGGGTCAGGCGAGTGGGAGGGCGGGTCAGCGGGGGAGGGTGATCCGGTACTGGGCCATCTTCCGGTACAGCGTGGCCCGGCCGATGCCCAGCTCCTCGGCGGCGCGGGTGATCGTCGTCCCCGGTTCGGTGAGGCAGCGGACGATCTCGTCGCGCTCGAGGCGCTCCAGCCGGCTGAGCGGGCGGCCGCCGCCGTCGAGCACCTCCGGCGGCAGGTGGTGGACGTCGACGAGGTCGGCGCGGGCCGCCGCGTCGCGGACCGCGCGCCGCAGCTGGCGCACGTTGCCCGGCCAGGCGCAGGTGGTCAGGGCGCGCGCGGCGCGGGGGGTGAAGGCGACCGGGCGGTGCCGCTCCTGCCGGGCGAACCAGGCGGCCAGCGGCAGCACGTCGTCGGTGCGGTGCCGCAGCGCGGGCGCCTCGACGACGGTGTCGACGAGGGTGGCCAGGCGGCCGGGCACCGCGGTGAAGTCGGGTGCGGTGAGCACGAACGGCTGGGGCCGGCCGCTGCGGCGCACCGCGGCGAGGGTCTGCGCCAGCTCGTCGGCGGCCCAGGCGGGCAGGTGCGCCAGGCCGGAGACGATGACGAGGGTGTCGGGGTCGCGCAGCTCCGGTGTCCACAGCTCCAGCCAGGGCGCGACGTCCCCGCCCTCGGGCGCCCGCGCGTGCAGCACCCGCTGGCGGGGGGCGACCCGGCGGCGGGCCGCGGCGGCCAGCGTCGCCTTGCCGCTGCCCGGTTCCCCGACGACCGCGGTCACCCGGTCCGCCGCCGCGGCGGCGCCGGCCACCGCGGCGCGCCACCCGGCCGACACGCACGGGTCGCCCGCCTCCGCCGCGAGGTGCCCGCCGACGACGTGGAAGACCTCGCCCCGCGGGGCCGGTCGGACCGTGCGACCGCCGGCGCGGACCAGCATCAGCGCGCTCGTGGCGCTGGCCGCGGCCTGGGCCAGGCCGAGCAGCAGCTCCGAGGACGAGTCCGACCAGGTGGTGAGGTTGATGCTGCCCGCGAGGTCGCCGCTCACCGGGTCGACGACGGGCACCGCGGCGCAGGTGAACCCGCGCAGCTCGGCGCACCAGTGGTCGGCGGCCCGGACCAGCGACGGTGCGCGGTCGGCGAGGGACAGGCCCAGCCCGTTGGTGCCGGCGTTGCGCTCGGCGTAGGAGAAGCCCGGCGCCAGGTGGACCCGGTCGAGGGAGCGGAGGATGCCGGCGTCGCGGCACAGCCGGGCCAGCACCAGGCCCTCGGCGTCGGCGACCATGAGGCTGACCGGCTCGTTCGGGATCGCCGCCTGCAGGTCGGTGAGCACCCGGTGCGCGCACTCGTACAGCAGCGACCCGGTGTCCAGGGAGCCGGTGAAGACGGGGACGACCTCGTCGGGGGTGACGCCGTAGTCCTGGCTGCGGCGCCACGAGGCCCGCAGCCGGGGCGGCGCCGGCCGGGCGGCCAGCGCGGGGTCGGTGAGGGGGTCGGGGGTGGCCCGGGGCACGTCCACGGGACACCTCCTGGGCGGGGCGGGCCGGGTGGCTGTGGCCCGCGCCACACGAATGTAACCCCGCAGGACGCCGTCCAGGGGGCGTTCCAAAGTGAGACAACGAGCGGCTTCTGCCGCCGTCCGGCCCTGCCTAGCGTCTGCTCCACGAGCGTGACAGGCGTCACAGGAGAGCCGACGGAGGCCGCACATGTACACCAAGGACGGCGAGAAGTACTACGTGGTGGACGCCCACATCGCGCTGTGGGACGCCCGCCCGGAGAACCAGCGCAACGTCCACGGCAAGCAGTTCATCGACTGCTTCTACGACTACCACCGCAACCTCAGCCCGGAGTCGGAGGTCTGGGGGTACGAGGAGTACCTGTACCAGGGCGGCGAGCGGCTGATGCGCGACGTGTTCGTCGACGGGATCGTCGACCACGCGATCTTCCAGCCGGCCCGGCTGGCGGAGTTCTACCACCGGGGCTTCGGCCAGACCGACGAGGCGTTCGCGCTGGCCCAGGCCCACCCGGACAAGCTGACCTACAACCACTACTGGGACCCCCGCGACGGGGAGAACGGCCTGGACCGGCTGCGCGCCGACGCCGAGCGGTTCGGCCTCAAGGGCGTGAAGCTCTACACCGCCGACTGGCACGGCGAGTCCCGCGGCTGGAAGCTCACCGACCCCATGGCCTACCGGTACTTCGAGGTCTGCCGCGAGCTGGGCATCACGAACATCCACATCCACAAGGGCCCGACCATCCGCCCGCTGGACCGGGACGCCTTCGACGTCGCCGACGTCGACCACGTGGCCAGCGACTTCACCGACCTGACCTTCGTCGTCGAGCACTGCGGGCTGCCCCGGCTGGAGGACTTCTGCTGGATCGCCACCCAGGAGCCCAACGTGCACGCGGGCCTGGCCGTGGCGATGCCGTTCATCCACACCCGGCCGCGCTACTTCGCGCAGATCATCGGCGAGCTCGTCTACTGGATCGGCGAGGACCGCATCCTCTTCTCCAGCGACTACGCCCTCTGGACGCCGAAGTGGCTGGTCGAGCGGTTCGTGGACTTCCAGATCCCGGAGGACATGACCGAGTACGCGCCGCTCTCCACCACCGTGAAGAAGAAGGTGCTCGGCCTCAACGCCGCGCGGCTCTACGACCTCCCCGTTCCGGAGGAGTGCCGGCTGCCCGAGGCCGCCGAGACCGAGACCGGCCCGCGCGAGCCGGGGGCCGCCGACCTGGCGATGGCCGGGGGGAGCAGCCGGTGACCCAGGTCCTCACCGGGGAGGTCACCGAGGCCGCCGTCCGCGCCGCGCTGGACGCCGTCGTCGACCCCGAGCTGGACGAGCCGATCACCGACCTCGGCTTCGTCCGCTCGGTGGCCGTGGACGGCGCGACCGTCGAGGTGCACCTGCGCCTGCCGACGTCGTTCTGCGCGCCCAACTTCGCCTGGCTGATGGCCTCCGACGCCCGCGAGGCGGTGGCCGCCGTCCGGGGGGTCGGGCGGGTCGTGGTGGCCCTCGACGACCACTCCGACTCCGACCTGATCAACCGCGGGCTCGCCGCGGGCACGGACTACCGGGCCACCTTCGCCCACGAGGCGGAGGAGTCCCTCGACGAGCTGCGGGCCACCTTCACCCGCAAGGCGCACACCGCGGCGATGGAGCGGGCGCTGACCGCGCTGCTGCGCGCCGACCGGTCGCTGACCGAGGCCGACGTCGCCGGCCTGACCCTCGCCGACCTGCCGGCCGGTGCCCCCACCACCGTGGCGCTGCTGCGGCGGCGGGCGGCGCTGGGGCTGTCCACCGACCCCGGCGCGCCGGTGCTGGTCGGCGACGACGGGAGCCGCCCGAGCCCCGAGCAGGCCCCGCTGGTCCTGCGCCGGGCCCGGTCGGTGCGGATCTCCGTCGACGGCAACGCGCACTTCTGCCGCGGGCTGCTCGCCACCCGCTACCCGGGGGCGGAGGCCGACCAGGTGCCCCGCCCCGAGGACCGTCCCCTGATCCCGCTCACCGTCTCGAAGGGAACGCACCCGTGAAGGCCGTCC
The DNA here is from genome assembly GCF_054050215.1 of Geodermatophilus sp. SYSU D01186. NCBI lineage: Bacteria > Bacillati > Actinomycetota > Actinomycetes > Geodermatophilales > Geodermatophilaceae > Geodermatophilus > Geodermatophilus sp. SYSU D01186. The sequence continues at coordinate 91,259 of NZ_JBJGYW010000010.1, read as the reverse complement.
GTGTGCACGAGTACCACTCCGACCCGAGGATCGACGACATCCCCGAACCGCAGATCCAGGGTCCGCTCGACGTCATCGTCAAGATCGGCGGCGCCGGGGTGTGCCGGACCGACCTGCACATCCTCGAGGGGCAGTGGGCCGAGCTGCAGAACCCGGAGCTGCCCTACGTGATCGGGCACGAGAACGCCGGGTGGGTGCACGCGGTGGGGGAGGGTGTCACCAACGTCGCCGTCGGTGACACCGTGATCCTGCACCCCCAGCCCAGCTGCGGCCTGTGCGCGGCCTGTCGCGCCGGCCACGACATGCAGTGTGCGAACGCCTTCTTCCCCGGGCTGTCGAACGACGACGGCGGCATGGCCGAGTACCTGCGCACCACCGCCCGGGCCTGCGTGAAGCTCGACCCGTCCACCAACCCGGCCGACGTCGCCGCACTCGCCGACGCCGGCATCACCGCCTACCACGCGGTGCGCAAGGCCCTGCCGCTGCTGCACCCGGGCACGACGACGGTCGTGCAGGGCGCGGGCGGCCTCGGCCACATCGGCGTCCAGTGCCTGGCCGCGCTGTCGGGCACCCGGATCATCGTCGTCGACCGCAACCCCGACGCCCTGGAGCTCGCCCGGCAGATCGGCGCGGACGAGACCGTGCTCGCCGACGGCGACCAGGTGCAGGCGGTCCAGGACCTGACCGGCGGGGGCGCGAACGTCGTCCTCGACTTCGTCGCCGAGCAGGGCGCGGAGATGGACGGCTGGCACATGACCGGCCCGGCCGGCTCGTACTACGTCATCGGCTACGGCGGCGAGCTGCGCATCCCGACGCTGGACTTCGTCGCCGGCGAGAAGAACATCGTCGGCAACATCGTCGGCACGTACACCGACCTGGCCGAGCTGATGGTGCTCGCGCAGGCCGGGAAGGTCACCCTGCACACCCAGCAGTACCCGCTCGACCGGGCCGTGGACGCGCTGCGCGACCTCGACGCCGGGAAGGTCCGGGGGCGCGCGATCCTCGTCCCCTGACGAATGGCCGCCACGGCTCGCCGGCTCGCCCGGCCCGCTCCAGGCCCGGGCGAGCACGGCCACGGCGGCCTCAGTCGCGCCGGGCCAGGGCGGCGGACTGTTCCGCGCAGAGCTCGGACAGCGCCTGCGGCGCGGCGCGGCAGATCCGCGGGAAGCTCAGGTAGCCGTGCGGCATCGCCACGTACCCGGTCAGGCGGACCGGGACGCCGGCCCGGCGCAGCGCGGCGGCGTAGCGCAGGCCGTCGTCGCGGATCGGGTCGTGCTCGGCCACCTGGACCAGTGCCGGCGGCAGCCCGGCGAGGTCGTCGGCGAACAGCGGTGAGGCGTAGGGGTGGGTCGGGTCCTGGCCGCCGAGGTAGTGGTCGCGGAACGACAGGCAGTCGGCCTTCGTGAGGATCGGCGCGTGCGCGTTCTCCTCGATCGAGGGGCTGCTCATGGTGAGGTCGACCGCCGGGTAGACCAGCCCCTGGTGGGCGATCCGCGGACCGGAGCGGTCACGGGCCATCAGGCTGACCACGGCGGCCAGGTTGCCCCCCGCGCTGTCACCCATGACCGCGACGCGGCCGGGGTCGGCGCCGAGGTCCGCCGCCCGGTCCACCACGTCGACGAGGGCGCCGTAGCAGTCCTCGGCCGCCGCGGGCCAGCGGTGCCCGGGCGCCAGCCGGTAGTCCACCGAGACCACCACGGCGCCGGTGGTCATCGACACGTGGCTGCACAGCCAGTCCGCGGTGTCGAGCGACCCGATCGTCCAGCCTCCGCCGTGGAAGTTGACGACGAGCGGCAGTCGTCGGTCGGCGGCACGGGCGGGCCGGTAGACCCGGATCGGCACGGACGCCACCTCGCCTTTCGCGGTGCCGTCCGCGAGCGTCACGCCACCGGCGACCGCGCCGAACAGCAGGTCCGTCAGCGGGTTGTGGCCGATCCGCTGCTGCTGCGCCCGCTGCAGCCGGGCGTCGTCCATCGAGGCGACCGAGGCCAGGCCGGCCAGCCGGCCGAGCAGCCGCACGCGCAGGTCCATCCGTGTCATGCCGCCATCCTGCCCCGAGGGTGGCCCGTGCCCGGTCCTACGCCGTGCTCGTGGCCAGCTCTGCCGCCGCGGCCTCCGCGCGGCGCCACGGGCGGACGACGGTCAGGACCAGCACGGCCATGAGCGCGCTCGCGGCCAGCATCGTCGCGGCCATGACGGCGCCGGTGGTGCCGGTCAGCGAAGCGAGCGGCGGCAGGGCCGCGCCGGCACCGAACACCACCATGCCGAGCAGGGCCGAGGCGGCCCCGGCCGCGGACCCGTGCGGCGTGAGCGCCAGCGCGGTGCTGTTGGCGCCCACGCCGCTGAGGCAGGCGACGACGACGAACAGCGGCACGAGTACCGCGACCAGTTCCTCGCTGAGCGCGCCGGCGAGCAGCGCAGCCGACGCGGCGACGACCAGCAGCACCGACGCGACGAGCAGCCGCGCCGGGCCCAGGCGCATGACCAGGGCCCCGTTGACCTGGCCGCCCAGCACCAGCCCGACTGCGTTGGCCGCGAACACCAGGGAGAAGGCCTGTGCGTCCAGGCCGTGCTCCTCCTGCAGCACGAACGAGCTCATCGAGATGTAGGTGAACAGGACACTGCCCTGCAGTGCGTTGACCGCCAGGTACCCGGCGAAGGCCCGGTCCGTGACCAGGCCGCCCATCTGGCGCAGCTGCGCCCGGACGCCGGCGGTGTGCCGTCCCTCCTCCGGGAGGGTCTCGGGCAGCGCCGCGCGTGAGCCGAGCAGGATGACCGCCCCGATCCCCGCCAGGGCCAGGAACAACCCGCGCCAGTCGGCGAACCGCAGGATCTGCGCGCCCAGCACGGGCGCGATCACCGGCGCCAGGCCGAAGACGAGCACCAGGTGCGAGAACACGCGCGCGGCCCGCCGTCCCTCGAACAGGTCCCGGACGACGGCCCGAGCGATGACGATGCCCGCGCCGCCGGCCAGCCCCTGCACGAAGCGCAGCGCCAGCAGGAGCCAGATCGAGGACGCCAGGGCGCACAGCGCCGAGGTCAGCACGAAGAGCGCCACCCCGACCAGCAGCGGGTGGCGGCGCCCCACCCGGTCGCTGAGCGGGCCGGTGACCAACTGTCCGAAGGCGAGGCCGACCAGACAGGTGGCCATGGTGGCCTGCGCCAGCGACGGCGTGGTGTCCAGCGCTCCTGCCATGTCCGGCAGGCCCGGCAGGTAGAGGTCGGTCGCCAGCGGCCCGAAGGCGGTCAGCGCGCCGAGGACCAGGTAGGTGCTGCGGGGGTCCGCGGCTGCGCCATCGGGCTCCTGTCGTCGGGCGGTCGTCGTCCCGGCCAACGTCTCTCCTCCGGACGGCCCCGGCGAGGACGTCGTCCCGGAGTGCGGAACGAGCGCGCCACGACCTCATCGGGCGAACGGGGGCGCCCTGGCAGGCACGGACCGGTCCACGGAACGGCACGCGGGTGTTGTCCAGATCACTCCGGTGGCGCTGTCCTGGCGCCCCCCACACGCCCCGGAGGTGCAGCAGTGGAACTCAGACGATCGGCCGGCGACCCGCAGGAACGCCGTGACCGGTCGGGTCGGTGCACTCGTCCTGCGTCCGCCCCGCCGAGCCGCCGCTGATCATGCGTGACACGGTGTTCTGCCTGATCGGCGACGCCGACCACGACGCCATCCGGGCGTCCGTGGCGGAGATGGCCGAGACGGTGGCCGAGTACGTGCCGGGCTACCGGCTCAAGCAGGACGTCCAGTTCACCCCGATCCCCGACGGGGAGCCGGTGCACACCCTCCTGCCCGAGGGCGCCGGTCCGGTCACCACCAAGGTGACGGTCTTCCTCGAGGTGGAGGGCGCCGCCCACTACCTGCCGGCCTACGCCGGCAACCTCGACATCATGACCTCGGCGGCCCTGCGGGTCGGCGAGCGTCTGGCCACCCGGACCCCTGCGCAGGTGACCGCATGACCGCACGGAAGCTCTACGTCCAGGACGTCACGCTGCGGGACGGCATGCACGCCGTCCGGCACCGGATCTCACCCGCCGACGTCGCTCGCATCGTCGCCGCGCTCGACGCTGCCGGGGTCGACGCGATCGAGGTCGCCCACGGCGACGGGCTGGCCGGCGGGAGTCTCAACTACGGCCCCGGCTCGAACAGCGACTGGGAGTGGATCGAGGCCGCCGCCGAGCACTGCGACCGAGCGGTGCTGACCACGCTGCTGCTGCCGGGCATCGGCACCATCGCCGAGCTCGAGCACGCCTACTCCCTCGGCGTGCGGTCCATCCGCATCGCCACCCACTGCACCGAGGCCGACGTCGCCGCCCAGCACATCGCCACCGCCCGCGACCTGGGCATGGACGTGTCCGGGTTCCTCATGCTCAGCCACATGGCCCCCGCCGCCGAGCTCGCGCGGCAGGCCGAGCTCATGGAGTCCTACGGCGCACACTGCGTCTACGTCACCGACTCCGGCGGCCGGCTGACCATGGACGGCGTGCGCGAGCGGGTGCGCGCCTACCGCGACGTGCTCGACCCGGGCACGCAGATCGGCATCCACGCCCACCAGAACCTGTCGCTGGCGGTGGCCAACTCCGTCGTCGCCGTGGAAGAGGGCGTCACCCGGGTGGACGCCTCCTTGGCCGGGCACGGTGCCGGCGCGGGCAACTGCCCCATCGAGCCGTTCATCGCCGTGGCGAACCTCCAGGAGTGGCAGCACGGCTGCGACCTGTTCGCCCTGCAGGACGCCGCCGACGACCTCGTCCGCCCGCTGCAGGACCGCCCCGTCCAGGTCGACCGGGAGACCCTCACGCTCGGCTACGCCGGCGTCTACTCGAGCTTCCTCCGGCACGCCGAGGCCGCCGCGACGCAGTACGGCATCGACGTCCGCAGCATCCTGATCGAGGTCGGGAGGCGCCGCCTCGTGGGTGGCCAGGAGGACATGATCGTCGACATCGCCCTCGACCTGCTCGCCGAGCGCGCGGCCGAGGTCGCGTAGCCGCTCGTCGTCCGTACCTGCCCGCGCCCCCTTGTCGACCGGGGGGCGCGGGCGGTCTCCTGTTTGCGGCCCTACCCTGCCCGCAGCCGCGTCGTCTTCCCGAGGAGCCCCATGTTCTCGAAGGTCCTGGTCGCCAACCGCGGGGAGATCGCCGTCCGGGCGTTCCGTGCCGCCTACGAGCTGGGTGCGGGCACGGTCGCGGTGTTCCCCTGGGAGGACCGCAACTCCGTCCACCGGCTCAAGGCCGACGAGAGCTACCAGATCGGTGAGGAGGGCCACCCGGTCCGCGCCTACCTGTCGGTGGACGAGATCGTCGGCGCCGCGCGGCGGGCCGGCGCGGACGCCGTATACCCCGGCTACGGGTTCCTGTCGGAGAACCCGGACCTGTCGGCGGCCTGCGCCCGGGAGGGCATCACCTTCGTCGGCCCGTCGGCCGAGGTGCTGGAGCTGACCGGCAACAAGGCCCGGGCGATCGCCGCCGCCCGGGAGGCCGGCCTGCCGGTCCTCGCGAGCACCGAGCCCAGCGACGACGTCGACGCGGTGCTGACCGCCGCGCGGGACATGCCGTTCCCGGTGTTCGTGAAGGCCGTCGCCGGCGGCGGCGGGCGCGGCATGCGCCGGGTGGAGGACCCCGCAGAGCTGGCCGGCGCGGTGCAGGCGGCGATGCGGGAGGCCGAGGCAGCCTTCGGCGACGCCACCGTCTTCGTCGAGCAGGCGGTCGTCGACCCGCGGCACATCGAGGTGCAGATCCTCGCCGACGGGCAGGGGAACGTCGTCCACCTCTTCGAGCGGGACTGCTCGGTGCAGCGCCGGCACCAGAAGGTGGTCGAGCTGGCCCCGGCCCCCAACCTGGACCCCGCGCTGCGGGAGCGCATCTGCACCGACGCGGTCGCCTTCGCCCGCGCCATCGGCTACGTCAACGCCGGCACCGTCGAGTTCCTGCTCGACGCCCAGGGCCGGCACGTGTTCATCGAGATGAACCCGCGCATCCAGGTCGAGCACACGGTCACCGAGGAGGTCACCGACGTCGACCTGGTGCAGTCCCAGCTGCGGATCGCCTCGGGGGAGACCCTCGCCGACCTCGGTCTGTCGCAGGACACCATCCGGCTGCGGGGCGCGGCGCTGCAGTGCCGCATCACCACCGAGGACCCCGCCAACGGCTTCCGTCCGGACACCGGCCGGATCACCGCCTACCGCTCGCCGGGCGGCGCGGGCATCCGGCTGGACGGCGGCGCCTCGCTGGGCGCGGAGGTGGAGGCGCACTTCGACTCGCTGCTGGTCAAGCTGACCTGCCGCGGCCGGGACTTCGCCACCGCGGTCGCCCGGGCCCGGCGCGCGGTGGCCGAGTTCCGCATCCGCGGGGTGGCCACGAACATCCCGTTCCTGGCCGCCCTGCTCGACGACCCCGACTTCGCCGCCGGGCGGGTGACGACGTCGTTCATCGAGCAGCGCCCGGACCTGCTCACCGCGCGCAGCAGCGCCGACCGCGGCACCCGGCTGCTGACCTACCTGGCCGACGTGACGGTCAACCAGCCCCACGGGGAGCGCCCGCACCTGGTCGACCCGCTGGAGAAGCTGCCCCGGGTGGACCTGCGCGCCACGCCCCCCGACGGCTCGCGGCAGCGGCTGGCCGAGCTCGGGCCGGAGGCGTTCGCCGCGGACCTGCGCGCACAGACCGCGCTGGCGGTCACCGACACCACCTTCCGCGACGCGCACCAGTCGCTGCTGGCCACCCGGGTGCGCACCAAGGACCTGCTCGGCGTCGCCGGGCACGTCGCCCGGACCACCCCGCAGCTGCTGTCCCTGGAGGCGTGGGGCGGGGCCACCTACGACGTGGCGCTGCGCTTCCTGCACGAGGACCCGTGGGAGCGGCTGGCCGCGCTGCGGGAGGCGGTGCCCAACATCTGCCTGCAGATGCTGCTGCGCGGCCGCAACACCGTCGGCTACACGCCCTACCCGGAGCAGGTGACCACGGCGTTCGTGGCCGAGGCGGCGCGCACCGGCATCGACGTCTTCCGCATCTTCGACGCGCTCAACGACGTCGCCCAGATGCGCCCGGCCATCGACGCGGTCCGCGAGACCGGGACGGCGGTGGCCGAGGTGGCGCTGTGCTACACCGGCGACCTCTCCGACCCCGGCGAGACGCTGTACACGCTGGACTACTTCCTGCGGCTGGCCGAGCAGATCGTCGACGCCGGCGCGCACGTGCTCGCGATCAAGGACATGGCCGGGCTGCTCCGGCCGCCGGCCGCCGCGACGCTGGTGACCGCGCTGCGGGAGCGGTTCGACCTCCCCGTCCACCTGCACACCCACGACACCGCCGGCGGCCAACTGGCCACGCTCATGGCGGCCTGGCAGGCCGGCGTGGACGCGGTCGACGGCGCGGTCGCGTCCATGGCCGGCACCACGAGTCAGCCGCCGCTGTCGGCGATCGTGGCCGGCACCGACGCCACCGAGCGGGCCACCGGCCTGGACCTGCGGGCGGTCAACGACCTGGAGCCGTACTGGGAGGCGGTGCGCCGCATCTACGCGCCGTTCGAGTCCGGCCTGCCGTCACCGACCGGGCGGGTCTACACCCACGAGATCCCCGGGGGACAGCTGTCCAACCTGCGCCAGCAGGCGATCGCGCTCGGGCTGGGGCAGCGGTTCGAGGAGGTCGAGGACGCCTACGCCGCCGCCGACCGGCTGCTCGGCCGACTGGTCAAGGTCACGCCGAGCTCGAAGGTGGTCGGCGACCTCGCGCTGCAGCTGGTCGGGTCCGGCGTCGCGGTGGAGGACTTCGCCACGGAGCCCGGGAAGTACGACCTGCCCGACTCGGTGATCGGCTTCCTCCGCGGCGAGCTGGGCGACCCGCCCGGCGGCTGGCCCGAGCCGTTCCGCAGCCGCGCGCTGGAGGGCCGCCGTCCCGCCGAGCCGCCGGCCGAGCTGTCCGAGGACGACCGCGACGGTCTGGCGAAGGAGCCGCGGGCGACGCTCAACCGGCTGCTGTTCCCGGGCCCGACGCGGGAGTTCCTGGCCCACTCGGAGGCCTACGGCGACGTCTCGGTGCTGCCCACCAAGGAGTTCCTCTACGGCCTGCGGCCCGGCGACGAGCACGCCGTCGACCTCGAGCCGGGTGTCACGCTGCTGATGGGCGTGGAGGCCGTCTCCGACCCCGACGAGCGCGGCATGCGGACCGTGATGTGCACCCTCAACGGGCAGCTGCGGCCGGTGTCGGTGCGCGACCGCTCCGTGGAGGCCGCGGTCAAGGCCGCGGAGAAGGCCGACCGCAGCGACCCGAAGCAGGTCGCCGCGCCGTTCGCCGGCGTGGTCACCCTCCAGGTCGCCGAGGGCGACAGCGTCGCCGCGGGCCAGCCGGTGGCCACCATCGAGGCGATGAAGATGGAGGCCGCGATCACCGCACCCGCGGCCGGCACGGTGCAGCGCCTGGCCATCGGGTCCGTGCAGCAGGTGGAGGGCGGTGACCTGCTCGTCGTCCTCGGGTGAGGCGGTCAGTAGGAGATGACGCCGCGGGAGCCGCCGCCCACGGCGACGGCGTCCCCGGTGATCGCCGCGCTGCGGGGTGAGGCGAGGAAGGTGACCACGTCGGCCACCTCCCGGGCGGTGACCAGCCGGCCGATGCTGGTGCCGGCGGCCATCGCCCGCTCCGCCTCCGCGGGCGTGCCGCCCTGCTCGGCCGCCCGGTCGGCGAGCAGCTGGGCGGTGCGCTCGGTCACCGTGATGCCGGGGTGGACGACGGTGACGGTGATGCCGGCCGGCCCCAGCTCGTCGGCGAGGTTCGCCGTCATCGCGGCCACCGCGACGTTGCGCACCGAGCCGACGAGGGAGCCGGTCCGGCGGGCGTTGAGGCCGCTGATGTTGATGATCCGGCCCCAGCCGGCCGCGGCCATGTGCGGCGCCACCGCCCGGGCGCAGCGCAGGTAACCCAGCACCTTGGTCTCCACCTCCTCGCGCAGCGCGTCGTCGGAGAGCTCGGCCAGCGGCGGCACGGGCCCCGAGGACGCCGGCCGGGCGGCGGCGTTGACGAGGACGTCCACCCCGCCCAGCTCGGCCACGACGCGCTCGACCGCGGCCCGCACCGCGGCGTCGTCCCGGGTGTCGGCGGGGCAGGCCAGGACGGTCGTGCCGTGCCGCCGGACGCGGCCGGCGGCGGCGTCGAGGGCCTCGGCGCCCCGGGCGACCAGCGCCACGTGCACGCCCTCGGCCGCCAGGCCGTCGGCGATCTCCAGGCCGATGCCGCGGCTCGCGCCGGTGACGATCGCCCGCTTGCCGGTGAGCTGCAGGTCCATGCCCCCTGCCTACCGGGCCGGCCGGCCGGCGGCGAGCGGACCGGCGGCGGCCTCAGCCGCCCGCCGCGGCCCAGATGCCGGTGATCGGCTCGGCGTCGGCGGCCTCCCCGAGGGGCTCGAGGCCGTACATGTCCTCGATGGTGCGCAGCAGGTCGTAGTGGTCGATGCGCTGGTCGCTGCGGGTGGGGACGACACCGGCGCCGGCCACGACGGTGGCGATGTGGTTGTCGTCGGTGCCGCTGTCCTCGTCGAAGGTCACCACCAGCAGGCTGTCGTGCGCCGTCGCCCACTCGACGTAGGGCCCGAGGTTGTCCTCGGCCCAGGCGTCGCCCACGTCGACGCCGCAGTCGTGCATGTCGTTGCACAGGTCCGGGACGACGAAGGCGACGGTGGGCAGCTGCGCGTGGTCGGTGGGCCAGGCGCTGAAGGGCTGGTTCACCGAGTCGGGCAGGTCGGTCCAGTTCACCCAGGGGTTGTGCTTGCGGGCGTAGTCGCCGCTCTCGCAGCCGGTGTACCCGGGGCGGGGGAGGCCCTCGGCGTACCCGACGAAGGTCTCCCCGGCGGCCAGCAGCTGGCTGGCGAGGTTGTCCCCGGTCAGCTCCACCGGGCAGTCGTTGTCCTCGACGCCCTGGGTGGACCCGGAGAACAGCGCCAGGTAGTTCGGCTGGCTCGGGTGCACCTCGCCGTGGGCGTCGGTGAAGTCGGCGCCGGACCGGGCCAGCGACGTCAGGTAGGGCGCGTCCGAGCTGCCGACGACGTCCGTGGCGTCCTCGTTCTCGAACACCACCACCACGACGTGGTCCGGGCGCGGCAGCTCGCCGGACGCCGCCGGGCCCTGCTCGGCCGTCCCGCCCCGGGATGGCGCGGCGGCGTCGTCCGAGCCGGACGTGCCCGCCGGTCCGGACGTGCAGGCGGCCAGGAGCAGCGCCAGGGCCAGCACGGCCGCCGGGCGCCCGCGCGGCGTCCGGGTGCGGCCGGTCGCGGACGCGCGGGGCTGGTGCACGGCGGGCATCGCGGCTCCCGGGGGCGACGACCGGCGGCGGGCCACCCCCGCTGCCACGGAACGGAACTGCAGCGTCCGCAGCCTCGACCCGCCCCGGGGGCGGCGCAAGGGGTGGCGCGTGACTCACAGGGACCTGACAGGTGGTGTGGCCGGTCACAGGCGCAGAGTCGGGGGATGGACGCGCTCCCGGCCGACCAGGGGTACCGCGCCGGCGAGCCGGGCTTCCGCCGCGCCACGCTCGCGATCTTCCTGGCCGGGGTGGCGGTGTTCGCGATGCTCTACCTGCCGCAGGTGCTGCTGCCCGAGCTCACCCGCGTCTTCGCGGTCTCCCCGGCGGCCTCGACGCTGTCGGTCTCCGTGGCCACCGCGGGCCTCGCCCTGGGACTGCTGGTCCTCGGCCCGGTGTCCGACCGGCGCGGGCGCACGGCGATCCTGCACGGCAGTCTCGCCACCTCGGCGTTCCTCGCGGTGCTGGTCGCGGTGGCCCCGACCTGGCCGGTGCTCCTCGTCCTGCGCGGCCTGCAGGGCTTCGCGCTCGCCGGCCTGCCCGCGGTGGCCGCGGCCTACCTGCGGGAGGAGCTGGACGCGTCGGTCTCCGCCCGGGCGATCGGCCTGTTCGTCAGCGGCAACGCGATCGGCGGGCTGACCGGCCGGCTGCTCGGCGGCGTGCTGGTCGACCTCGGCGGCTGGCGGACGGCGACCGGCGGGGTCGCGCTGCTGGGGGTGGGGTGCGCGGTCGCGGTGCGGCTGCTGCTGCCGCCGTCGCGCCGGTTCGTGCGGGTGCCGCGGGAGGTGCCGGTGCTGCGGCAGCTCGCCGCCGGCGTCACCGACCCCGTGCTGCTCGGCCTGTACGGCTGCGCGGCGCTGCTGATGGGGGCGTTCGTCGCGGCCTACAACGCCGCGACGTTCCGGCTGGAGTCCGCGCCCTACGCGCTCGCGCCGGCGGTGGCGGGGCTGGTGTTCCTGGCCTACCTGCTCGGCTCGGTCAGCTCGGCGGTCGGCGGGGAGCTGGCCGGGCGGTTCGGCCGGCGGCCCGTGGTGCCGGTCGCGGTGGCGGTGATGGCCGGCGGGGTCGCGCTGACCCTCGCCGCGCCCCTGGCCCTGTTCGTCACCGGGTTGTGCGTGCTCACCATCGGCTTCTTCGCCGCCCACGGCGTGGCCAGCGGGTGGGTGGCGCTGCGGGCGGCCTCGGGCGGGCGTGCCGTCGGGCAGGCCGCCTCGCTGTACTCGTTCTGGTACTACGTCGGCTCGTCGGTCGGGGGCACCCTCGCCGGCGTGGCCTGGGACGGCGGCGGCTGGACGGCGGTCGTGCTGCTCACCGGGGGACTCACGCTGGCCGCGCTCGTCCTCTCGCTGGTGCTGGGGCGCAGCACCGCCCTGCAGCCCGGCTGAGCGGAGGGCGCCCGGCCGGCGCCACCTGGGAGGAGTCCCGGCCCGGCCGGTGGGGGCCCGCGTCAGTGCTCGAGCAGCCAGACGGCGCTGTTGGGCGGCAGGGCCACGGTCCCGACCGCGGCGTGCACCCGCGTGCTGGAGCTGAGCAGCACCGTGCCGGAGCAGCCGACCAGCGCCGTCTCGGTGCCCATGTTGACCACGCAGCGCACCGTCTCGTCCTCGCCCGCGCAGCGCACCGTGAGGACGTCGCCGTGCGTGGTCACCGTCGCCGTGCCGGTGGCGAACGCGGGGTGCGCCCTGCGCACCGCGAGGGCCCGGCGGTAGAGCTGCAGCGTCGAGTTGCTGCGCCCGGCCTGCCGCGACACCGCGTACCGGCCCCAGTCGGCCGGGATCGGCAGCCACGGCTCCGCGGCGCCGTCGGGGGAGAAGCCGACCCCGTCGGTGGCGTTCCACGGCATGGGGATGCGGCAGCCGTCGCGGCCGGCGCGGGCGCCGCCGCTGCGCAGGAAGATCGGGTCCCGCTTGGCCTCGTCGGCGACGACGGCCTGCGGCAGGCCCAGCTCCTCGCCGGCGTAGAGGTACGCCGAGCCGGGCAGCGCGAGCATCAGCAGCGCCGCGGCGCGGGCGCGGGCGCGGCCCAGCGCGCCGCCGCCGAAGCGGGTGACCTGACGCTCCTTGTCGTGGTTGCCCAGCACCCACGACACCGGGGCGCCGACGGTGCCGAACGCGTCCAGCGCGCTGGAGATCGCCTCGGCGAAGGCGTCGGTGTCCCACGCCGACTTGAGCAGCCGGAACGACAGGGCCTGGTGCATCTCGTCGGGCCGCGAGTACAGCGCGACCTGCTCGAGGTCGGCCAGGCAGACCTCGCCGACCAGCATGGTGTCGGGGTACTCGTCGCAGATCGACCGCCAGCGGCGCCACACGTCGTGCACCTCGGGCTGGTTCCACGTCATCGCCTGCTCCGGACCGTGCCCGAACAGGGTCGGCGCGTAGAACCCGGGGTTGTCCCGCAGGGCGGCGTCCTTGTACAGGCCGTAGGCGACGTCGACCCGGAAGCCGCTGACCCCGCGGTCCAGCCAGAACCGCAGCGTCCGCTCGAAGTCGGCGGCGACCTCGGGGTCGCGCCAGTTCAGGTCGGGCTGCTCGGGGGCGAACAGGTGCAGGTACCAGCGGCCGTCGGGCGTGCGCGACCAGGCCGGCCCGCCGAACAGGGACTGCCAGTTGTTCGGCGGCTCCTCCGACGGCGGGGCGAAGTGGTAGCGGCCGGCCTCGGGGCAGTCCGGGTCGGCCAGCGCGGCCTGGAACCACCGGTGCTGGTCGGAGGTGTGGTTGGGGACGACGTCCAGCACGACCCGCAGGCCCACCCGGCGGGCGTCGTCCACCAGGGCCTCGAGGTCGGCGACGTCGCCGTACTCAGGGTCGACGGCGCGGTAGTCCACGACGTCGTAGCCGCCGTCGGCCCCGCCCGAGGGGTAGTGCGGGTTGATCCACAGCGCGTCCACGCCGAGCCAGGCCAGGTAGGGCAGGCGCGAGCGCAGGCCGGCCAGGTCGCCGATGCCGTCGCCGTTGCTGTCGGCGAACGAGCGCAGGTACACCTGGTAGACCACGGCGCTGCGCCACCAGGGCGACGGAGCGGACGCGGAGGCGGTGCGGGGGTCGGTCGAGAGCCCCGCGAGGGAGAGCCGACGTGCCATGTGGCCTCTATCGGCAGTCCGCCCCCGGGTGTGGTGTGGCTCGGATCACAAAACCGCCCGCCCCGGTTGGCAGGTTCCGCCCGGGCTCAGCCGTCGGTGCTGTTCCCGGGCGCCGCCGCCAGGTCGCGCTCGAGGGCCAGCGCCGTCGCGCCGAGTGCGGCGACCCACTCGGGCACCCGGACCCGGCTGAAGCGCACCGTGGGCATCGACAGCGTCAGGGCCGCCACGGCCTCGCCGTCCTCGCGGTGGACGGGGTGGCCGATCGCGGTGACGCCCCGCTCGGTGGCCTGGTTGTTGATCGCGAAGCCCTGGCGGCGCACGCGGGCCAGCGTCCGGGTGAGCGCCGGCAGGTCGACGGGCCCGGCGTCCGGCCCCGACCAGATCTCCGCCAGCGCCTGCGGCGACAGCGCGGCCAGCAGCACCAGGCCGCCCGAGGCCGCCTGCGCCGGCAGCAGGCGGCCCTCGCGGTCGCCCACCCGAAGCAGCTGGTCGCACTCGACGGTGGCCACGAAGCGCACACGGTCGCCGGTCCGCACCACGAGGTTCACCGTCTCCGCGCACTGGTCGACCAGGCTGCGCATGTGCGGCAGCGCCACCCGGCGCAGCACGCTCGCCGGCTCGGCGGCGGGCATGGGCCGCAGGACGTGGCCGGCGTGGTAGCGGCGGTCCTCGTCCTGCCAGGCGAAGTCCCGGTACACCAGCATCGACAGGATCCGGTGCGCCGTCGACCGGGCCACCCCCAGCCGCTCCGCGGCCTCGAACACCCGCAGCGGCCCCTCGTGCTGCAGCAGGACGGCGAGCCGGAGGGCGGAGTCGACGGACTCGATGCGGTACACCGGCTCGTTGTCCACCGCTGCCCCTTCCTGAGTTCCGGAGCGGTCGATTCCGCAGTCCAGAATGCCGCACGGTCCTCCGCGTGGTGCGGGTCACGATCCCAGCGCGGGTGACCGTCACCCGCGAGGAGCTGAGGAGGGCCGGCGTGCCGGAACGAGCCGCGGGAGCCGACCGAGCGGACCCAGGAGCGCAGCGCAGCGAGCTGGCCGAGGCCAACCACGTCCTCGTCGACCAGGGCATCCTGGACGGCTTCGGGCACGTGAGCGTCCGGTCGGCCGAGGACCCGGGTGCCTTCCTGCTCTCGCGCAACCTCGCGCCCGGCCTGGTCCGGCCCGACGACGTCCAGCTGATCACCCTCGACGGGCACACCGACGACCCCCGCCCGTCCTACCTCGAGCTGTACATCCACGCCGAGATCTACCGGGCGCGTCCGGACGTGCAGGCGGTGGTGCACAGCCACTCGCCGGCCCTCATCCCCTTCGGGGTCTCCCGGACGCCGCTGCGGCCGATCCTGCACATGGCCGGCTTCCTCGCCCCGCGGGTGCCCGTCTTCGAGGCCCGCGACTCCCTGGGCGCGGCGTCGGACCTCCTCGTGCGGGACGCCGCCGCCGGGGCCGCGCTGGCGGGGTCGCTCGGCGAGGCCTCCGTGGTCCTCATGCGCGGCCACGGCTCGACGTCGGTCGGCGCCTCGCTGCAGGAGGCCGTGTACCGGGCCGTGTACGCGGAGGTCAACGCCCGCGTGCAGAGCGAGGCGCTGCGCCTCGGCGAGTGCGTCTTCCTCACCGACGAGGAGGCGGCGGCGACCGTGGCGACCATCACCGCCCAGATCCCCCGCGCCTGGGGCTTCTGGCGGGACCGCGCCCGGGTGCCGGCGTGACCGACCGCCCCCGCACCACCCCGACCGCACCCCTCCCGGCCCGAAGGAGTTCCACCTTGACCCGAACCACGTCCCGCGCCGCCGCCGTCGGCGCCGCGGCGCTGCTCGCCCTCACCGCGTGCGGGAGCTCCGACGGCTCCGGGAGCGCGGCGCCGGGGGAGGAGGGCCCGACCCCCGTCACCATCGGCACCCAGCCCATCGTGGACTCCGCGCCGCTCTACCTCGGGGTCGACCAGGGCTTCTTCGAGGAGGAGGGGCTCGACCTCACCATCGAGAGCGCGGTCGGCGGCGCGGCCGTCGTCCCGAGCGTCGTCTCCGGGGACTTCGAGTTCGGGCGCGGCAACGTGCTGTCGACCATGATCGCCGTCGACCAGGGGCTGCCCCTGCAGTGCATCACCAACGCCAACTCCACGGCCGGCAACCCCGACTTCGGTGCCGTCGTCGTGCCGGGGGACTCGCCCATCCAGTCCATGGCCGACCTCGCCGGCCGTACGGTGTCGGTCAACACCCTGAACAACATCGGGGACACCACCATCCGCTCGGTGGTCGAAAAGGCCGGGGGCGACCCGGGCGCCGTCCAGTTCGTCGAGATCCCGTTCCCCGACGCCCCGGCCGCGCTGCAGAGCGGCCAGGTCGACGCCGCGTGGATCCTCGACCCCTTCCTCACCGAGGCCGTCGACGCCGGCGCGCGGGTGCTGTCGTACAACTTCTCCGACTTCCACCCCGAGCTCGACATCTCCTGCGTCTTCACCTCCCAGCAGCTGCTCCAGGAGCAGCCGGAGGTGGTGGAGGCCTTCCAGCGGGCCATGAACCGGTCCCTGGAGTTCGCCCAGGAGAACCCCGACGAGGTCCGGCGGATCACCGGCACCTACACCGAGATCGACCCGGCGGTGCTGGAGCGGATCACCATCCCCACCTTCCGGACGGAGTTCAGCGAGGAGGCCATGGCGCTGCTCGGGGCCAAGGCCACGGAGTACGGCACCCTCTCGCAGGAGCCGGACCTCGACCAGCTGCTGCCCTGACCCCCACGGCCCGGGGGACGACGACCGGTCGTCCCCCGGGCCGCGCGCGTCGGGCCTCCGGAGCGGCCTAGCATCGGCGCCCGTGCGCCCGTTCCTGTTGCTGGCCTCGCGGGCCGAGGACGAGGCCGCGGACGACGAGTACGCGGCGTTCCTCCGGCTGACCGGGCTCGACGAGGCACAGCTGCGCCGGGTGCGCATGGAGGCCGGCCCGCTGCCGGACCTGGACCTCGACGACTTCTCCGGCGTCTTCCTCGGCGGGGGACCGTTCAACTCCAGCGACCCGCCCGAGGAGAAGTCGCCGGACCAGCACCGCGTGGAGGCCGAGCTGCGCCCGCTGCTGGACGAGGTGGTCGCGCGCGACCTCCCCTTCTTCGGAGCCTGCTACGGCATCGGCACGCTGGGGGTGCACCAGGGCGGGGTGGTCGACCGCACCTTCGGCGAGCCGGTGTCCTGCGTGGCGATCGAGCTCACCGAGGCCGGCCGGGAGGACCCGGTGCTGGCCGGGCTGCCGGAGGTGTTCGACGCGCTGGTCGGCCACAAGGAGGCCTGCCGGGTGCTGCCGCCCTCGGCCGTGCTGCTGGCCACCTCCGCCGCCTGCCCCGTGCAGATGTTCCGGGTCGGGCGCAACGTGTACGCCACCCAGTTCCACCCCGAGCTCGACGTCCCGGGGGTGGTCACGCGGGCGCGGGTCTACCAGCACGCCGGCTACTTCCCTCCCGCCGAGCTCGAGGAGTTGATCGCGCGGCTGCGCACCGCGGTGGTCTCCGACCCCGGCCGCATGCTGGCCAACTTCGTCGCCCGGTACGCCTGAGGGCCCACGGGGCGGCTTCACCGGGCGGCCCGCGGGCGGGAGACTGCCACCGCACGCCCGGTCGTCCACCGCCCGGGCCCTGGAGGGGCGGGAGACCTGGATGACCCCGGCGACGGGAGCCCGATGGGCGCGGGTGTGGTGACCGGCACGCAGTCCTCCCCGGGCGGGGGCTCCGGCCTGCTGGCCCGCGTCGCGCCGCTGCGCCGCAGGCTGCGCACCGAGGCCGGGAGCGCCGGCCTGCTGCTGCTGGCCACCGTGGCCGCGCTGCTGTGGGCCAACTCCCCGGTGGGCGACTCCTACGACGCCTTCTGGCACACCGAGTTCGCCGTCCGGGTGGGGGGCACGGAGCTCGCCCTGGACCTGCAGCACTGGGTCAACGACGGCCTGATGGTGTTCTTCTTCTTCGTCGTCGGGCTGGAGATCAAGCGCGAGCTGGTCATGGGCGAGCTCACCGACCGGCGCCGGGCGGCGGTCCCGGCGCTGGCCGCCGTCACCGGCCTCGCGGTGCCGGCGCTGGTCTACGTGCTGTTCAACCTCGGCGGCCCGGCGGTGTCGGCCTGGGGCGTGGTCATCTCCACCGACACCGCGTTCCTGCTCGGCGTGCTGGCGCTGGTCGGCCCGGCCTGCCCGGCGCAGCTGCGGCTGTTCCTGCTCACCCTCGCCATCGCCGACGACGTCGGCGCGCTCAGCGTGATCGCGCTCTTCTACACCGAGGACCTCGCGGTCGTCCCGCTCGCCCTGGCGGTGCTCGGCCTCGCGCTGATGCTGGGCCTGCGGTACCTCAACGTCTGGCGCGGCCCGGCGTACCTGGTGCTCGGCGTCGCGGTGTGGATCGCGATGTACGCCTCGGGCGTCCACCCCACCCTCGCCGGCGTGGTGATCGCGCTGTTCACCCCCGCCTACCCGGCGCGGGTCGCCGAGGTGGAGGACGCCGCCCGGCTGACGCGGGCCTACCGGCAGTCGCCCAACCCCGAGTTCGCCCGGGCCGCTCGGCTGAGCATCGACCGCTCGGTGTCGGCCAGCGAGCGGCTGCAGCAGCTGTGGCAGCCGTGGACCAGCTTCGTCATCGTCCCGGTGTTCGCCCTCGCCAACGCCGGGGTCGTCCTCAGCGGGGACACCCTGCGGGCGGCGCTCACCTCACCGGTCACGCTCGGCGTGGTGGGCGGGCTCGTCGCCGGCAAGCTCCTCGGCATCCTGCTCGGCACCCTCCTGGCGGTGCGCGGCGGGCTCGGCGAGTTGGCGCCCGGGCTCACCGGCTGGCAGCTGGCCGGGGGAGCGGCGCTGTCGGGCATCGGCTTCACGATCTCGCTGTTCATCGTCGACCTGGCCCTGGACGACGAGCGGCTGGCCGACCAGGCCCGGGTCGGCGTCCTCATCGCCTCGCTGCTGGCCGCGCTGCTCGGCTGGGGGCTGTTCCGGCTCGCCGACCGCCGCCGTCCCCCCGGCGCCACCGGGCGGCCGGTGCTGCTCGACCCGCCGGTCGACCCCGCGCGCGACCACGTCCGCGGCCGGGTGGACGCGCCACTGACCCTCGTCGAGTACGGCGACTTCGAGTGCCCCTTCTGCGGCCGGGCCACCGGCGCGGTGGAGGAGCTGCGCGAGCGGTTCGGGGAGCGGCTGCGCTACGTGTTCCGGCACGTCCCGCTGGTCGACGTCCACCCGCACGCGCGGCTGGCCGCGGAGGCGGCCGAGGCCGCCGCCGCCCAGGGCCGGTTCTGGGAGATGCACGACGAGATGTTCGCCGCGCAGGACCGGCTCACCCCCGGCGACCTGCTCGACCACGCCGCGGCGATCGGCCTGGACGTGCAGCGCTTCGCCCGCGACCTCGGCGCCGGCCGCCACGCCCGCCGGGTCGAGGAGGACGTCGAGTCGGCGGAGGCCAGCGGCGTCGAGGGCACGCCCACCTTTTTCGTCAACGGACGCCGGCACGCCGGCCCCTACGACGCCGACACCCTCGCCGCCGCGCTCCTGGCCACCGCCGGAGCCGGAGTCGCCGCCGACGTCCCACCCGCCGCGGCCGGCGACGACCCGGCCGGCCTCGTCCTGCCGGCCCTGGGCCCCCGGCGGGAGGAGCGCCCGCCGGCCGACGCGGTCGCGGAGCCCGTGCCGGCCGACCTGCCGGAGACCCCCGACCGGGACGGCGCGGACCCGCGGCTGACCGACGAGCACCTGGCGGTGCTGGACCGGTTCGGCGTCCGGCGCCGGTACGAGGCCGGCGACGCCGTCTTCCGCGAGGGCGACCCGGGCTACGACTTCGCCGTCGTGCTCTCCGGCGCGGTCGCGATGGTGGAGGACCTCGGCCGCCCGGGGCAGCGGGTGCTCGCCGTCCACGGCCCGCGCCGCTTCCTCGGCGAGCTCGACCTGTTCAGCGACGCCCCGGTGTCCCTGACGGCGCACGTGCTGCGGGCGGGCGAGGTGCTGTGCGTGCCCGACGACCGGATGCGGGAGGTGTTCGCCGCCGACCACGACCTCAAGGAGACGGTGCTGCGCTCGTTCCTCCTGCGCCGCTCGATGCTGCTCGAGCTCGCCGCGGACCTGCGCATCGTCGGCCGGGCCGGCGCACCCGACAGCCGCCGGCTGCAGGACTTCGCCCGGAGCAACCGGTTGGCGGCGGTCTTCGTCGACCTCGACAGCACCGCCGACGGCGCGGCGCTGCTCGGCGAGCTGGGGGTCTCCGAGGCCGACCTGCCGGTGGTGGTGTGGCGGCGCGGGGAGGTGCTGCGCAACCCGACCGACGCGGAGGTCGCCGCGGCCGTCGGCGCCGGCGGCTGAGCCGGCCAGGACGTCCACGGCGTGGCGGGAACCCCTGGGGGTACCCGCCACGCCGGGCCGTCCGCGCGGGACTCAGCGCTGGGCGAGGTAGGCCGCGGCGGTCTCCCGCAGCCGGTCGTGCACCCCGTCGACCGCGACGGCGCCGCCCAGGTACCGCTTGGCCAGCTTCGCCACCATCGTGTAGTTGGTGTCCACGACGTTGCCCGCCGGCGCCAGGCCGGCCTGGCTGACCAGCTGGTAGGCGTCCAGCTGGTCCCACCCGGTCAGCTGCGCCGCCCACGTCACCAGGTCGTGCTGGCTGATCCGGAACGCGTCCTCCAGCGGCCGCACCGAGCCGGTCGACATGAGGAACTCGTCGCTCTCCAGCCGCGGCCAGGCCGGTGCCCCGCCCTTGACCAGGTCGACGACGACCACGGTGCGCATCGCCGCCTCGACGGCGGTGCCGCACACCTCGCCCTCGCCCTGCCGGCAGTGCCCGTCGCCGAGGGAGAGCAGCCCGCCCGGGACGTTGACGCCTAGGTACAGCGTCGTCCCGGCCCGGACCTCGGGGGTGTCCATGTTCCCGCCGTGCGCCCCGGGGGTGATGCTGGCGAAGACCTCACCGCCGGCCGGCGCGACGCCGATCGTGCCGTGCATCGGGTCCAGCGGGAGCTCGACCTCGGGGCCGCCGCGGCGGGGACGGAAGAGGCAGGTGCCCCGCTCCCGGTCGACCTCGTAGACCCAGACCAGCTCCTCCAGCGCCTCGTGCAGCATCGCCGTCGAGTGCGTGGTGGTGAGCGCCCCGAAGTGCGGGAACGTCGTCGACACGGCCCAGTCGCGGACCGGCGCGATGTCCACCACGTGCACCGCCAGCGTGTCGCCGGGCTCGGCGCCCTCGACGGCGATCGGCCCGGTGACCGGGTTGAGGTAGGGGAACTCGCAGACCTGGCTGGGCAGGTCGCCGACGCCCCGGACCCGGCCGCCGAAGCAGTCCTCGGTGGTCAGCTCGACCACCGTGCCCGGGGCGACGGTCACCAGCGGCTCGCCGCCGCCGAAGGTGTAGCGGAGCTGGTCGGCCGTCGGCTCGACGGTC
Organism: Geodermatophilus sp. SYSU D01186; assembly: GCF_054050215.1. NCBI lineage: Bacteria > Bacillati > Actinomycetota > Actinomycetes > Geodermatophilales > Geodermatophilaceae > Geodermatophilus > Geodermatophilus sp. SYSU D01186. Next base: position 70,511 of record NZ_JBJGYW010000010.1, on the reverse strand, counting down.
ACGACCTCCAGCGAGATCGTCACAGGCCCTCCTCCGCGCGGAGCTCCGCCTCGCGGCCGGTGGCGAGCAGGACGACCAGCAGGACGACACCGATGCCGAGCCACACGAAGCCGAGCGTCTGCGCGGCCACCTGCGCGTTGATCACGACGTACACGAGGATCGCGAACCCGATCACCGGGACGGCCAGGTGCAGCCACCAGTTCCGGCTCTTCTGCCGCACCACGTAGTGCACGACGACCGAGACGTGCAGCAGCAGGAACGCCGACAGCGCGCCGAAGTTCACCAGCGTGGACAGCAGCGAGATGCCGTCGTCCCGGCTGCTCATGTAGAGGCCCAGCACGAGGGAGACCGCGGCGACCAGGAGCGTGGCGTTGACCGGCACGCGGCGGGTCGGGTGCACCTTGCGGAGGAAGCCGGGCAGCTGGCGGTCACGCGCCATGGCGAACAGCAGCCGCGAGGTGGCGGCCTGCGCGACCAGGGAGTTGGCGAAGCCCCACGCGATGGCGGTGGCGATGGCGGTCAGCGTCGACAGCCAGGCCCCGCCGGCGACCGCGGCGGCGTCGTAGAAGGCCGTCCCGGCGGCGTCGCCCTCGGCGATGAGCGTGTCGGGGTCGGGCACGAGCAGGGCGGCGACCCAGGTCTGGACGATGAACAGGGTCCCGGCCAGCGCCAGCGCGGCGATCATCGCCTTGCCGATCGAGCGCGCCGACTCGCGGTTCTCCTCGGCGAGGGTCGAGATGCCGTCGAAGCCGAGGAAGCTCAGCACCGCGATGGACACCGCGCCGAACACGAGCTCGAGGGAGAACGTGTCGCTGTTGTAGATCGGCGAGAAGTCGAACCCGCGCCCCTCACCGGAGGCCAGCGCGACGATGCCGATCACCAGGAAGATCGCCAGCACGATCAGTTCGGCGACCAGCATGATCTTGTTGACCCGGGCCGTGAACTCGATGCCGAAGTAGTTGACGACGGTGTTCAGGACGACGAAGCCGACCAGCCACACCCAGATCGGCACCGAGGCCCAGATCGAGTTCATCGCCACGGCGGCGATGAGGTAGAGCAGGCCCGGGACCAGCACGTAGTCGAGCAGGATCATCCAGCCGGCGATGAACCCGACCGGCTGGGCGATGCCGCGCCCGGCGTAGGTGTAGACCGAGCCGGCCATCGGGAAGGCGCGCGACATCTGCGAGTAGGACGCGGCGGTGAAGGCCATGGCCAGGCCGCCGATGGCGTAGGCGAGCGCGATCATCCCGCCGGAGGCCTGGAAGACGCTGCCGAAGATGCCGAAGGGTGCGATCGGCACCATGAAGATCAGGCCGTAGACCAGCAGGTCGGTGAAGCTGAGCGAGCGCTTGAGCTCCTGGCGGTAGCCGAACGCCTCGACGCCCGGGTCGCCGGTCGCGGGGATCGGTCCCCGTGCGGCGCCCGGGAGCGGACCGGCCGGGTCGCCGGTCCGGTGGTGGGTGGTACGGGGGTCGCTCACGGCCACTCCTCTTCCTCCGGCTCGGGGCCGGGCGGGGAGAGACTAGGCCGCACTGCTTCCAGATGGAAGCAGATGCCGGTCAGGCGATCCGGACCTCGCGGAAGGCCAGCCCCTCGGCCCGGGCCAGCCGGGGGACGGCGCGCACCGGGCGCGGGGCCGGCCGGGGCCCGGCCGGCGTGACGGCCAGGCGCACCCCGTCGTACACGCCGCGGGCGTACGCGCACACCACCGGCGCGGCGGGGCCCGCCCGGCGCAGGTGCCGCTCCTGCAGGTCGAGCTGCCCCTCGTCGGCGGCGCCGTCCACGGCGGCGAAGGACGGCATGCAGGCGAACAGCTCGCCCGTGTCGTCCCCGCCGACCGCGTAGAGGCCGTTCTCCTCCAGCGCACCGGACAGTCGCACCACCCGCCGGTCCAGCCCGGCCCGGCCGAACTCCCGGTTGAACGCGACCAGGTCCCGCCCGACGAGGCTCAGCAGGACGGCGTCCGCGCGGGTGCGCCGGACGAGGTCGACCATCGGGCCCGGGTCGGCCGGCCCGAACGGCACCAGCAGCTCGCCGACGACGTCCGCGCCCAGCCCGCGCAGCACCGCGGCCGCGGCGCGGTGCACGGCCTGCGGCCAGACGTAGTCGTTGCCCACGAGCGCCCAGCGGCGGGCCCGGCGGTGGCGGACCAGCCAGGCCAGCGCCGCGGCGTGCTGGTCGCGCGGGGAGGAGCCGATCCGCAGCACGCCCGCCCGGTGCCGGCCGCCCTCGTGCGGCGGGGTGAACACGTACGGCGCCCGGCCGCCGAGGGCGGTCTCCAGCGCGCGGTGCACGTCGCTGGTGTGGAACCCGACGAGGACGTCGAACGCGCCGGCCTCGTGCAGCGCGGTCGCCTCGGCGGCCACCACGAGGGGCGGCCGCCCGGAGTCGACGGTCACCAGCTCCACCGCCCGGCCCCGCACGCCGCCGTCGGCGTTCGTCTCGTCCGCGGCGAGGCCGGCCAGGTCCAGCGCGGACGGGGCGGTCATCGCCAGCGGCCCGGTCAGCGGGACGGCCAGCCCGACGCGGACGACGTCCGGAGGGCGGGGGAGGAGCAGTGCCTCCCACGCGTCCACGGGACCGGTCGGTTCGGGCACCTGATGAGTATGGTGCGGCCATGGTCGTCGAGCAGCAGGCGAACCCGGTGACGGCGGGTCCCGGCACCTCGCTGGTGGAGCTGCTCACCGTCGCGCAACGCCGGGTGGCCCGCGGCGTGACCGCCGCGCTGGCAGACGACGGCGCCACGCTCGACGTCTTCCGCGTGATGCGCTGCCTCGCCGCGGAGCCGGGGCGGTCGATGGGGGAGCTCGTCGCGGCGCTGTCCCTGCCGGCGCCCACCCTGACCCGGCTGGTCGACGGCCTGGTCGACGCCGCGGAGGCCTACCGGCTGCCGGACCCGGACGACGGCCGGCGCGTGCGCGTGCACCTGTCGGCCCGCGGGCGCACCCGGCTGGCCCGGCTCGAGGGTCTGGTCCGGGCGCACGAGGACGCGCTGGCGGCCACCCTCGGCGCGGACCGGGTCGAGACGCTGGCCCGCGCGCTGGCCGGGTTCGCGCCCGCCTGAGTCAGTCGGTGCTCGGCGGCAGCAGCCGCGGCATGAAGACCTCGTCGATCGGCCGTGGCCCGACGTACTGCCGGCAGGTGCAGGCCACCCACTGGTGCCCCGACCAGCGCCCCCGCTTGTCGTAGGTGTCGCGCCGCAGCTCGGCGTAGCAGGTGTTGGTCCCGGTGTCGTGCTGGCTGAGCGTGTGGCCGCACCCGCACAGCGGGGTGGTCGGGGCCGGCGGCGCGGCGGGCCTGCGGCGGCTCAGCCGGCCGCCGAGGAAGCCCATGGCGAGCAGGGCTGCGCCGACGATCAGGCTGACTGGTTCCACCGTTCCGGCTCCTCCCGCGTGGTGCCTGTCGACGGTAACGCGGGAGGAGGGCCGGCGGTGCCGCTCAGTCGGTCTTCTTCCCCCGGCCGCTGACGGCGTCGCGCAGGTGGTCCAGCAGGCTGGCGACCGGGCCGAGCACGGTGCGGACGCCGGCCTCGTTCGGCGTCATCGGGTGGGCGCGCGTGGGCGCGATGGCCTTGACCCGCTCCACCTGCTCCGCCATCCGCACCAGCTCGTCGCGGTCGAACGTCGCCCGCAGCTCGGTGAACATCCGGCTCTCCTCGTGCTCGACGTGGTGCCGGATCTCCCGGATCAGCGTCTGCACCTCGGCGTCGAACTGCGGGTCGTCGGCGTCCATGCGCTCGAGCCGCTTCATGGTCTCCTCGGCCTCGGCGTGCTCGTGCTTGGAGTGCTCGGCCTCCTCCTTGTCCACCTGCTTCTCGACGCGCGGGTAGACCTGGGTCTCCTCGGCCACCGAGTGCTTGACCAGGCCGATGGTGACCTCGTCGACCAGCTCCCGCTTGCGCCGCAGGGCGTCGGGCCCGGTCTGCCCGACCAGCCCCTCGAGCTGGGTGAAGATGCGGTCGAACTCGCGGTGGTCCGCGCTCAGCAGGTCGACGACGTCCCGCTGGCCCTCTGTCTGTGTCACGGTGTGCTCCTCCCGGTCGACTGGCTCCTGGGTTCCCCGCAGGACGCGGCGACACACCGGTCCCACCTGGTCCGTCCCACCCGCCCGGGTTGTTTCGACCATGTGAACAGGGGCACAGGGGACGCGTGGAGTCCTATGCCGTGGGGTTCGCCCGTCCCGACCGCTGGTCGCCGGGGCGACCGACCGAACAGAGTCACCCCTGGCACGCCGTGGAGGCCCATCGGCCTCCGGCCGAGCTGGACGGTGAGGTGGAACTCGCCGTCTGCGGGGCCATCGTGCAGGTCTGGGGTTCGCAGCAGTGGGCGCGCGTCGGCGCGGGCCGCACCGCCTGCCCGCAGTGCCAGCAGATGACCGCGGTGGGCACGCCGCTCAGCGCCGTCGGCTGAGGGGAGGCCGCCCCGTCACCGCGCCGGGCGTCGGCCGCTGATCGCCGAGAGGCCGGTGATCTCCCGGCCCACGATCAGCGACTGCACCGAGTCGGTGCCCTCGAAGGTGAAGACGGCCTCCATGTCGGCGTGGTGGCGGGCGACGTGGTGCTCGAGCAGGATCCCGTCCCCGCCCAGGATGTCGCGGGCGTCGGCGACGATCGCCCGGGCCTTCGCGGCGTGGTTCATCTTCGCCAGCGACGCCATCGCCGCCGTCATCCGCCCGGCGTCGGCCAGGGTGGACAGCCGCCAGCACATGAGCTGCATGGCGGTGATCTCGGCCAGCATCCGGGCGAGCTTGTCCTGCACCAGCTGGTAGCCGGCGATCGGCTGGCCGAACTGCTCCCGCCGCAGCGCGTGCGCGAGCGCGAGCTCGTAGGCGGCGGTGGCCAGCCCGAGGGCGCGCCAGGCCACGGTGTACCGGGTGCGGTCGACACCGCGGACACGTCCCGGAACGACGAGCAGTGGGCGAGCCTGTTCTCCAGCGGCACGCGGACGCCGTCGAGGGTGATCTCGGCCTGCCACACCGCCCGCAGCGCGGTCTTCCCGGTCATGACGGTGGCCCGGTAGCCCGGCGTCCCCTTGTCGACGACGTAGCCGCCGACCGCGCCGTCCTCGCCGCGGGCCCACACCAGCACGTGGTCGGCGATGGTGCCGTTGCCGATCCACTTCTTCTGACCGTCGAGCACGTAGCAGTCGCCGTCCCGGCGCGCGGAGGTCTCCAGGGCGACGGCGTCCGAGCCGTGCCGGGGCTCGGTGAGCGCGAAGGCGCCGATCCGCTCCATGCGCGCCATCGCCGGCAGCCAGCGCTGACGCTGCTCCTCCGAGCCGAGCAGGGCGATCGACTGCATGGCCAGGAAGCTGTGCACCCCGTTGAAGGTGCCGACGCTGCCGTCGGCGCGGGCCAGCTCCGCGGCGACGATGCCGGCCGACACCGCGCTCATCCCCGGGCAGCCGTACCCCTGGATGGTGCCGCCGGCGATGCCGAGCGCGGCGATCCCCGGGACGAGCTCGAACGGGAACTCCGCGCGCTCCCAGTAGTCGTTGATCCGCGGCGTGACCTCCCGGTCGCAGAAGGCGCGCACCCGGTCGCGCAGCTCGATCTCCTCCGGGGCGAGGAGCTCCTCGAGGGCGTAGAAGTCGGGGCTGGTCCCACTCACCCGGCGGACGCTACGGCGGGGGCGACCGGGCCGCGCGCCGGACGGCGCCGTACCCGCAGGGGTCGGTTAGGTTGCCCCGGGTCGCCGTCGGGAGGTCGGGTGCCGTTCTTCATCACGCGGGTCGCGCGGCTGCTGCACCTGCGGCTGCGTGGCTGGCGGTTGCCGCTCGCCGTCGCCGTGTTCGTGTTCCTCAGCAGCTGGCTGGCGATGGCGCTGGTCGAGCCGGCGGGCAGCGGCATCGCCGACCCCGGGACCTACTGGTGGTACTTCGCCGTCACCTCGGCGACGGTCGGGTACGGCGATGTCTTCCCGGAGACGCTCGGCGGCCGGCTGGTCGGGGCCTACGTCATCGTCGGCGGCATCGTCACGCTCACCCTGCTCTTCACCTCGCTGGCCGCCGCGCTGCAGTCGGGGAAGGGCAAGAGACTGAGGGGGCTGGTCACGCTGGACCTCGCCGACCACGTCGTCCTGCTCGGGTACACGCCCGGCCGCTCCGCGCGGATCATCGGCGAGCTCGTCGCCGAGCGCGACGTGCAGGTGGTGCTCTGCGCCTGGGACGAGGTGACCGAGGACCCGCTGCCGGAGCTGCCCGACGTCCACTTCGTCCGGGGCGATCTGACGTCGGAGGACGTGATGTCCCGCGCCGCCGTCGCCCGCGCCGGGACGGCGGTCGTGGACGTCCGCGACGACAACGAGGCGCTGGCCGTGGCGCTCTCCGTCGCGCACGCCAACCCGCGGATCCACCTGGTCGTCGCCCTGCGCGACCTCGGCCGGCTCGACACGCTGCGCTACGTCCACCCCGAGGTGCAGGCGGTGCAGTGGCACATGCCGTTCCTGCTCACCGAGGAGGCCAACGACCCCGGGATCGCGCAGGTCTACAACGACCTGATGACCAGCGGAGGACACGGCAACACCTACTCGACCCGCGTCCCGGCCGGCTTCGCGCACGCCACGTTCGGCGACTGCCAGACCTGGTTCGGCCGCACCTTCGGGGCCACCGTGCTCGCGCTGCGCACCGAGGGCCGCCTGGTCGTCAGCCCGGCCTGGGACGCGCCCGTGACCGAGGGGGCGACGATCTACTACGTCGCCGGACGCCGGATCGAGCCCGCGCGGCTGCTGGCGACCCGCTGAGGCTCACGCTCCGAGCAGCCCGCGCAGGTAGGCGGCCTGCCCCAGGTGCTGCAGGTCGTCGGAGAGCACGCTGACCAGCCGGACGCCGAGGGTGACCGGCGGGTCCCAGCGCTCGTCGACCACGCGGTCGAGGTCGTCGTCGGACAGGTCGCGCAGGAACTCCGCCGTCCGCTCGTGCACGGCCGCGGAGTACCCCAGCAGCAGCTCGGCCGACGGCACCCGCACCGCGTCGACCTCCTCGCGGCTCATCCCGTAGCCGGTGGCCGCCTCGTCGACGGGCAGGCCGAAGCGGCCGGCCCAGCCGTCCGACGTCCAGACCTGCTCGGTGCCCGCCACGTCGGCGACGTGGTCGTCCTGGACCCGGAGCAGGTGCCAGACCAGCCAGCCGACGGGGTTGGCGTCGGGGCCGACCCGCCGGGCGAGGTCGTCGGCGTCGAGCCCCTCGACGGTGCCCCGGAGGGTCTCGGCGATCTGCTCGTAGGCGTAGAGCAGGAGGTCGCGGCTGCGCATCAGTCGTCGTCCCCGTCCCGCGGCTCGCTCTGCGCCTCCAGGTCGGCGGCCTGCTCGGGCGTCTCCAGCTCCAGGGCGATGTCTCGGGGCTGCGGCTGCTGAGGGTCCGGCGTCGTCATGCCGCGAGCGTGCCGCAGATCGGCCGCGCCCGCGTCTCCTAGAACCAGCCGAGCAGGTACCCCGCCAGGGCGGTCAGCCCGGCGAGGACGGCCAGGGTCAGCAGCAGCAGGGCCACGACGGGGACGACCACCCACCGGCGCTTGAACCGGCGGCGACGCGTCCGGGCGGGGGCGGCGGGCGGGGGCTGCTCGGGCGGCCCGGGCGGCTGGGGGGGCTGGGGCGGCGCTCCCGCCGTCCGGCGCTCCCGCCGCCGGTCGACGAGGTGGCGAGCCTGGTCGCGGGCGTCGCGGGCCACGGCGCCGAGGACGGTCGCCGAGGCCGCGGCGAGCCCCTTCAGGTCGGCGGCGTCGAACCGCTCCAGGCGGCTGCCGTCGCGGGCGGCCCCGGAGGGCCGGTCGGGCGCCGGGCCGCGCGCCGGCGGCGACCACGTGGGTGGGACGCCGGCACCGGCCAGCGCCTCCTCCAGCTGCCGGCGCGCCTGCTCGGCCGTGGTGCGCGCGGCGGGGTCCTTGGTCAGCAGCCCGCGCAGGACCGGCGCCAGCGGGCCGGCGTGCTCCATAGGGCCGGGCGGCTCGGTCACCACCGCCATGAGCGTGGCCATCGGCTCGCCGCGGGAGAAGGCGAGCCGGCCCTCGACCGCGGTGAACAGGGTCGCGCCCAGGGACCACAGGTCCGCCGCCGGGCCCGGCGGCTCCCCGTTGGCCCGCTCGGGCGCCATGTAGGACGGCGAGCCGATGATCGCGCCGGTGGTGGTGATCGTCGGATCGCCGGTGGCGGTCGCGATGCCGAAGTCGGTGAGACAGGCCCGGCCGTCGGGGGCGACCAGCACGTTGGCCGGCTTGACGTCGCGGTGCACGATGCCGGCGTCGTGCGCCGCCGAGAGGCCTGCCAGCACGTCCAGCCCGATCCGCGCGACCGCCGTCCACGGCAGCGGGCCATCCCCGTCGACGACCTGCTGCAGGCTGCAGGACTCGACGTGCTCCATGACCAGCCAGGGCCGGCCGTCCTCCTCCACCACGTCGTAGACGGCGGTGACGCAGGGGTGGTCGAGCCGGGCGGCGGTGCGGGCCTCGCGGAGGGTGCGCTCGCGCAGGACCCGGCGCTCGTGGTCGGACAGGTGCACCGCGAAGGTGACCTCCTTGACCGCGACCGGGCGTTGCAGCTTCTCGTCGGTCGCCAGCCACACGACGCCCATGCCGCCGCGGCCCAGCACCTCGCGCAGCGCGTACCGGCCCCCGACCAGACGCTCTGCAGCAGCGGGTTCCGCGGCCATGGGCGGACGGTACGCCGCAGGGCCGCGCGGCGCGGGCCGGAGTGCGCCGCGAGTCCGAGCGCACCGCGGGACGGTCGGCGGCAGGGCGGCGACGAAGGACCCTGGGCGGCGGCGCCGCGGCGGCCGACGCTGGGGTCGTGCCGGCCGGCCGCCGGGCACCCGGTCCGGCGGGGACGGAGGCCGGGGGAGGGCGTCATGACCCAGCGGGCCGAGGAGGCGGAGGAGCGCAGCCGGGGGCCGCGCGTCGTGGTCGGCGTGGACGGCTCCACCGGGGCGCGGGCGGCCCTGCGCTTCGCGCTGGAGGACGCCGCCCGTCGCGGGGTGCCCGTCGAGGCGGTGACCGCGTACCGGCCGCCGGAGGTCTGGATGGACTTCTACGGGGTGGAGGACCAGGACGCCGACCGGGCCCGGGCGGTCGCCGTCGAGCGGGCCGAGGCGTTCGTCGCCGAGGTCCTGCGCGACGTGCCGCAGCCGGTGCCGGAGGTGCGGGTGCGGGCGGTCATGGGCGTGGCCGCCGAGGGGCTGATCCGCGAGTCGGCGGGCGCGGACCTGCTGGTGGTGGGCAGCCGCGGCCACGGCGGCTTCTCCAGCATGCTGCTGGGCTCGGTGAGCATGCAGTGCGCGCTGCACGCGGCCTGCCCGGTGACCGTCGTCCACTCACCGGAGGCACACCGGCACCGGCTGGGCCTGCGCCGGGAGCACGCCGCCCGGGGCGCGCGGACGGCGGTCGGGTGACCCGACGCGTGGTGCTGCGGCCGGCCACGACCGACGACGCGGAACCGGTCGCCGGCGTGCACGCGCGAGCCGGACGGGCCGCCTGGTCGTCGTTCCTGGGCGACGTCCTCGCGGAACCGGAGGTCGGGACGTGGCGCGCGCGATTGGACGAGCCCGGCTTCATCGTCGCCGAGCGGAACGGGCGTGTCGTCGGTTTCGCCCGGGCCGACGACGCAACGGGGGAGGTCGCCTACCTCTACGTGGAGCCCGGCGAGCAGGGCCGGGGGACCGGGCGGCAGTTGCTCGCGGAGGTGCTGGCGGAGCTCCGGGCGACGGGTCACCGGCGGGCCCGGCTGCGGACCGAGGAGCGCAACACCGGGCCCCGGCGGTTCTACGAGTCCGGCGGGTGGCGCCCGACCGGCGAGGTGCTGGAGCGGGACTGGCGCGGGCGCCGGTTGCGCGAGGTCTGGTACGAGCGCTGCCTGGACTAGGCCGGCTCGCCCAGCCAGCGCCGCAGCACCTCGTCCTCGCGGCGGAGCACGACCAGCGCGAGCTCGCGGACGGCGGCCTCCACCTGCCGGCCGACGATCGGCGCGTCCACCTCCGCCTCCGCGGTGACCGTCGACCGGGTGCCGCCGTCGACCGGGGTCAGTCGCCGCTCGCCCCGGACCACCGCGGTGCGCCCGAAGACCTCGGCGCTCACGTGGACGACGCCGTGGTGCCCGGCATCGCCGTCGGTGCCCCACGTGCGCCGGTCCACCACGGCGACCTCCCGGCCGACGAACCGGGTGAACACCGGCGGGATGCCCACGGTGGGCACCAGCAGCCGCATCGTCGTGCGCGGGCCGCCGTCGGCCTCCCCGGTCTCCACGCCCTCCAGCCGGGCACCGAGCGCGTCGACGTAGTCGCGCAGGAAGGCCTCGTCGCTGAGGACGGCGAGGACGTCGTCCGGAGCCGCGGGGAAGGTGGCGGTGTGGTCGATGGGCACGCCGCATCCTCCTCCGTCCGTGACCGCCGCGCCCGCCGGACCACCCGCACGGATGACGGAGAGCCGGGCACGCGTCCACGGAGCGTGTCGACGCGGCCGGGGTCCGCACGGAGGTCGGGCCGTGGCCTCCCGGCGCGGGATTACGGAACCGTACGGTCATGTCGCTCGCCGGTAGGAGCGCCGGCACCGGCCGCTGGAGCAACCGCATGCGCAGGATCACGGTAGGGGCAGTCGTCGGGGCGGCGGCGGTGACACTGGCCGTCCCCAGCGTGGCGGCGGCGGCCCCGGCGGAGGCGCGCTACCTGGTGGTGCTCGCCGACGGCGTCGCCGACCCCGTCCGCGCCGCCACCGACCTCGACCAGCAGTACGGCGGTGAGACGGAGTCGGTGTACGACGCGGTCAACGGGTACGCGGCGGAGATGACGCAGGCCGAGGCCGCGGCCCTGGAGGGCGATCCCGCCGTCGCCTACGTCGTCTCCGACGGGACGTTCGCCCAGCTGGACAGCGAGCCCTTCGCGGTCTCCTGCCAGCAGGGGCCGAGCCCCGCATCCGCGCAGTGCCTGCCCGAGGACGTCGACCGGATCGACGGCGAGCAGAGCAGCACCGCCTCCGGGGACGGCGCCGGCGCGGTGGGCACGAACATCGCCGTCATCGACACCGGGGTGGACCGCAGCCACCCCGACCTGAACGTCGTCGGCGGCGTCGACTGCTCGACCGGCACGCCCGTGGACGCGCCGTCGGCGTTCACCGACGCCATCGGGCACGGCACGTTCGTGGCCGGCGTCGCGGCGGCCCGGGACGACGGCGCCGGCGTGGTCGGTGTCGCGCCGGGCGCGCCCGTCTACAGCGTCAAGATCTTCAACGACACCACCGGGACGGCCACCAACGCGGCGGTCGTCTGCGCGGCGGACTGGGTCACCCAGACCCGGCTCGACGACGACCCCGCCAACGACATCGCGGTGGCGAACATGAGCATCGGCGGGGCGGGCACCGACGACGGGCAGTGCGGTGCGACCGACCAGGACGCCATGCACACGGCGATCTGCCGGTCGGTGGAGGCCGGGACGCTGTACGTCGCCGCCGCCGGCAACTCCACGGTGGACTTCGGTGCCATCGCGCCGGCCACGTACGACGAGGTGCTCACGGTGACCGCGGCCAGCGACTTCGACGGCCGGCCCGGCGGGCAGGCGTCGCCGACGTGCTACGGCACCGACTTCGGACAGCTGGGGGACCGGGACGACGCCGCGGCGTCCTACAGCAACTACGCGACCACCGAGCAGGACCGGTCGCACACCGTGGCCGCGCCGGGGACGTGCGTGACCGGTCCGATGCCCGGCAGCGCCTACGGTGCCGCGGCCGGCACGAGCTTCAGCGCCCCGCTGGTCTCGGGGACGGCGGCGCTGTGCATCGACGCCGGGATCTGCTCCGCGGGCGACCCGGTGGCGACCGCCGACCGGATCCGGGCCGACGCCACCGACCACAACACGGCCGACCGGGCCTACGGCTTCGAGGGCGACCCGGTGCGGATGGCCGGCGAGCGCTACTACGGCTTCCTGGTGCGCGCCGCGGCGTACTGACTCACGGCGAGGAGCCCTCGATCCAGGCGCGCACGGTCGCGGAGAACAGGTCGGGGGCCTCGACGTTCCAGTCGTGGCCCACCCCGGGCACGACCCGGCCCGCGGCGACGGGCAGGACGGCCGGGATGGTCTCCACCGCCCGCCGGATCAGCGCCGACTCCCGGCCGCCCGCGAGCGCGAGCGTCGGCGTCGGCACCGCGGCCAGGGAGCCAGGGAGGGTGTAGCCGGCGACCTCGGCCGTGATGCGGCGGCGGGTCCGCGGGCTCATCGCCGGCACGTCCGCGGTGAAGGCCGCGCGGATCCGCGGCGGCAGGCCGAGGGCGCGGGCCCGGGCGTCGACGAGGCGCCGGCTGCGCACCTGCGCCGTCGTCAGCCAGGCCTGCGGGGCGAGCAGCCAGCGGTGCGGCCACGGTTCGGTGGTCACCCCGCTGACGACCGCCCGCTCCAGGACGTCGGGATGACGCTCCAGGAGGGTCAGGACGACCTGGCCGCCGAGGGAGAGCCCGACGACGTGAGCCCGCCTGCCCGGCGCCCGGGCCCGGACCAGCGCGGCGACCCGGTCGGCGGTGTCGGCCAGCGAGGTCCACGGCACGTCGCGGCTGCGGCCGTGCCCCGGCAGGTCCACGCCCAGGCAGAGGTGGTCGGCGAACGCCGGCACCTGCTGCCACCACATCCAGCTCGCCACCCCGAGGCCGTGCAGGAACACGATCGCCGGCGCGCCGGGCGGGCCGGCGGCCTCGGCGTGCAGCGACACGACCTCAGCTCCGGCGGCTGACCACCGCGAACGCGGTCGCGCCCACGGCCACCTCCGCGAACAGCAACAGGGCCAGCACCACCTCCACGCGGGCGCCGAGCCCGATCGCGAGCGCCGCGACCCCGGTCAGCGGCAGGGCGAGCAGGCCGAGCACGGCCAGGGCCCGGGTGAGCAGGGCGTCGTCCCGCTCGTCACCGGTCTGCGTCCACGCCCGCTCGAAGCTCGTGGCCGAACCCGGACGCCGGCGCACCCGCCACGCCATCACCGCGACGGCGACCAGCGCCACCGCCGCGCCTTGGAGGAAGCCCAGCCCCGTGTTGCCCGGCCCGTACTCCTGCAGCAGCAGGCCGACGGCGATGAGCAGCGCGACCGCCGCGAGGACGGCGCCGAGCGCCAGCGCCGTCTGGGTGCCGGTGCGTCGGTCAGTCGACATGGAAGATCTCCTCGACGGTGCGCTGGAAGTGGCGGGCGATCGCGATGGCCAGGGGGAGGGAGGGGTCGTAGCGGCCGGTCTCGATGGAGTTGACCGTCTGCCGGGAGACCTCCAGCGCCTCGGCCAGCTCGCGCTGCGAGAGCCCGCAGGCCAGCCGCAGCGCACGGACGTCGTTCTCCAACGGACACCTCGAGGTGGTCAAGGGGGCTTGTCGCGACAAGCGTGCTTGACACCCTCGGCGGGTGTCAAGCCTCCTTGTCTCCGGCCCGGTGCGCGGCCCTCAGTCGGGAGCGCTGGATGCGGGTGGACCGGACATGGAGGCATGGACGTCCACGAGGGGGGTCGCCGGGACCCGGATGAGGCCCCTGGCCGGGCGGTCGAGGTCGAAGGTCACCACGAGCAGGACCGTGACGAGCAGGGCCGCGACCACCGTCGTGGCCAGACCGCGCCGGATGGAGGACAGGTGCAGGGCGAGGTGCAGGGCCAGCGCGCCGAGAGCCACGGCAGCCCCGACGACCTCCACGACGAGCACGGCCGTCGGCACACGGTTCGTCAGTGCGTACACACGGGTGGACTGCGCGTCGAACATCTCGTTGAGCGACTCGACGTACAGACGGGGGGCACTGGCGACCGGTTCTCGCTCGAGAGCGTCTCCGGCCAGCGACCAGAGCCGGCGCTGGTCGCGCTCACTCGCTGACAGTGCCGCCTGCTGGGCGGGGCTTCCCGGCACCGAGTCGGCGATCTCGATGCTGGTCCGGGTGTACCGCCGCAGCACGTCGAGCGTCTCGGTGCGCATCGGCTCGGGAAGGGTCTGCGCGCGCAGGTAGGTCGTACCGATGGCGTTGGCCTCGTCGACGGTGTCGGCCCTGCGGGTCTCGTACCGTCCCAGGGCGAGGCTGAGGCCGAAGGCGAGGAGCAGGCCCATGAAGCCGATGAGCGCCCCTTGCAGCACCCCGAGCGGCTCTCGGAACCTGTCCGAGGAACGGCCCATCCGCTGGCCGATGAACAGCCCGCCGAGCGTCGTGCCGATCATGACCAGACCGAGCAGAGCCGCCAGCACCCAGGTGTTCAGCCCGAAGAACAGCATGCTGCCCCCTCCGGGCCACGTGGCCTCCGCAGGAGAGTGCTCGGGGCGACCCGAGGCGCCTCCGACGCGGCGCAGCACCCGGCCGGACCGGAGGGCGCATCTGTCGCGGCTGAGGCGGGGTGCGCTGCCGGCGAAGCGGTCAGCGACGTCGGTAGCGTCGGTCCTCTCGCCGGTCCTCTCGCCGGTCCTCCCGGCGGTCGGTGCGCCGCGCCACTCCGTGGGCGACGACCGCGGCGGTCCCGACGGTCACAGCGGTGCGGGCGACCGGGGCGGGGCCGATGACCGCGGCCCGGCGCATCCTCCTGGCTGCCAGTGGCATGTCAGTCCTCCTGTCTCGCGTCGTCCTCGTCGAGCGCGGCGAGCATGGCCTGGACCGGGATGCGGCCGCTGGCCACCAGCTGGCCGCCGGCGTGCCGGACGGCCGAGGCGAACGGGGCCGCCCAGGTGTTCTCCCAGACCAGCAGCGCCGCGGTGCTCCCCGGCTCGATGGCCGCTGCGACGGCCAGGACGTCCTGCTCGCTGAGCAGCATCGCGAGCTCGCCCTCGTAGGCCCGCAGGGCGCCGACGTCGGACTCGTCGACGTCGCCGAGCTCGAAGAAGTCGAGCGTCCCGTCGTCGTCCTTCCGGATGAGCAGCAGGTCCAGGACCCGGACCGTGCCGCGGTCGACCAGCTCGGCGAGGGCGGGGGCGATCTCTCCGTTGAACCTGCTCCCGGGGAACTCGACGACGATCCAGTCGACCGGTCCGAGCTCGTCGACGGCTTCGCGGGCCTCTGCGGTCACCTGTTGTGTCACGCCGCACCTCCCTGTGTCGGCCGGGGCATGGCCCTGGTGGGTGACTGGAGGATCTGCTCGTTCGGCCGGCCGGTCCTCACCCCTCGAGGACGACCCGCCGCGGCGAGGACCCGGCCGGGCCACTCCGGGGTCGCCGCCGGCTCTCGCCGTCAGCCGGCGGGGGAGGCTCCGGGCGGCCGCCGAGCCGCCTGCCCGGGGCCGGCCGCGGACGCGGTCGACGGCCTGGTTGGGGGAGGAGGTGCCGAGCTTGCGGTAGATGGAGGTGACCTGTGCCGTGATGGTGCGGACCGACAGGTGCACCGACGCGGTGCTGATCACGCTGTTGCTCGTCATCGGCACCCTGCTGGTCGCGGACGGGCTCAGGGCTGCATGAGCATGGCGGCGCCTCGGATGGGGACCGGTGGGGCGGGTGCGGCTCGAACTGGCGGTCCGTGTGTCCGCCACCTGGGTGTTCACGGATGGCGCGCGCCGCGTACGGCCAGCTGGACAGCCGTGCCGGACCGGTGCTAGGACGGTCCCCGTCCTGTCGCCCGCGAGCTGTGCCGTCGCGAGCGAGAGAGGGGATCGAGGCCGGCCATCGGGTGACGATCGCTACAACGCTGAGGGGCGATGGCTGTGAGAAGACGTCGCATGGCAGTTCCGGCGGTCGCGGCATCGACGGTGATCGGGGTCGTACTCGCGCCTGCGGCCCTGGCCGGCACGGTGCCTGTCGTCACCACGACGTGTCCGAAGACGCTCACCGTCGCCACGTTCGAGCCGGGGGAAGAGGTGTCAGGCAACGCGACCGTGACCTCACGGGACGCAGCAGACCGGCTGAACCGAGGTGAGGGCCTCTTCCTCCTGGAGGAGGGCACGTCCAGGCCGTTCACCATGGCGGTGCACCTGGGCGCCGAGAGCGACGTGAGCCAGCCCTTCTCCTTCACCGCGTCGGGGACCTCGCTGAGCGCTTGCCTGCTCGCGACGACTCACGGTGGTGGGGAGGAGAACATCGGCACCGTGTGGACGAACGTGACGGCATAGCACCTGGGCCATCGCGGGTCGCTCCGCGGGGGAGCCGAGCCGGGACCGGGACGAGGCCCGCAGGACCGAGGCCCCGGCCTGCGGGCCCGATCGGTGGGGCGGGTGGGGCTCGAACCCACGACCCAGGGATTATGAGTCCCATGCTCTGACCGGCTGAGCTACCGCCCCGGTGTGCTCCAGCCTGCCAGATGGCGGCCGGCCGCCGACGGGGCCGTGAGGGTGAGCCCGCCGGGCGGTTTCGGGGGAACTGTGCGCGACATCTCAGCGGCGGCGGCCCGGTGCCCGGGACGTGGCCGCGGCCGCCTGCGGCCCACCGCGCGGCCCGGGCCGTCCTCGCAGGTCACCGCGGGAGTCGCGCGAGCGGTGGAGCGGTCCTGAAGATCAGCTCTCCGGGGTCGCGTACTCACGCCTCGTAGCGGGATGTCACTCCTTCGGGCAACGAGGCGCGCCGGAGGTGTTACTCGATCGTGACCGCGGGGGGTCACTCAAGGTAGTTTTCCCGACGGCCTCGCCGGGTTCCGCTCCTCGACACACGAGGGCACCGGCCTGGCCCCGCCGAACCGCCGACGCCTCCCTCCGGGGGCCGAGACGGACCGGGGACCCACCGTTCCACTGGGGTGAGTCCTGCCTGCGTAGGGGGACGCAGGCGGGTAGGGCGCCGTCCGGCCCGAACCCGTCAGCTAACTCGGTAGGCGGTCGCGAGGATGGGAGAACCGTCGCCTTGGCGACCCTGCACCACCTGATGACCCTGCCTGCGCGCGGAGCGCCGGCCCGCCGGCTGCTGCGTGCGCCTCGCCGGGCGCTCGTCGTCGCCGCCGTGGTCGGCGGGCTGCTGGCCGGCACCCCGGCCGCGCTCGCCGCCCCCACCGTCTCCGGCACCTCCGAGCAGGAGAGCCTGGCCGCCGAGGTCGCCCGCATCGAGCAGTTGGTCACCGCCGCCGAGGAGAAGCTGCAGCGGATGACCGTCGAGGCCGAGGCCGCCGCCGACGCCGCTCTCGTCGCCCGCGCGGAGCTGGCCACCGCCCAGGCTGAGGCCGATGCCACCGCCGCCGAGCTGGCCACCGCCCAGGCCGACGTCGCCGCCGCCGAGGAGGACGTCGCCACCCTGGGGCGGGAGGCCTACATGGGGGCCGACAACCGCTACGGCGACATCGAGCTCATCCTCGACGCCGAGAGCCCCACCGAGTTGCTGCAGCAGGCGGCGACGATGGACGTCCTCGGCGCCCAGCGCGCCGCGCGGCTGACCGACTTCCTCGCCGTCGAGCAGCGGGTCGAGGAGGCCGACCGGGCCGCCCGGGCCGCGGTGACCCGGCTCGACGAGGCCGCCCGCGCCGCCGACGAGGCCGAGGCGGCCGCCACCGCTCACCTCGCCGAGGCGCAGTCCGAGTACGACGCCGTCGCGGCGCAGAAGGCCGCTCTCGACGAGCAGTACCGCGCCGCCGGCGAGCGCCTGCTCGCCGCGCAGGGCGCGGCCGACCCCGCCGCCGCCTTCAACGCCCGGCTCGACGCCCGGGCGCAGGGCACGACCGGCATGCCGACCGCCGGCCGGCTCACCTCCTGCTACGGCGCCCGCTGGGGCACGATGCACCAGGGCATCGACATCGCCGCCCCCATCGGCACCCCGATCTACGTGCCGGAGGACGGCGTCGTCCTCCAGGCGGGGCCGGCCAGCGGCTTCGGCCTGGCCGTGTACGTGCAGCACGCCGACGGTCAGATCACCCTCTACGGCCACGTGAACCAGTTCTCCGTCACCGCGGGCCAGGTGGTGACCGCGGGCCAGCAGATCGCCGAGGTCGGCAACCGTGGCCAGTCCACCGGGCCGCACCTGCACTTCGAGGTGCACCAGGGCGGCCTCTACGCCAACCGGGTCAACCCGATGCCCTGGCTGGCGCAGCACGGCATCGCCCTCGGTGGCGGGTGCTGACCTCGACCTGACCTGACGCGGACGGCCCGCGGCCCCCGGTGCTCCGGCGGCCGCGGGCCGCCGTGCGTTCAGCGGCGGCCGCGCAGCCGCCCGAGCAGGCCGCCGACGCCGCCGAGGGTCTGCGCGGCCAGCTGCAGGATCGGCCCGCCGGGGATGCCCGGCGCGACCTGGACGACCGGGGCCAGCGCGAGCAGCCCGCCGAGCTCGTGCACCCGCAGCCGCCGCCGGGCCAGCGCCGCGACCGGGTTGACCCGACCGGAGGCCGCCTCGAGCAGCAGGTCCGCCGGCGCCTCCACGGCGGTGCCCTGCGGTGCTCCCGGGGCCACCCGCCGCACGGTCCAGCCCGCCGGGTCGGCGGCGAAGGCCCAGCCGCCCTCCGGCGTCGCCAGGGTGGCGCCGCCGGTGATGCCGACGGACGCGGACAGGGCGCCGGTCACGTCCGCGAGGGCCGCCAGGCCCGCCTGCAGGACCGGCTCCGGCACCGGCGGGGCGCCGCACGCTGTGAGGTCCAGCCCGTGCACGGCCAGCTCGTACGCCTGGCCCAGTACGACGCTGAGCAGGGGCAGGGTGCCCACGACCGCGACCGCCGGTGCGGTGTCCAGCTCGACGGGCCCATCGGCGAGGTATCGGGCGGTGGCGTCGCGGTTGCGCCGCAGCGCGGCCAGCACCTCCTCCCGCGTCGCGTCCCGGTGGGCGGCGGTGACCCGGGCGTTGGTCGCGTCGACCTCCGGCGGTGTCCCCGCGCCCCCGGCCCGCGCGGAGGCGACCAGGTCGGCCAGCGCCGTGTGGTCGTCCCAGCAGCCGAGGTGGACGCAGATCTCGTGCGCCCGCCACCCGGGCAGCCGGGAGGGCCGGTCGAGGTCCACCGCCTCCGCCTGGGCGAGGAAGGTGTCCCACGCCGGCAGGACCAGCCCCGCGACCTCGTCACGCCCCGCGTCGGCCATCCCCTGGGATCGCTGCATGGCCCGGCCGTTACCCCGGCAGTCCCGCGGTGTACGCCTCTGCCGTGCGGGGCCGTCTTGTCCGCCGGGGCCGGTCCGGCCAGCCTGGGCGGCATGACACGCAGCGGCACGACCCGCGGCACGGTGATCCGCTGGGACGACGCCCGGAGGGCCGGCCTCGTGGAGGCCCCGGACCTGCCCGGCGACTGCTGGGTGGACGCCTCGGTCGTCGACGGCCCGCGCCACGCGCTCCGCGCCGGGCAGGTGGTCGACGTCGAGTGGACCGAACCGGGGGTCGAGGGTGCGGCGTTCCGGGCGACGCGGGTGGTGCCGCGGGAGGACCTGCAGGCCACACTCGGTGCGTGAACCCCGGGTGTCCTGCCGGTGCACACGGGTGTTCGCCGCTACCCTGCGTGAGGGCAGCGCGGTGCCGCCCGCCGGCTCCTGACGGCCGTTCCGCAGGCCGTGCCGTGGCTCGAGCAGGAGGTGCAGGAGGGGGCGAGCGCACGGTGGACGGGTGCGCCGTCACCGTGGTATGGCCGCTGACCAGCGCGTAGTGGTCCCCCTCGTGACCATCCGTCACATGTGACCCATCCGCCTCATCCGCACTGGCGCGATGGGGTGACCATCGTGCAAACTGTTCCCAGGACCCCTGGTCCACAACCGCCGAACACAGCCTGTCACCGAATCGATCGTCCGTTGGGGAAGACGAGACCGATCGAGTCGATGGAGGTACCCCGTGCAACGACGGTCTACCCAGGGTGTCGTCTTCGTGCACGCGTGCCCGAAGGCGCTCTGCCAGCACGTCGAGTGGGCGCTCGAACGCGTCATCGGCGCGCCGGTCTCCCTGTCGTGGGCCGACCAGCCTGCGGCACACGGTTCCTTCCGTGCCGAGGTGGCCTGGACCGGCGCCCCGGGCACGGGGGCGAAGCTGGTCGCCGCGCTGCGCGCGTGGCCCATGCTCCGCTTCGAGGTGACCGAGGACGCCAGCTACGGCAACGACGGCGAGCGCATGTCGTACGTGCCCGGCCACGGTGTCTACCGCGCGCCCACGAGCGCCAACGGCGACCTCATCGTCACCGAGCAGCAGCTGCGTCACCTGGCCGCCACCGCGACCTCCATCGAGGCGTTCCGGCACGGGGTGGACGAGCTGCTCGGCGCCGCCTGGGACGCCGACCTCGAGGTCTACCGGCACGCCGGCGACGGGCAGCCCGTGACCTGGCTGCACCAGGTGGTCTAGATCACGATCTGACTACGACGGCCCGGTGGCACCCGAGCACTCGTCGT
This sequence comes from Geodermatophilus sp. SYSU D01186, assembly GCF_054050215.1. Classification (NCBI taxonomy): domain Bacteria; kingdom Bacillati; phylum Actinomycetota; class Actinomycetes; order Geodermatophilales; family Geodermatophilaceae; genus Geodermatophilus; species Geodermatophilus sp. SYSU D01186. The sequence continues at coordinate 50,350 of NZ_JBJGYW010000010.1, read as the reverse complement.
AGGCTGAGGCCGGTCGTCCGGACGTCGTCGGGGAAGCGGCGTCCGGACGACCACGAGCCCCACGTCAGGGCCCGGCACCCCCAGGGGTGCCGGGCCCTGACGCGTTCCCGGCTCAGAGCGGGATGTTGCCGTGGGCCCCGCGTCCGGGCGGGGCCGCCGCGAGGGCGGCGATCAGCCGGCGGCGGGTGCGCGAGGGCTCGACGACCTCGTCGACCACGCCGATCTGCAGCGCCCGGTTCACCCCGCCGGCGATCCGCTCGTGCTCGGCCGCCAGCTGGACGTGCAGCGCCTCCCGCTCGCCGGGCGGGGCGGCGGCCAGCTTCTTCCGGTGCAGGATGCCGACGGCCGCCTTGGCGCCCATGACGGCGACCTCGGCGCCCGGCCAGGCGAACACGGCCGTCGCCCCCAGCGACCGGGCGTTCATCGCGATGTAGGCCCCGCCGTAGGACTTGCGGGTCACCAGCGTCACCCGCGGGACCACCGCCTCGGCGAAGGCGTGCAGCAGCTTGGCGCCGCGCCGCACCACGCCGTCCCACTCCTGCCCGACGCCGGGCAGGTAGCCGGGGACGTCGACCAGCACCACCAGCGGGACGCCGAAGGCGTCGCACATGCGCACGAAGCGGGCCGCCTTCTCCGCGGAGGCGGAGTCCAGGCAGCCGCCGAGCCGCAGCGGGTTGTTGGCGACCACGCCCACCGTCCGCCCGGCCAGCCGGCCCAGCGTGGTGACGATGTTCGGCGCCCAGCGCGGGTGCAACTCCAGCCCCGGCCCGTCGAGCACCGCGGCCACGAGCGGCTTGACGTCGTAGGCCCGGTTGGGCTTCTCCGGCAGCAGGGCGCGGAGGTCGACGTCCGGCTCGGCGTCGGCCGGGGCGAGGGAGCCCTGCGCGGCCAGCAGGGAGACCGCCTCACGGGCGGTGTCGAGCGCGGCCTGCTCGGTCTCGGTGACCACGTGGACGACGCCGCTGCGCCGGCCGTGGGTGTCCGGGCCGCCGAGGCGCTCCATGTCGACGTCCTCACCGGTGACCGACCGGACGACGTCGGGGCCGGTGACGAACACCCGCCCGGCCGGCCCCATGATCACGAGGTCGGTGAGCGCCGGGCCGTAGGCGGCGCCGCCGGCGGCCGGGCCGAGGACGACGGAGATCTGCGGCACCCGCCCCGACGCCCGCACCATGGCCTCGAAGACCTCACCGACGGCGTGCAGCGCGGTGACGCCCTCGGCCAGCCGGGCGCCGCCGGAGTGCCAGATGCCCACCACCGGCAGCCGCTCACGCAGCGCGGTGTCGATCGCGTCGACGATGTGCCGGCAGCCGTCGAGACCCATGGCGCCGCCCATGACGGTGGCGTCGGTGCAGTAGGCGACCGCCGGGCTGCCGGCGACGGTGCCGCGGGCGGCCAGGACGCCGGAGGTGTCCCGCGGGCCGAGCGGCGTCATGGAGCCCGCGTCGAAGAACCGCTGGAGGCGGTCGGCCGGGTCACGAGGGTCCGGCGCGGTGGGGACGGGAGCGGCGGACAGGACTGTCACGGGACCTCCGGGGCCTCGGGCTCGGGCGGTTCAGGGCAGGCGCCATCGCTGCACCGGCCCCGGGGCAGGGGCCGGCGCAGTCGGGAGGGCGGGACCGCTCAGGCGGTGGTGAACACCAGCGCGATGTTGTGGCCGCCGAAGCCGAACGAGTCGTTGACGGCGGCGGAGAGCTGGGCGCGCCGCGGCTCGCGGCGGACGATGTCGAGGGCCTGGACGGCGGCGTCGTCGTCCGGGTCGTCGAGGTTCGCCGTGGCCGGCACGACCTGCTCGCGCAGGGCGAGGACCGTGAAGACCGACTCCAGCGCCCCCGCGGCACCGAGCAGGTGCCCGGTCTGGCTCTTGGTGGCCGTCACCAGGACGTGCTCGCCGATCGTGTTGCGGATCGCGGCCGCCTCCGCGGTGTCGCCGACGGGCGTGGAGGTGGCGTGGGCGTTGACGTGGCCGATGTCGGCCGCGGTGAGCCCTGCGTCGCGGATCGCGGCGGCGATGGCGCGACCGGCGCCCTCGCCCTCGGGGTGCGGGGCGACGAGGTCGTAGCCGTCGGCCGTCGCGCCGGCGCCGGCCAGGCGCGCGTGCACGCGGGCACCGCGGGCCTTGGCGGCATCGGCCCGCTCGAGCACGAGCGCGGCCGCGCCCTCGCCGAGGACGAACCCGTCGCGGGCCTTGTCGAACGGCCGGGAGGCGCGCTCGGGCTCGTCGTTGCGGGTGCTCATCGCCCGCATGGCGGCGAAGCCGGCCATCGGCAGCGGGTGGACGACGGCCTCGGCGCCGCCGACCAGGACGACGTCGGCGCGGTCGAAGCGCAGCAGGTCCAGGCCCCAGCGGATCGCCTCCGCGCCGGAGGCGCACGCACTGACCGGCGCGTGCACGCCGCCCTTGGCGCCGATGGACAGCCCGACCGCGGCGGCCGGGCCGTTGGGCATGAGCATCGGGATGGTGAAGGGGGAGACCCGCTTGGGGCCCTTCTGCTCGAGGACGTCGTCCTGGCCGAGCAGGGTCAGCGCCCCGCCGATGCCGGTGCCGAAGACGACGGCGATCCGCTCGGGGGCGACGCCGGCGTCGGCGGCGCCGGAGTCGCGCCACGCCTCCTCGGCGGCGACCACGGCGACCTGCTGGCTGCGGTCCAGCCGGCGGGCCCGCACCCGGTCGAGCTGCTCGGCGGGGTCGGTGGGCAGGGTCGCGGCCAGCTGGGCCGGGAACTCCTTGACCCAGTCGTCCTCGAGGCGCCGGACCCCCGACCGCCCGGCCAGCAGTGCGTCCCAGGTGCTGGCCACGTCGCCACCGAGCGGCGTGGTGGCACCGAGTCCGGTGACGACGACGTCGCCGACTGACGTGCTCATGACGGGTTCCTCCTGGGACGTGCGGCCGGGGGCCGGGGTTCGGCCCCCCTGCGGGGTCCCGCTGCGAGCTCGCGAGCGGTGGGGGGCAGGGGGGTCCTTCTTCAGCCCTGGTTCTTCTGGATGTAGCTGATGGCGTCGCCGACGGTCTTGATGTTGCCGAGTTCGTCGTCGGGGATGGCGACGCCGAACTTGTCCTCGACCGCGGTGGCGATCTCGACCATCGACAGGGAGTCGACGTCGAGGTCCTCCGTGAACGACTTCTCGGGGGTGGCGTCGGCAGGGGCGACGCCTGCGACCTCCTCCAGGATCTCGGCCAGACCGGTCTGGATGTCCTCGCTCACGCGGGGTCCTCTCTCTCGGGTTGGGCGGGGGTCCCGCCGTCGGGCCCTGGTGGCCCGGTGCTTTCGTGGGTGCCCGTCAGGGCAGGCGGAACACCTGACCGGCGAAGGTGAGTCCGGCGCCGTAGCCGAGCACGAGGGCGAGGTCACCGCTCTTGGCCTCGCCGGACTCCAGCAGCGCGGTCAGCGCCAGGGGGATCGAGGCCGCCGAGGTGTTGCCGGACTGGACGATGTCGCGGGCGACGACGGTCCGCTCGCCGAACCCGAGCCGCTTGGTCATCGACTCGACGATGCGCAGGTTGGCCTGGTGCGGGGCGAAGACGTCGATGTCCTGCGGGCCGACGCCGGCGGCCTCCATCGCCTCGACCAGGGTGTCGGTCAGCCGGGTGGTGGCCCACCGGTAGACGGCCTGGCCGGCCATGGTCATCGTCGAGCTGCCCGCGGCGATCTCGATCGCGTTGTGCTGGTCGCCGTCGCTGCCCCACACCACCGGGCCGACGGCCGGCTCGTCGGACGGGCCGAGGACGGCGGCGCCGGCCCCGTCGGCGAAGATCACCGCGGTCGACCGGTCGGTCAGGTCGGTGACGTCGGTCAGCCGCTCCACGCCGACCACCAGCGCGTGCCGCGCCGACCCGGTACGGATGGCGTCGGCGGCCACGCCGAGGGCGTAGCAGAAGCCCGCACACCCGGCGTTCAGGTCGAACGAGCCCGGCCGGGGGACGCCCAGCCGGTAGGCCACCTGCGGGCCGATGCCCGGGATCGGCGCGCGCAGGCTGGCGCTGGCGACGATCACCAGGTCGACCTGGTCGGGGGAGAGCCCGCCGGCCGCGAGCGCCTTGCCGCCGGCGGCCACCGCCATGTCGACGAGGGTCTCGTCCTCCGACGCCCAGCGCCGCTCGGCGATGCCGACGCGGGTCCGGATCCACTCGTCGTTGGTCTCCATCGTCTGGGCCAGCTCGTCGTTGGTGACCCGCCGACGTGGCCGGTATGCGCCCAGGCCGAGCAGCCGCGCACCCGGCGCGCCGTCCCGCAGTCTGATGCGACGACTCGGCTCCGTTCCGCCCTCGTTCCGCTCCTCGGTCGCTGGCGCTCCCTGCGATGCTCGCTCGGGCGTCACGTTCGTGGTCACTCCGCAACCTCCGGGTAGAGACGGGCGATCGGGTCGCCTGCGTCGACCAGGTCTCCCTCGTGCACGAGCCACTCGGCGAGTACCCCGTCGTACCCGGCTGAGACGTTGACCTCCTCGCGGCGGCTGCGGATCAGCCCCAGCGGGCTGCCGGCCGGCAGGCGGGTGCCCTCGGCCACCTCCGCCGGGCTGACCGTGCCGCGCACCGGGGAGACGACGACCCGCCAGTCAGGCAGGTGCTCGGCCTCGGCCCGGCCGCGCTCGGCGGCGATGAGCTCGCGGGCGCGGTCGAGGTCGGCCGGGCTGCTGACGGCGAGGATCTCGACGTCGGCGCCCTTCCACTGTCGCTTGGCCAGGCCCGCCAGCGCCCCGGCCGGGGGCAGCTCGATCACGGCCGTGACGCCCACGTCCCGCATCGTGTCCAGGCAGGCGTCGAAGCGGACCGGGCTGGTGACCTGGCTGACCAGCCGGGCCAGGGCCTCGGCGCCGGAGGGGACCGCGGTGCCGTCGGCGTTGGAGAGCAGCAGCCGGCTCGGGTCGGCCGGGCGCAGCCCGCCGACGAGGCCCTCGAGCTCGGCGCGGGCGGAGGCCATGTACTCGGTGTGGAAGGCGCCGGCCACCGACAGCGGCATGATCCGCGCCTTGGCCGGCGGGTCGGCCTTGAGCGCAGCCAGCCCGTCGAGGGGACCGGCGGCCACGACCTGGCCGCCGCCGTTCATGTTGGCCGCCGCCAGGCCGTGCTCGGCGAGCTTCGCGGCCACCTCGTCGGGGTCCCCGCCGAGGACGGCGGACATGCCGGTGGGGGTCTGCGCGCACGCGGCGGCCATCGCCCGCCCGCGGACGGCGGTCAGCGCGATCGCCGCCTCCACGCTCAGCACGCCGGCGAGGGCCGCCGCGGTCAGCTCGCCGACGCTGTGCCCGGTGATGACGACGTCCCGGCCGGCCTGCGGCGTGTGCGTCACCGGGCCGGGCAGGCCGCCGAGCTCGCGGGCGATGAACAGGCTCATCGCGACCACCAGCGGCTGGGTGACCGCGGTGTCCTTGATGGCCTCGGCGTCGCCGGTGGTGCCCAGCTCGAGGAGGTCGGCGCCGGCGATGGCACCGGCCCAGCGGAAGAAGGACTCTGCGTCCGGGAGCTCCAGCCAGTCGGTCAGCATCCCGGGTTTCTGCGCACCCTGTCCGGGGGCGAGGACGGCCAGCACCTCCTCACCGTGTCAGACATCGGGGCCGCGCGTGGTGGCGAGCGGCACGAAAGCACACCGGTGCTCTTTGGAGGGTTCCTACAAAGGAAGCGCCGTTCCGGGCGCGTTCGTCGAGTGCCGGTGGTGGGAACCACACTGTCCTGCGGGTCTCAGTGCCAGAGCGAGCGGTCCTGGTCGAGGGCGGCGAGGGCGAGGGCGACCTGCAGGGTCCACCCACCGCGCGCGTCGGTCGCGGACAGCCCCGTCAGCTCCGTGGCCCGCTTGAGGCGGTACCGCACGGTGTTCGGGTGGACGAACAGCACCCGGGCGCTGGCCTCCAGGTTGCCGCCACTGGCGAGGACCGCGCGCACCGTCTCCAGCACCTCACCGCCGGCGCCCTGCAGCGGCATCGCGACCCGCTCCTGCAGCGTGGCCCGCGCCACGGGATCGCCGTCCAGGGCGCGTTCGGGCAGCAGCGCGTCGGCCGGCACCGGCCGCGGCGCCCCGGGCCAGGCTGCGGCCGCCCGCAGGCCGGCCAACGCGGCGGCCGCGGAGTCCCCGGCGCGGCTGAGGGAGTCGACGACCGGCCCCATCACGACCGGGCCGGGGCCGAACTCGTCGCTGACCCGCTCGGCCACCGCCTCCAGCCGCTCCGCCCCGCCCAGCACGACGACGAGCTGGTCGGCGTGCACCCCGACGAGCACCTCGCTGCGCAGCTGCCGGGCGGCGCGGCGGGCGGCGCTGTGTGCGTCGCCGGCCACCGGGGCCGAGCCGACCAGCACGGTGACCGGGCTCATCGCCGCCCAGCCCAGTGCCGACACCCGGCCCGACAGCTCCTCGGTGCGCTCGCCGCGGACCAGGGCGTCGACCACCAGTGCCTCGAGGCGGGCGTCCCAGGCGCCGCGGCTCTCGGCGAAGCTCGCGTAGACGTGGGCGGTGGCGAAGGCGACCTCGCGGCTGAACTGCAGCACCGCCAGGCGCAGCGCGTCGGCGTCGCCGGGCTCGGCCACGGACTCCACGAAGTCGTCCATCACCTCGACGACCACCTTGATCAGGTCGACCGTGTGCTTGAGCGGCACCACGCGCGCCAGCTCGCGGGGGGCGGCGCCGAACACCTCGCCGGTGAGCCGCGGCGGCCGGGTGGGGGTGCGGCACCACTCCACCAGCGAGGCGATGCCGGCCTGCGCCACGAGCATCACCCAGGAGCGCTGGTCGGCGGGCATCGTGCGGAACCACGGCAGGTCGTCGTCCATGCGGGAGACGGCGCGGGTGGCCAGGGACCCCGAGGCGCGCTCCAGCCGCCGCAGCGTGGCGGCGGAGGGCGGGCGGATTCCCCTCTCGGACACGGGACCCACCCTGCCACGCGCCGCCGACAGGGCCCGGATCGTCGCCGGGCGCGGGGTCGGGGAGAGTGGGGTCGTGGACGTGCTCCGGCGGGTCGGGACGGCGGTGCCGCGCCGGCGTGCCCTCGCCGCGGCCGGCGCCGGGCTGGGCGTGGTCGGCCTCCTCGGTGCGGGGGTGCTGGTCGGCTTCGCCCCGCAGGTCCGGCTCGACGAGGCGGTGAGCCGGGCGCTGTACGCCGGCGACGACCGCTCGCGCGCACTCGACGTGCTGCTGGAGGTGCTGACCACACCCGGGGTCGTCTGGTTCCGGGTGCTGGTGTCGCTCCCGGTGCTGTTCTGGCTGGGCACCCGCCGGGCCTGGCGGACCGCGGCGTGGGTGGTCACCGCCAACGTCGTCGTCGGCCCGCTGACCGCCGCGCTCAAGGAGCTGGTGGGCCGGGTGCGCCCCGCGTTCGAGAACGGCGGTGCCACCTACGAGGGGCTGAGCTTCCCCAGCGGGCACTCCTCCGGCATCGCCACGCTGGTGACCATCGCCCTGGTGCTGGCCTGGCCGCGGGTGGCGCCGGGGTGGCGCCGTCCCGCCCTCGCCGCCGGGGTCGCGCTGGCCGTCCTGGTCGGGCTGACCCGGATGTGGCTGGGCGTGCACTTCCTCTCCGACGTGGTCGGTGGCCTGGCGCTGGGCGTCGCGTGGACGCTCGCGGTGGCCGTGGCCTTCGACGCGCTGCCCGGTGGACGGGCCGCCCTGCTGCCCCGGGAGATGTCATGACGGGCCTGCGCTCCGACGTGCTGCTCGAACCGGACGACGGCTCGCTGGGTCCGCTGCTGCGGCTCGCCGACGACCGCCTCGCGCCGGGCACCGGGTACGGGCGGCACCCGCACCGGGCGGTCGACGTCGTGGCCGTGGTCCTCGCGGGGGAGTTGCGGCACGGGTGGGGGAGCGGCGCGCTCATGGCCGCCGGGGACGTCGCGGTGTTGCGGGCGGGCACCGGCCTCGAGCACGACGAGGTCGCCGGGGACGCCGGAGCCCACGTCCTCCAGACGTACCTGCGCAGCGCCGGCCCCGACGAGGCCGCCACGCACGAGGTGCACCGCAACGCGGACGGCTGGGTGGACCTGCACCGCGCCGACGCGCGGCTCTGGATCGAGACGGTGGACGACGGCACCTCGACGACCGTGCCGCCCGGCCTGCTCGTGCTGGCCGGCCCCGAGGGCACCCGGGTCGAGCGGCAGGACGGCGGGCCGGTGACCGGCCCGGTGGTGGCCGTGGTGTGGGAGCTGGACGCCGGCCGTCCGTCCTGGGCCTCGGACTGAAGCCGCCGCCGGCCTGGTGGACAGTGGGGGCATGCCGACCTCTCCCGCCGACGTCCTCGCCGCGGCGCGCGCCGACGCCGACCGGACCGTGGACCTGCGCCGCCGGCTGCACCGTCACCCCGAGATCGGGCTGCACCTGCCGCGCACCCAGGCCACCGTGCTCGAGGAGCTGGCGAGCCTGCCGGTGGAGGTGACCGTCGGGAAGTCGACCAGCTCGGTCGTCGGCGTCCTGCGGGGCGCCCGCCCCGGGCCCACCTACCTGCTGCGGGCCGACATGGACGGCCTGCCGGTGCACGAGGACACCGGGCTGCCCTTCGCCTCAGAGGTCCCCGGCGCGATGCACGCCTGCGGCCACGACCTGCACGTGGCGATGCTGCTCGGCGCCGCCCGCCTGCTCGCCGAGCGCCGCGACGAGCTGGCGGGGCAGGTCGTGCTCATGCTCCAGCCGGGTGAGGAGGGCTTCCACGGCGCCCGGTACATGCTCGAGGAGGGGCTGCTCGACGTCGTCCCGGAGGCGCCGGTGCGCGGGGCGTTCGCGCTGCACGTCTTCTCCACCCAGCCCAGCGGCGTGGTGAGCGTGCGGCCCGGGCCGATGATGGCCGCCGCCGACCACTGGATGGTGACCGTGCACGGGCGCGGCGGGCACGCCTCGATGCCGCACGCGGCGGCCGACCCGGTGCCGGTGGCCGCGGAGATCGTGCTCGCGCTGCAGTCGACGGTGACCCGTCGCGCGCCGGTGTTCGACCCGGCCGTGCTGACCGTCGCGCACCTCACCGCCGGCTCCACCGACAACGTCATCCCCGACACGGCGTTCCTGGAGGGCACCATCCGCACCCTGTCGGCGGAGCGGCGGGCCGACATGGTCGCCGGGGTGCAGCGCGTGGCCCGGCACGTCGCCGCGGCGCACGAGCTGACGGTGGAGTTCGAGCACCGCGAGGGCTACCCGGTGACGGTCAACGACCCGCACGCGGCCGAGTCGGTCCTCGCCACCGCGGCGGCGCTGTTCGGGGCCGAGCGCTGCGTCGTCGCGCGCGAGCCGCTCATGGGCGCGGAGGACTTCGCCTACGTGCTCCAGCACGTGCCCGGCGCGATGGCCTTCCTCGGCGCCTGCCCCCCGGGGACGGACCCTGCGTCGGCGGCCGGCAACCACTCCAACCTCGTCGTGTTCGACGAGGCGGTGCTCCCCGACGGCGCCGCCCTCCACGCCGGGATGGCCCTGGCGGCGCTGGCCTGAACGCCGGACGGCCCGCCTCCCCGAGGGGAGACGGGCCGCCGGCCCCTGCCGCTCAGGCGCTGGGCTGCTGCTCCGGAGTGGTGGTGGTGTCCTCCGGCGCGGCCTGCACGTCGCGGATCTGGTACTTCTCCACCGCCTGCCGGACCACGCCGCGGTCGACCTCGCCGCGCTTGGCCAGCTCGCCGAGGGTGCGGACGACGATCGACTCGGCGTCCACGTGGAAGTACCGCCGCAGCGCCGGGCGGGTGTCGGACAGGCCGAAGCCGTCGGTGCCCAGCGTCGCCATCCCGCCGGGCACGTACGGCGCGATCAGGTCCGGCACCGCCCGCATCCAGTCCGACACGGCCACGACCGGGCCGGGCGCGTCCTGCAGCTGCTGCGTGACGTAGGGGACCTGCGCCTCCTCCTCCGGGTGGAGCAGGTTGTGCTCGTCGGCCGCGTCGGCCTGCCGGCGCAGCTCGGTCCACGACGTCACCGACCACACGTCGGCCGAGACGCCCCAGTCGTCGGCCAGCAGCTCCTGCGCGCGCAGCGCCCACGGCACCGCGACCCCCGAGGCCAGCACCTGCGCCTTGGGACCGTCACCCCGGCCGGGGGCGTAGCGGTACATGCCGGCCAGCACGCCCTGGACGTCGAGGCCCTCCGGCTCGGCCGGCTGGTTGTAGGGCTCGTTGTAGACCGTCAGGTAGTACATGACGTCCGGCGAGCGGGAGCCACCGAGCGGGGCGCCCGGGTCCTCGCCGTACATCCGGCGCAGGGCGTCCTTGGTGATGTGGCCCAGCTCGAAGGAGAACGCCGGGTCGTAGCAGACGACGCCGGGGTTGGTGTGCGCCAGCAGCAGCGAGTGGCCGTCCTCGTGCTGCAGGCCCTCGCCGTTGAGCGTCGTCCGGCCGGCGGTGGCCCCGAGCAGGAAGCCGCGGGCCATCTGGTCGGCGGCGGCCCAGAAGGCGTCGCCGGTCCGCTGGAACCCGAACATCGAGTAGAAGATGTAGATCGGGATCATCGGCTCGCCGTGCGTGGCGTACGACGTGCCGACGGCGGTGAACGACGCCGCGGAGCCGGCCTCGTTGATGCCCTCGTGCAGGATCTGGCCCTGCTCGGACTCCTTGTAGGCGAGGATCAGCTCGCGGTCGACCGACGTGTAGCGCTGCCCGTGCGGCGAGTAGATCTTCTGCGACGGGAACATCGCGTCCATGCCGAAGGTGCGGGCCTCGTCGGGGATGACCGGCACGAACCGCGGACCGAGCTCGGGGTCCTTGAGCAGCTCCTTGAGCAGGCGGACGAACGCCATCGTCGTCGCCACCTCCTGCTTGCCGGACCCACGCCGGAGGACGTCGAAGGACTTGTCCTCCGGCGCCTTGAGCGTCTTGAACTCCGACCGGCGGCGCGGGACCGCCCCGCCCAGCTGCCGACGCCGCTCGAGCATGTACTGCATCTCGTCGGAGTCCGGCGCGGGCTTGTAGTACGGCGGCAGCGTCTTGTCCAGCGCCTCGTCGGGGATCGGCAGGTAGAGCCGGTCGCGGAACGCGGCGAGGTCCTCGGCGGTCAGCTTCTTCATCTGGTGGGTCGAGTTGCGGCCCTCGAAGTGGCTGCCCAGCGTCCAGCCCTTGATGGTCTTCGCGAGGATGACCGTCGGCTGGCCCTTGTGCTCCACGGCGGCCTTGTAGGCGGCGTAGAGCTTGCGGTAGTCGTGGCCGCCGCGGGAGAGCGCCCAGATCTCCTTGTCGCTCATCCCCTCGACCATCTTGCGGGTGCGCGGGTCGCGCCCGAAGAAGTGCTCGCGGACGAACGCGCCGTCCTCGGCCTTGTAGGTCTGGTAGTCACCGTCGGGCGTGGTGTTCATCAGGTTCACCAGCGCGCCGTCGCGGTCGGCGGCCAGCAGCGGGTCCCACTCCCGGCCCCAGATCACCTTGATGACGTTCCAGCCGGCGCCGCGGAAGAAGGACTCCAGCTCCTGGATGACCTTGCCGTTGCCGCGCACCGGGCCGTCGAGCCGCTGCAGGTTGCAGTTGACGACGAAGGTGAGGTTGTCCAGCTCCTCGCGGGCGGCCAGGCCGATCGCGCCGAGGGACTCCGGCTCGTCCATCTCGCCGTCGCCGAGGAACGCCCACACGTGCTGGTCGGAGGTGTCCTTGACGCCGCGGGAGTGCAGGTAGCGGTTGAACCGCGCCTGGTAGATCGCGTTGATCGGGCCCAGGCCCATGGAGACGGTCGGGAACTCCCAGAACTCCGGCATCAGCCGCGGGTGCGGGTAGCTCGACAGCCCGCCGCCGGGGTGGCTGACCTCCTGGCGGAAGCCGTCCATCTGCTGCTCGCCGAGGCGGCCCTCGAGGAAGGCGCGGGCGTAGATGCCGGGGGAGGCGTGCCCCTGGAACCAGATCTGGTCGCCGCCGCCAGGGTGGTCCTTGCCGCGGAAGAAGTGGTTGAACCCGACCTCGTACAGCGAGGCCGACGAGGCGTAGGACGAGATGTGGCCGCCGACGGCGATCCCCGGCCGCTGGGCGCGGTGGACCATGATCGCGGCGTTCCACCGGATGTAGGCCCGGATGCGCCGCTCGACGTGCTCGTCGCCGGGGAACCACGGCTCACGCTCGGGCGGGATGGTGTTGATGTAGTCGGTGCTGCGCAGGGAAGGCACGCCGACCTGCTGCTCCCGGCTGCGTTCCAGCATGCGGAGCATCAGGTAGCGGGCCCGGCCGCGGCCGGCGTGCTCGACGACGCCGTCCAGGGACTCCAGCCACTCCTGGGTCTCGTCCGGGTCGATGTCGACCAGCTGACTGGGGAGCCCGTTGGTTATGACCGCGCGGGCCTTACCTGCATCGCGGGCGGGGTCCCCGTCCGACTGCTGCGGTGCGCTCATGCGCACATCGTCCCCCGCGGGCCCGTCCGGCGTCACCCGGCCGCCCACGTGTCGGGACGGCGCGGCGGCGCGGTGCCGTTCCGCGAGAGGTTGCACCTGACCAGGCATGCCCTACGCTTCCGCCAACGTCCGACCGGGACCGCCGGCCGGACGGGGCGCCTCGACCACGGAGGTGCAGGCACCGGTGCGGACGGAGAGGGGTGACATGACCAGGCTGCGGGGAACGTTCCCGCTGGTCGTGTCCGGCCCCGGCGGCGTCCGTCCCAGCCGCCGCGCGTGCGGCACGGGTCCGTGCCCGTGAGTCCTCGCCCAGCAACCCGCTGCCGGACGGTGCACGATCGTGCCCACCGGTCAGCAGCATCGGAACCCATGGAGGATCAGCAGGGATGAGCGTCGACTCGGGCAGCGCCAGCATGGCGGCCCGGCTGGGCATCAAGCCGGGCATGGTCGTGCAGGAGCTCGGCTGGGACGAGGACGCCGACGAGGACCTGCGCGACTCGATCGTCGAGGTCTCCGGTGGCGAGATGGTCGACGAGGACACCGACGAGGTGGCCGACGTGGTGGTCCTCTGGTGGCGTGAGGACGACGGCGACCTGTTCGACGCCCTGACCGACGCGATCACCTCCCTGGCCGACGACGGCGTCGTCTGGCTGCTGGTGCCGAAGTCCGGCCGGCCGGGCCACGTCGAGCCCGGCGACGTCACCGAGGTGGCACCGACCGCCGGCCTGTCCCAGACCAGCAGCATCTCCGCGGCCAAGGACTGGTCGGGCATCCGCCTGGTCACCCCCAAGACCGCCCGCAGCCGCCGCTGAAGGAGGCCCCAGGCCGGTTCCGGTGGCCGGGTGGGGCACGATCGGCCCATGAGCCTCTCCGTCGGCGACGTCGCGCCCGAGTTCAGCCTCCCCGACCAGGACAAGCAGGTCGTCTCCCTGAGCGAGCTGCGGGGCACGCCCGTGCTGCTGGTCTTCTACCCCTTCGCCTTCTCCGGCATCTGCACCGGTGAGCTGTGCCAGCTGCGGGACGAGCTCACCACCTACACCGACGCCGGCGTCACGGTGCTCGCGATCAGCACCGACCCCGTGTTCAGCCTCAAGGCGTTCAAGGCCCAGGAGAACCTGGACTTCCCGCTGCTGAGCGACTTCTGGCCGCACGGCGAGGTGGCCCAGGCCTACGGCGTGTTCAACGACAAGGCCGGCATGGCGGTGCGCGGCACCTTCCTCGTCGACGCCGAGGGGAAGATCGCCTTCGCCGAGGTCAACGCCCCCGGGGACGCCCGCGAGCAGTCCGGCTGGAAGGACGCGGTGGCGAAGATCGCCGCCTGAGCGGTCGGGGAGGGCCGGGCGCGTCCCGGTCCTCCCCCCGACCCGGCGCCCGGGGCCCTTACCCTGGGCGCACGGGGCGCGTAGCTCAGCGGGAGAGCTCTCGCCTTACAAGCGAGCGGTCGCCGGTTCGATCCCGGCCGCGCCCACCCATCCCGCCCCATCCCCTCCGTGCCGCGGCCGCGCGTCCTCGCGCCGCGCCGCCCGCCCGGGCGGTGGCCATCCGACTGCGGCCGTTGACACGGCGCGACGATCAGTGCTGGGGTGCCGGTGGTGTGACCCGAGTCACACCGTTCTCGGAACACCCGCACCGATCCGCGCGCGCCGACTCAGCCAAGGGATGGCCATGAAGTCGATCTTCTTCCACCTGATGCCCTACCGGGATCTCCCGGCGGACTTCGAGCAGCGTTACGAGAGCATCTGGATCACCCCGCCCAACACCGAGCTGTGCGACCCCGAGAAGGTCGCGCAGTACTACCAGTGGAACCTCGACGAGCTGGAGCTGGCCGACCGGCTCGGCTTCGACGGGGTGGGCGTGAACGAGCACCACCAGAACGGCTACGGCTTCATGGCCTCGCCGAACATCATGGCCGCCTCGCTGGCCCGCCGGACGCCGAACAACAGCGCGATCATGGTGCTCGGCAACACGCTGGCCTTGTACTCCCCGGCCACCCGCGTCGCCGAGGAGATGGCGATGCTCGACGTCCTGTCCAACGGGCGCCTGGCGGCGGGCTTCCCGGTCGGCACGTCGATGGACGTGAACTTCTGCTACGGGGTGCCGCCGACGCAGACCCGGCCGCGGTTCCGGGAGGCCGAGGAGCTGATCATCCAGGCCTGGACCAAGCAGGGGCCGTTCTCCTTCAACGGTCAGTACAACCAGCTGCGCTACGTCAACCCGTGGCCGCAGCCGCTGCAGAAGCCGCACCCGCCGGTGTGGCTGGCCGGCGGCGGGTCGGTCGAGACCTGGGAGCTGGCGGCCAACAAGAACTACACGTACAGCTACCTGTCGTTCTTCGGCGCCAAGTTCGGCAAGAAGCTGATGGACGGCTTCTGGGCGAAGATGGACGAGATGGGGGTCGACCGGAACCCCTTCCGTGCCGGCTTCGCGCAGCAGATCTGCGTCTCGGAGACCGACGAGCGCGCGGAGAAGGAGTACCTCGAGCACGTCTCGTACTTCTTCAACAAGTGCCTGCACATCCCGCCGTACTTCTTCGAGGCGCCGGGCTACCGCACCCGCAAGAGCACCGAGTTCGCCATCAAGACCAACCAGCCCGGCGCCATCGCCGCGGCCGCCGCACTGGAGAAGAACTGGAAGACCCTCAACGAGGAGGGCTTCATCATCGCCGGCAGCCCGACCACGGTCGCCGACCGGCTCATCGAGGTGGCGAAGAGCCTGCGCGTCGGCAACCTGCACGCGCTGCTGCAGATCGGCTCGATGCCGCACGAGCTGACGAAGAAGAACATCACCCTCTTCGCCGAGGAGGTCATGCCCCGGATCCGCACCGTGTGGGACGCCGAGGGCTGGACCCACGAGTGGTGGCCGTCGGGGGCCGCCGTCCGAGCCGTCACCGAGCCCGCCGGCGCCCAGGCCTGAGGAGGAGACCGATGACCACCACCGCACCCGCGCAGGTCGACGAGCGCATCGTCGAGGTCGGTCCGATGCAGGCCCGCGTCCTCGTCGCCGGGACCGGCGACCCGGTCGTGTTCCTCCACGGCGCCGGCGGCCTGGTCTGGGACCCGCTGCTCGAGGCGCTCGCGGCCGGCCACACCGTCTACGCCGTCGAGCACCCCGGGGCCAACGACACCGAGGCGCTGGCGAAGCACCTGCCCGGCATCTGGGAACTGGTGCTGTTCTACGACACCCTGCTGGACTCCCTCGGACTGGACCAGGTGCAGGTCGTCGGCCACTCGTTCGGCGGGATGGTCGCCGCCGAGCTGGCGGCCAACAGCCCGCGGCGCGTCTCCCGGATGGTGCTGATCGCGCCGATCGGGTTCTGGCGGGAGGACAAGCCGATCCCCGACATCGCCGGGATCCCGCCGGAGGCGCTGCCCGGGGTGTGCCTGGCCGACGCGTCCAGCCCGCTGGCCGGCATGCTGACCCCGCCGGCCGACGATCCCCAGGCGCTGTTCGAGGCCGCCATGCGGATGGCCAGCATCCTGCACTTCATCTGGCCGCTGCCCGACAAGGGCCTGAGCCGGCGCATCCACCGGGTCTCCGCACCGACGCTGCTGGTCTGGGGCGCGCAGGACAAGCTCGTCGACCCCGTGTACGCCGAGGAGTTCACCTCCCGCATGCGGGACGCGCGCCTGGAGCTCGTGCAGGACGCCGGTCACCTGCCGCACCTGGAGCAGCCGGAGAGGACCCGGGACCTCGTCCTCGGCTTTCTCGACCAGCGGGAGGCCTGACCGCGGTGTCCTGCCCCCGCCGCTGCGTGCGGCGGGGGCAGGACGCAGGCCTCAGGCCGCGGCGGCCGGCCGCTGCTGCGCGGTGGCGGGTACGTCGGGCCGGGGGAAGGCCGGGCGGAGCACCAGCGGCGGGCGGAACGGCGCCCAGGTGCCCTCCGGCTGCGCCAGCCGGTCGGCGATGGCCCAGAGGGCCGCCGGGTGGTGGCCGAGCCCGAGGTGGCTGGCGAGGACGGCGATGTTCTCGCACCGCGTCCCCGGGGTGTCCAGGCAGGTCTCCCAGTGGACGATGCCGTCGAGGTGGGAGTAGATCGACGTCGCGGGCACCGGCAGCGGCGAGGCGTCGGGCTCCAGTGGCAGCACGCGGTGCTCCACGTGCAGGTGGCTGTAGCGGTCGAACACCTTCGAGGCGTGGCTCTGGCTGTGCCGGGTCAGCCGGAAGGGGCTGCCCAGGGTGATCACCTGGCGGACCGAGTCCGGCGTCCGGCGGGCGAGGTCGCGGGCGAAGATGCCGCCGAGGCTCCACCCGACGAGGCTGACCGGTCGGCCGTACCGGTCGCTGAGGTCGTCGACCCGGTCGCGCATGCCCTGGACGCAGCGCGCCGTGGGGCCGATGTTGCGGCCCAGCCGCCAGCCGTGGACGCGGTAGTCCAGCCGGCGCAGCACCGAGCGCAGCACCCGGGTGGAGGTGTCGTCGCCCAGCAGGCCGGGCAGCACCAGCACCGGATGGCCGTCGCCGTGCGGCAGCCGCGGCACCAGTGCCGGGCGGGTGGCCAGGTAGAGCCCCAGGTCGGCGACCGCACGCCCGGGTTCGGTCAGGTACAGCGGGATGGCCGGGCCATCGCCCCGCAGTCGTGCCACGTCGTCCTCCTCGCCGGCCGACCGTGTCGATCGGCCCTCCGCCCGGTACCACCCGGGGAGGCCCGCGACACCCGGACGCCCCCACCCGGACACATCGGCAGTGTGACTGTGGCCTGTGACACAACGCGCCGGTCCGGGCGCGCCGGTCGAGGGCGTGGAACCGTACGGGCGTGGACGACACGAGCGCGCCCGGGCGCAGCCTGACCGTGGACCTGGGCGGTCCGGTGCACTACGTCGACTTCGGCGGCCGCGACGACGGCCCGATCGTCGTCCTCGTGCACGGGCTGGGCGGCTCCCACCTCAACTGGGACCTGCTCGCGCCGCTGCTCACCTCGCACGCGCGGGTGTACGCCCTGGACCTGCCCGGTTTCGGCCGCAGCGAGCCGGGCGGCCGGACGGCGCGGGTGCGGGACAACGTGGCGGTGCTCGACCGCTTCGTCCGCGACGTGACCGGCGCTCCGGTGGTGCTGGTCGGCAACTCGATGGGCGGGATGATCTCTCTGCTCGAGGCCGCCCGCGCCCCGGCGCGGGTGAGCGGTCTGGTGCTCGTCGACCCCGCCGTCCCGGGCCCCCGCGGTCGGCTGGACCCCGTGGTGGCCCGGGACTTCCTCGTCTACGCCCTGCCCGGGGTGGGGGAGCGCTACCTCGCGGCGCGGCACCGCCGGCGGGGTGCGCGGGGCAGCGTCACCGACCTGCTCGAGGTCTGCGGGGTCGACCCCGCCACGGTGCCGCCGGCGCTCATCGACCGCTCGGCCGCGCTCATCGACGAGCGGCAGGACGTCGCCGGCATGGACCGCGCCTTCCTCGCCGCGGCCCGGTCGCTGCTGCTGCTCCTGGCCGACCCGCGGCTGGTCCGGCGGGCGATGGCGGCCGTCGACGTCCCGGTGCTGCTCGTGCACGGCGACCGCGACCGACTGGTGCCGGTGTCCGCGGCCCGCGACGCCGCCCGCCGGCACCCCGACTGGACGTACGTGGAGCTCGCCGAGGTCGGGCACGTGCCGCAGCTGCAGTGCCCCGAGCGGCTGGCCGGGCACCTGCTCGACTGGCTGCCCGGCGTGGCCTGAGGATCACCGCAGGGTGGCCCGCAACGCCTCCAGCCCGGTCCAGTGGGGCCGCCACCCCAGCCGCTCCTTGGCGCGGGAGGTGTCCATGATCGCCGGCCGGCTCAGCGCCTCCACCCACTCGGCGACCGGCGGCAGGAACGGCAGCCGGGCCAGGGCGCGGGCGGTCAGCTGGGTGGGCGTGGCCGGCAGGGGGACGGGCAGCGCGCCGAGCTCGCGGACGACGTCGACCGCGGTGAGCACGCCGTCCCCGGCGATGTTGTAGGCCCCGGGCGGGCCGGCGCCGACGACGCACAGCTGCAGCGCGCGGCCGACGTCCTCCTCGTGGACGAACTGCACCGGCAGCTCGGGGACGAGGACGGGCAGCGGCAGCGGAAGCCGGCGGGGGTGGCCGAGCAGCCGCCGGCCCAGCGGCGCCAGTGGCCCGGGCAGCACCTGCTTGGCGCCGACCGCGTGCGGGCCGAGCACCACCGTCGGGCGCAGCAGGTACAGCGCCAGGTCCGGGGTGGCGGCCGCCTCGGCGTCGAGCAGGTGCTCGAGCTCGGCCTTCTCCCGGGCGTAGAACAGCCGGGCGGCCGGGCGCACCGGCCAGTCCTCGCCGATCCGCTCGGGGTTGTCCGCGTGCCAGCCGTAGGCGGCGACGGACGAGGCGTGCACGAACCGGCGGGCGCCGGCGTCGGCCGCGGCCCGGAAGACGGTGAGCGTGCCGTCGACGTTGATCGACCGCACCGTCCGTCGCGGGGCGTTGCCGGTGACGTGGAACGCCAGGTGGACGACGACGTCGGCGCCGGACAGCGCGGTCCGCATCGCGGCGGCGTCGCGGACGTCGGCCCGGCGGTACTCGACCTTGGTCCAGCCGTACTCGGCCGGGTCGAACGGCCGCCGGGCGATGCCGACGACGCGCCGGACCCGGTCGTCGGCCTGCAGCAGCGGCAGCAGCCCGGCCCCGAAGGTGCCGGTGGGGCCGGTGACGGCGACGGTCAGGTCGGTGTCAGGCGCGGGCATCTCCCACTCTCCCGGTCGTTCGTCAGGTCGCGGCCGAGGCGGCGGCGTCGCGGGCCGCGGCGACCAGCTCGTCGACCCCGCGGCGGATGCCGCGGGCCAGGACGTCGACGTCGGGGAAGGCGTCGAAGTCGGCGTTGATGCCGAAGGTCATCGTCTGCAGGTAGGAGAAGATGCCGATCGAGACGCGCATGCCGCCGGCGATCGGCACGTAGGCGTGCGCCGAGCACATCCGCCGGCCCAGCACGTAGAGGGGCACACGAGGGCCGGGCACGTTGGTGGTGACCGTCTGGCCGAGCACCTGGCCGGTCGCCAGCGCCGCCCGCACGCCCAGCGAGAGCAGCGTGGGCGCCACGAAGTCGCCCATCGCGATGATCGAGCGGGCGTCGACCGCCGCGAGGGTGCGCTTGTGGTCGTCCATCTGCCGGCGCACCGAGGCCAGCCGCGCCACCGGGTCGGGCTCGCCGACCGGCAGGTCCACGAAGACGGCGGAGATCCGGTTGTCCAGGGTGTTGCGCTCGCCGGCCTGGCGCACCGACACGGGCACCATCGAGCGCACCACCAGCTCGTCGCGCAGGTCGCCGCGCCGCTCCAGAAGGTCCCGGAAGCCACGGGTGATCCCGGCGAGGACGACGTCGTTGACGGTGCCGCCCAGCGCCGCGCGCACGCCCCTGAGCTCGGCCAGCTGCGCCTCGGTCCACGCCCAGCGCCGGTGCGGGCCGATCGGGCCGTTGAGCGACCGGGCGGTGGGGCCGGCGGCGCGGCGGGCGGCCGCCGGGAGGCCGGCCGCGAGCTGGCGGCCGGCGCGGACCGCGTCCTTGGACGCCTGCGTCAGGCTGCCGGCGCCCGGCAGCCGGGTGAACTGGCGCAGCGGGTGCGTGACGGCGTCCTGCACGGCGCCGGCGACGACCGAGAGGCTCGACGGGGTGCGTTGCGGCGTCCAGTCCTGGGGCTCGGCGTGGGTGGCGTCCGGGGTCAGGTCGAACACCAGCTGCATGAGGTCGGTGCCGGCGACGCCGTCGACCATGCAGTGGTGCACCTTGGAGATCAGGGCCCAGCGGCCGTTCTCCAGCCCCTCGACCAGGTAGAGCTCCCACAGCGGCTTGGCGAGGTCCAGGCGCTGGCCGAGGACGCGACCGGCGAGGTTGCGCAGCTGCTCGTCGCCACCCGGGCTCGGGACGGCGGTGTGCCGCACGTGGTAGAGGATCTGGAAGTGCGGGTCGTCGACCCACACCGGCCGGCCGAGCTGCAGGGGGACCTCCCGCACGCGCTGCCGGTAGCGGGGGACCAGGGACAGCTTGGCCAGCAGCAGCCGGACCACGTCGCCGTAGGAGGGGGCCGGGCCCTCGAACACCGACACCGACCCGACGTGCAGCGGCGTGTTCTCGCTCTCCGCGTAGTAGAAGCCGGCATCGGTCGGGCTCAAGCGGTCCACGGTCAGCTCCCCGCCTCTCGTCGTCCTCGCTGGGGGCTGCAAGCCGACCACGGTGGCGCCGGTCGCGTCCACCGGGACCGCGCGGGTCATCCCTCCCCGGGGCGAGGGCGGCCGGGGGCGGCGTCGCGGACCAGCCGGCGGGCGGCGTCCACCTCGCGGGCCACGGGGGCCAGCACCCCCTCGGCGTGGATCTCGGCGTCGTCCGGCGCGCGGTGGGCCTCGATGTCGGCCTCCAGCTCCCGGATGGCGCGGCGGAGGACGGCGACCTGCGCGAGGTCGGGCGCCGGCTCGCCCTGGCGGGTGGAGATCACGGCCTCGGTGACGGCGTCCGAGGTCCGCTCCAGCTGCACGATCACCGGCCAGAACGCCGCGGCGCGGGTGCTCACCGGCGGCGGCTCGGCCAGCCGGCGCTGCAGTTGGGTCTGCAGCTCGGTGAGGGCCCGGTAGTTGCGGCGGCGGGCGCGGCGCCGCTCGACGGGACCGCCGGTGAAGGCGGCCTCGACGAAGGCGTCGAGGGCCAGCGCGGCGTCGCGCAGCGCCTCGTCCAGCGGGGCCCGCCAGGTCTGCGGCCAGAGGAGGTAGCCGAAGACGAGCACGATCGCGCAGCCGATGAGGGTGTCCACCAGGCGGGCGCCGACCAGGCCCGGGTCGCTGGGCAGCGCGAGGTCGAGCAGCAGGATGATGACCGGCGTCTGGAAGACCGAGAACAGGCCGAAGTTCGCCGCCCGCGCCCAGGGCAGGACGGCGGCCGCCGCCGCCATGGCCACGAGCACCCAGCCGTTGCGGGGCAGCACCGCCAGCAGGGCCGAGCCGAGCAGGACGCCGAGCAGGGTGCCCGCACCGCGCTGCACGGCCCGGCCGAAGACCGACCCGTAGTCCGGCTTGAGCACGATCGCGACCGTCAGCAGCACCCAGTAGGGGCGCTGCACGGGCAGGTACTGCCGGGCGACCTCGGCGATCGTCATGCACAGCGCCAGGCGGAGGGCGAAGTCGCGGGTGTCCCGGCTGCCGAAGGTGCGGTCGACGAGCTCCCGCAGCCGGGTGCGCAGGTCCACCTGGGGGCGCGGGGCGGCGGCACCCGCCCGCTCCTCGGGGTCGCCGACGACGTTCCACACCAGCCGGACGCCGTGCCGCACCGCCCGGCGGGCCGGCGACCCGTCCTCCAGGGCCGGCGGGCGCTCGGCCGGCAGGTCGCGGGTGCCGTTGAGCGTCGCGGCCAGCGCGTGGACGGCGGTGACGTCCTGCGGGTCGGCCGGGACGCCGGCGCGGGCGGCGGCCACCGTCCCCTCGACCAGCGGCGCGGCCGCGTTGAGCACCCCGGCCAGCTCGGAGAGCTCCCGGCTGCGGCCCGCGGAGTGGCTGCGGCTGCGGATCACCCGGTCGTAGGCGGCGTTCAGCGCCGTGGTGAGGTCCCGCCGCGCGTCGTCCGACCGCGGGGTGCCGCTGGCCGTGAGCAGCTCGCCGATGCGGGTGAAGACGGCGGCGACGGCGGTGCGGTCGGGGTCGAGGACCTCGGTGCGGGCCTGGACCAGCGCGGTGAGCGTCGCCCAGGCGGCCCCGGCGAGGAAGAAGCCGATCTCCTGCGCCGTGGACAGCGCCGTGACCAGACCGGAGGAGAGCGCGGTGTACACGAGCAGCTGGAGGGCGCCCAGCGACAGCGCCGCGTTGATGCCGCTCACCAGCGCCGCGACGACCGACAGCAGCGCGATGACGACGACCGGCTGCCACCCGCCGCCGGTGGCGTACTGGCCGGCCAGCAGGCCGACGGTGCCGAAGCCGACCGCGGCGGCGATGCGGCGCAGCCGGTCCCGCAGCGGCCCGGCCTGGGGTGCGAGGGTCGTGACGAGCGCGCCCATGGTGCCGAACACGCCCGCCGCGAGGGCCGGCCCCGGCTGGACACCGCCGCCGACGACGACGGCCAGCGCGAGCGGGGCGGGGATGGAGACCGCGTACCGGACGACGTCGCGCCACGGCACCGGGGGGCGCTTGGTCCGCACCAGCTCCTCGAGCCACGCCGGTGCCCGCGGGCCCCTCTCCGCCACGGGTCCCGAGCTTTCCATCCCGGTCGGTGGCCCGCGTGCGCCGCTCCTCGGGCAGGCTGCCGCCGTGAGCGACGTCCCGGCGGTGCGGGTCGCGACCGCCGCCGACCTGCCCGGGCTTGCGGCGGTGGAGCTGGCCGCCGACGGGTTGTTCCGCGCCCGCGGCGTGCTCGACCTGCCGCCTCCACCCGCGGTGGAGGAGCGGGCGGCGGCCTGGCGGGTGCTCGTCGCGGGGCGGCCGGTCCTCGGGTTCGCCGTCCTGGAGCGGGTCGACGGCGACGTCCACCTGGAGCAGCTGTCGGTGCACCCCGGCGCGATGCGCCGGGGGATCGGGGCGGCCCTGCTGGCCGCGACCGTCGCGGCGGCCCGGGAGGCCGGCGCCCGGCGGGTCACCCTGCTCACCTACGCCGACGTCCCGTGGAACGCGCCCTGGTACGCCCGGCACGGCTGGCGGGAACTGCCGCACCCGGGGCCGGGACTGCGGGCGCTGCAGGACGCCGAGCGCGCGCTCGGCCTGGACCGGCACGGACGGCGGGTGGTGATGGCGCGGCCCGTGTCGCCGGCACCGACCCCATGATCGACAGGGGGAGGCGGGCGGCGCTCACCTACAGTCCGGCCGTGACCGTGACGCTGGGGGAGGTCGTCGCCGCCCTGGAGGCCCGCTACGACCCCGCGCTCGCCGAGGAGTGGGACGCCGTCGGGCTGGTCTGCGGGGACCCCGACGAGCCGGTGCAGCGGGTGCTGTTCGCCGTCGACCCCGTGGCGGCGGTCGTCGACGAGGTGGTCGAGACCGGGGCGCAGCTGCTGGTCACCCACCACCCACTGTTCCTCGGGGCCGTCCACGGGGTGCCGGCGAGCGACCCGAAGGGCCGCCTGGTGCACCGGCTGATCCGGGCCGGTGCGGGCCTCTTCGCCGCGCACACCAACGCCGACCGGGCGCCGGACTCCGGGGTCAACGACGCCCTCGCCGGCGCGGTCGGGCTCGTGGACGCCGTCCCGCTGCAGCCGACGCCCACCGACCCGCGGGCGGGACTGGGCCGCGTCGGCCGGCTGGCCGAGCCGATGTCGCTGCGCCGGTTCGCCGCCCACGTCGGGGCCGTCCTGCCGTACACCACGGGTGGCGTCCGCGCCGCCGGCGACCCCGACCGCCGCATCGAGAGGGTCGCCGTCTGCGGCGGCAGCGGGGGCTCGCTGCTCCCCGCCGCGGCCGCCGCCGGTGCCGACGTCCTCCTGACCAGCGACCTGCGGCACCACCCCGTCTCGGAGGCGCTCGAGACCAGCGGTCCGGCGCTGTGTGACGTGGCACACTTCGCCTCCGAGTGGCCCTGGCTGCCGGTCGCGGCGGACGTGCTCCACCACGACCTGTCCGGGCGGGTGGAGGTGGCCGTCTCCCGGCGCCGCACCGATCCCTGGACGTGGCACGCCGCGGGTGACGGGGACCCGGCCGCGGCTGCGGCCGGCTGAGGCCGAGGGGCCAGCCGACCCCTCGGGGGAGGGGGCCGGAGATGACGACCGCATCGACACCGCCCAGGGACGTCGCGCCCCGGCGCAGTGACCGCAGCCCGTGGAACTGGCTGCTGCTGGTCCCGATCGTGGTGCCGCTGATCGTGCCGCTCTACAACCGCGTCGAGCCGACCCTCTTCGGCTGGCCGTTCTTCTACTGGGCCCAGCTGGCGTTCGTCGCCGTCGGCGTCCTCACCACGGTCGTCGTCCACCGGGCGACGCGGCGGGGCAGGCCCGGGCGGGACACCGCGCGGGAGCCCGTCGCACGAGACCCGGAGCGCTGAGCCGTGGACGGGGTCAACGTCGTCGAGCTCGTCATCGTCGTCGTCCTCTTCCTCGTCGTCACCGTGATGGGGTTCGTCGCCGCGCGGTGGCGGCGCGCGGAGAGCCTCATGCACCTCGACGAGTGGGGTCTGGGCGGCCGCAGTTTCGGCTCCTGGATCACCTGGTTCCTGCTGGGCGGCGACCTCTACACCGCCTACACGTTCGTCGCCGTCCCGGCGCTCATGTTCGGCGCGGGCGCGGCGGGCTTCTTCGCCGTCCCCTACACGGTCGTGATCTACCCGCTGGTCTTCCTGGTGATCATCCGGCTGTGGTCGGTCAGCCACGTGCGCGGCTTCGTGACGCCGGCCGACTTCGTGCGCAGCCGGTTCGACTCCCCGACGATGGCGCTGCTCGTGGCCATCACGGGCATCGTCGCGACGATGCCCTACATCGCGCTGCAGCTGGTCGGGATCGAGGCCGTGCTCAAGGCGATGGGGGTGGAGGGCGAGCTGCCGCTGATCGTCGCGTTCGTCATCCTGGCGCTGTACACGTACAACTCCGGCCTGCGGGCGCCCGCGCTGATCGCCTTCGTCAAGGACACCCTGATCTACCTGACGATCATCGTCGCGGTGATCGTCATCCCGGTGGAGCTCGGGGGCTGGGAGGCGATCTTCGGCGCCGCGGAGGAGAAGTTCTCCGCCACGTCCGGTGTGCTGCTGCCGGCGTCGGGCCAGCTGGGCTACGCGACGCTGGCGCTGGGCTCGGCGCTCGCCCTCTTCCTCTACCCGCACTGCATCACCGGCGTGCTGGCCGCGAGCAGCCGCGACGTGCTCAAGCGCAACATGAGCGCGTTGCCGGCCTACAGCCTGGCGCTCGGCCTGATCGCGCTGCTGGGCTACATGGCCATCGCCGCGGGCGTGGAGCCGATCGGCGGAGACGGCAACACCGTCGTCCCCGTGCTGTTCCAGGAGATGTTCCCCAGCTGGTTCGCCGGCATCGCGTTCGCGGCCGTGGGCATCGGCGCGCTGGTCCCGGCCGCCATCATGTCGATCGCGGCGGCGAACCTGTTCACCCGCAACATCTACAAGGAGTACCTGAAGAAGGACGCCACCCCGCACCAGGAGGCCCAGGTCGCCAAGGTGACCTCGCTGGTGGTGAAGGTCGGCGCGGTGGCCGCGATCCTCTTCATCGACCCGCAGTTCTCGATCGACCTGCAGCTGATCGGCGGGGTGATCATCCTGCAGACGCTGCCCGCGGTGGCGCTGGGCCTCTACACGCGGTGGCTGCACCGCGGCGGGCTCGTCGCCGGCTGGGCGGCCGGCATGGCCGCGGGTCTGCTCATGCTCTACAACATCCCGCGGCTGGGGCCGGACGGCGCGATCGTCCGGGAGCACTTCGGTGGGTCGTCGTTCCCGCTGGCGAAGCTGGGCCTGGACACGACGTGGAGCGTGTACGCCGGCATCCTCGCGCTGCTGGTCAACCTGCTCGTCGCCGTCCTGGTCACCCTGGCGCTGCGCGCGGCGAAGGTGGACGACGGCGTCGACGGGACCGCGGAGACCGACTACACCGCCGAGCGGGAGGACCCGACCGTCCGCGACCTGCCCGACCCGCTGGCGTCCGCGCCTCCGGGAGCGCCGGGGGAGCCCTCCGGGCGGAGGTAGTCGGAGGACTCCCCGTGGCCGGGGCGGTGCCCCGGTAGTTTGGCCGGGTGAAGGCCGACCACTTCGACCAGCAGAAGCTGCTCGTCCTCGCCGCCGAGGACGTCGCGCTGTCCCAGCTGGCCCACCGCGGGCGCACGCTGCCGGAACTGGCCGCGGTCGACAGCGCGGCCGAGGCCGAGCGGGAGTTCGCCGAGCAGGTGGTGCGCGCCGAGACCGAGGTGCGCGACCTGCAGCGCGACGTCAAGCGGCTGGAGGGCGACGTCGACACCGTCCGTCAGCGCGCGGCCAAGGACCAGAAGCTGCTGGACTCCGGCAGCGTCGCCGCCAAGCAGATGACCGACCTGCAGCACGAGCTGGACTCGCTGGCGCGCCGCCAGTCCGACCTCGAGGACCAGGAGCTCGAGCTCATGGAGCAGCTCGAGACCGCCGAGGCCACGCTGGCCCGCGCCCAGGAGGGCCGGGCGAAGGCGGTGGCCGACCGGGAGCGGGCCGAGCAGCTCCGCGACGACGCCCTCGCCGACATCGCCGAGGGCACCACCCGGCACGAGGCCGCCCGGAGCGCCGCCGCGGCCGCCGTCCCGGCCGACCTGCTGGCGCTGTACGAGCGGATCCGCACCCAGACCGGCGGCACCGGCGCGGCGATGCTCAAGGCCCGCCAGTGCCAGGGCTGCCGGCTGGAGCTGTTCGGCCGCGAGCTCGCCGCCGTCCGCAACGCCGACCCGCACGAGGTCGTCCGCTGCGACAACTGCGGCCGGATCCTCGTGCGCACCGCGGAGAGCGGGCTGTGAGCCGCAAGGTCATCGTCGAGGCCGACGGCGGCTCACGGGGCAACCCCGGTCCGGCGGGCTACGGCGCGCTGGTCCGCGACGCGCGTACCGGGAAGGTGCTCGCCGAGCGGGCCGAGTCGGTCGGCCGGGCCACCAACAACGTCGCGGAGTACGGCGGCCTGGTCGCCGGGCTGCAGGCCGTCCTGGACCTGGACCCGAGCGCCGAGGTGGAGGTCCGCATGGACTCCAAGCTCGTCGTGGAGCAGATGTCGGGTCGCTGGAAGGTGAAGCACCCCGACATGCAGAAGCTGGCGCTGCAGGCCCAGCAGATCGCCCGGCAGCTCGGCGGCGTCCGCTACACGTGGGTGCCGCGGGCGCAGAACAGTGCCGCCGACGCCCTCGCCAACAGCGCGATGGACGGCCGCCCCGTGCGCCGCGACCTCGCCGCCGAGCCGGCGACGACCGAGGACGACGTCCAGCCGGTCGCCGCGCCCGCGCCGGCCGTCACCACGGTCACGCACCTGCTGCGCCACGGCCGCACCGAGCACACCCCCGAGCGTCGGTACAGCGGCCGCAACGACCTGCCGCTGTCGGCGACCGGGCGCGCCGAGGCCCAGGCCGCCGCCAAGCGGGCCGAGGAGCTGGGCATCGAGGTCGTCGTCTCCTCGCCCCTGCGGCGCGCGCGCGAGACCGCGGAGATCGTGGCCGGGGCGCTGGGGCTGCCGGTACAGGTCGACGACGACCTGGTGGAGCTGGACTTCGGCCGGCTCGAGGGGCTCACCGCCGACGAGGCGCGCGCCCAGCACCCGCTGGCCACCCGCCGGTTCTCCGAGGGCGTCACGGTCGCGGCCCCGGGCGGGGAGTCGGTGGCCGACGTCAGCGTCCGGGTGGGGCGGGCCCGCGCCCGGGTCCTGCGCGAGCACGCCGGGAAGACGGTGCTCGTCGTCAGCCACGTGACGCCGATCAAGCTGCTGCTCGCGGCCGGCCTCGACGTGCCCGACGACGTCGTCCACCGGGTGTTCCTCGAGGCGGCGTCCTTCTGCACCGTCGCGTGGAGCTCCGACGGGCGTTCCGCCGTCCGGCTGGTCAACGACACGAGCCACCTGCGCTGAGCCGGCTCCCCGGCCGGGAAGGGGCGGTCGGGGAGCGGCGTTGCACGAGGTGCCCCGCACCACACTCGGCCACCGGTGCGGTGGATCATGGTGCTGCACGCCCACACCCGAGGAGTTCCGTGACCGCCACCATCGCGCCCGCCACGTCCGCCGTCGTCGGTGACGAGCGCACCCTGTCGTCCGCCGAGTACGAGAGCTGGGCGGCCGAGGTGCGCCGGCTGGCCGACGAGCGCGGCGCGGTGATCCTGGCGCACAACTACCAGGTGCCCGAGATCCAGGACGTCGCCCACTTCACCGGCGACTCCCTGTACCTGTCGCGGGTCGCGGCGCAGACCGACGCCCGCGAGATCGTCTTCTGCGGCGTCCACTTCATGGCCGAGACGGCGAAGATCCTCTCGCCGGACAAGACCGTGCTGCTGCCCGACCACGCCGCCGGTTGCTCCCTGGCCGACTCGATCACCGCCGAGCAGCTGCGCGAGTGGAAGGCCCAGCACCCCGGCGCGGTCGTCGTCAGCTACGTGAACACCACCGCGGCGGTCAAGGCCGAGACCGACATCTGCTGCACGTCGTCCAACGCCGCCGACGTGATCCGGTCCATCCCGGCCGAGAAGGAGATCCTCTTCTGCCCCGACCAGTTCCTCGGCGCGCACGTCAAGCGCGTCACCGGGCGGGAGAACATCCACATCTGGGCCGGTGAGTGCCACGTGCACGCCGGCATCAGCCCCTCCGACGTGCGCGCGCAGGTGGCCGCGCACCCGGACGCCGAGATCCTCGTGCACCCCGAGTGCGGCTGCACCACCTCGGTGCTGGACCTGGTCAGCCACGGCGACCTGCCGGCCGAGCGCACGCGGGTGCTCTCGACCGGCGGCATGGTCGAGGAGGCGGCGAGGACGTCGGCGAGGCAGGTGCTGGTCGCCACCGAGGTCGGCATCCTGCACCAGCTGCGGGCGCTCAACAGCGGCACGCAGTTCATCCCGATGAACGACCGCGCCGCCTGCCGCTACATGAAGATGATCACGCCGGAGAAGCTGCTGCAGACGCTGCGCACCGGGGAGGGCGCCGTGGACGTCGACCCCGGGACCGCGGCCCGGGCTCGGCGGGCCGTCGAGGCGATGATCGCGATCGGCGAGCCCGGCCGCGGCGGGGAGTAGGAGAAGGACCCCCTGCCCCCCACCGCTCGCAGGCTCGCGGCGGGCGGGACCCTGCAGGGGGCCGGGGACCGGAGGTGGGCTCGTCGGCCGGCGGTCAGTTGCGGACGGCGGTGGAGAGGTCGGCGACGATCGCCCGGAAGGTGCGGGTGTCCACCTCGTCGTCGACGGTGACCCGCACGATGTCGGACACCTGCTGCTCGGAGGTGGGCCGGACGGCGGCCACGCGGGCGGCGGCGACCAGGTGCAGCCGCTGCGCCCGGGCGGCGGGGCTCTCGGGGGCGGTCGGGACCGGGGGGAGTCGGTTCTCGCGCATGGGCCGACGGTAGGCAGCCGGAGCCGCCCGGCGGGGCACCGCGAGCGCGTGTCCGCGGTGCCGGTGGACCCGTCCGTCACACGCGTCAGCGGGGTCAGACCCGTAACGCCGCTCACAACGCCGCCCGTGCCCCGTGGAGACAGGGTCAGATGCGGGTGAACAGGTAGCCCGAGACGGCGACGCCGAAGACGACGATGAACACCCGCAGCGGGGTCGCCGGGATGCGCCGGGCGATCCGCGCGCCGACGAACCCGCCCAGCAGGCTGGCCGGGGCGGCGACGGCGACCACGAGCCAGTCCACCGGTCCCCAGATGCCGAAGACGACGAGGGTGACCGTGGCGGTGACCGCCGACAGCGCCGACTTCAGCGCGTTGGCCAGCCCGAGCCGGTGCAACCCCACCCCGAGGACGCCGACGAGGATGACCCCGAGCGCGCCGCCGAAGTACCCGCCGTAGACGGTGGCCAGGAACAGCGCCGCGTACAGCCACCACGGGTCGCGGCGGGGGGCGCCGTCCTCGGCCCCACGCAGCTGCCGGGTGAGCAGCGGCTGCACCGCCAGCAGCAGGCTGGCCAGCAGGACCAGCACGGGGACGACGACGTCGAAGGCCTCGGTGGGGGTGGTCAGCAGCAGCACGCTGCCGGCCGTGCCGCCGAGCAGCGCGACCAGCCCGAACCGCAGCAGCCGCCCGCGCTGGCCGGCGTACTCGCGGCGGAAGCCCAGCATCCCGCCGAGGTAGCCGGGCCACTGGGCGATCGAGTTGGTGACGTTCGCGGCGACCGTGCCCAGCCCGAGCGCCACCAGGGTGGGGAACAGGATCAGCGACCCGCCACCGGCGACGGAGTTGATGACACCGGCGACGAGGGCGACGCCCGCCGTGATGGCCAGGTCGAGGGCGGACACGGACGGCGAGCCTACGGTGGGCCGGTGGGACTCCCGGGCAGGGCGAGGGTGCTGCTGGCCGCGCTGGGCGGGTCGGGCGTGCTGCACCTGGTGCGGCCGCGGACCTTCGAGTGGCTGGTACCGCCCGAGCTCGGCGACGCGCACACCTGGGTGACCGCCACGGGCGTGGCCGAGATCGGGGCAGCGGCGCTGATGGCCGTCCCGCGGACCCGCCGGCTCGGGGGCTGGACCGCCGCGGCGCTGCTGGTCGGCTTCGTCCCGGCGCACCTGCACACGTTCCGGGTGGTGCCGCACCGGCCGGTGCCGCTGGCGCTGGCCGCCGTCCGGCTGCCGGTCCAGTGGCCCCTGGTGCGCGTGGCGCTGCGGGTGGCGCGGGAGCGGTGAACTCCACGGCGAGCGGTCGGTTGCACTCTGCACCGGCAGGGCACCCTGGGCCGGTGCGCACGTGGCTGCCGCTGGTCGCGATCTGTACCGGCACCTTCATCCTGCTGATCGACATCACGATCGTGAACGTCGCCCTGCCCGCCCTGGCGACGGACCTGTCGACGTCCTTCGACCAGCTGCAGTGGGTGGTCGACGTCTACGCGCTGGCCCTGGCCGCACTGGTGCTCGGCGCCGGCTCGGTCGCCGACCTCTACGGACGCCGCCGCGTGTTCCTGATCGGCCTGGTCGTGTTCGCGTTCGCCTCCCTGGCCTGCGGGCTGGCGCCGAGCGCGGGCTGGCTGGTGGCGGCCCGGGGGCTGCAGGGCGTCGGCGGGGCGGCGATGTTCGCGACCACGATCGCGCTGATCAACGACAGCTACGAGGGCCGCGACCGGGGGACGGCGTTCGGCGTGTGGGGCGCGGTGGTCGGTGCGGCCGCGGCGCTGGGGCCGATCGTCGGCGGTGCCCTCACCGAACTGTCGTGGCGCTGGATCTTCTTCGTCAACCTGCCGGTGTGCGCGTTCGCCGTGGTGCTGACCCTCGCCGTCGTCGGTGAGTTCCGGCAGTCGGCGGCACCGCGGCCCGACGTCCTCGGGATCGCGCTGTTCACCGCCGGTGCCGGAGGGGTCGTCTACGGGCTGGTCGAGGCCGCCGCCGCGGGCTGGGGGGAGCCGCAGGCGTGGGGGCCGCTGGCCGGTGGCCTCGCCGTCCTCGCGCTGTGGGTCGCGGTGGAGCTGCGCCAGAAGGCGCCGATGCTCGACGTCCGGCTGTTCGCGAACCGGTCGTTCACCGGGATCATGATCGGCGCCCTGCTGCTGAACCTGTCCGCGTTCTCCGAGCTGGTCTACGCCTCGCTGTGGCTGCAGTCGATCGAGGGCCTGTCGCCGCTGCGGGCCGGGCTGGTGTTCATCCCGCTGTCGTTCATGAGCTTCGCCGTCGCCGCCGGCACCGGACGGTTCCTGCAGACCCGGTCGCCGCGGCTGGTGCTCGGGTCGGGGCTGGTCCTCATCGGGATCGGCGCGCTGCTGTTGGCGTTCGTGGACGCCGGCTCGAGCTGGACGGTGCTGGTCCCCGGCCTGGCCGTCATGGGCATCGGGGTGGGGGCGTCCAACCCGACGCTGGCCTCGGCCGCGCTGGCCGCGGTGCCGCGCGAGCGCAGCGGCATGGCCTCCGGCGCGGTCAACACCGCCCGCCAGCTGGGCCTGGCGGTGGGGGTGTCGATCCTCGGTGCGGTGTTCACCGCGTCCGCGGGGGCGACGCTGCGCGACGGCGGGGTGCCCGACCCCGCGGGGACGGCGGCGGCGCTCTCCGGCGGGCAGGCCCCGGCGATCCTGGCCGGCGCCGACCCGGCCGCCCGACCCGCGCTGGGCGAGCTGGTCTCCGCCGCCTACGCCGACGGGCTGCGCGACGCGTTCCTCGCCTGCGGCGCGGCGGGCCTGCTGGGCGGCCTGCTGGTGTTCTGGCTGGTGCGCGCCGGGGCGCCGGCCGCGCACCGGCAGGCGGCCCCGGAGGCCGGCCGGGAGCCCTCCCCGGCACGATGACCGGATGACCGACATCGTCCTCGTCCACGGCGCCTGGCACGGGGCCTGGTGCTGGCGGCGGGTGCTGCCGCTGCTCTGGGCCGCCGGGCACCACGTCGTCCCGGTGACCCTGTCCGGGCTGGGGGAGCGGGCCGCCGCCCTGTCACCGGCGACGACGCTCGACACCCACGTGCAGGACGTCGTGAGCGCCGTCCGGGCCGAGGAGTGCCGGGACGCGGTCCTGGTCGGCCACAGCTACGGCGGCATGGTGGTCACCGGGGCGGCCGACCGGCTGGGGAACGAGGTGCGGCGGCTGGTCTACGTCGACGCCGTCGTCCCGACGCCCGGGGAGAGCTGGTCGACCCGCAACCCGCCGGAGGCGCAGGCGGAGCGGCGGGCGGCGGTCGCGCGCGACGGGGTGATCCCGCCACCGCCGGCGTCGGTGTTCGGGCTCACCGGGGAGGACGCCGCGTGGGTCGACCGGCGGCAGACCCCGCAGCCCGGCGGCGTCTACGACGACCCCCTGCACTTCGACGCCGCGCGGTGGGCGGCCCGCCCTCGGACGTTCGTCGACTGCACCTCCCCGCCGCTGCCGACCATCGAGCCGTCGCGGCGGCTGGTGCGCGAGCAGCCCGGCTGGGAGGTCGTGGAGCTGGCCACCGGGCACGACCCGATGGTCAGCGCGCCGGAGGAGCTGGCCGCCGTGCTGCTGGAGGTCGCCGGGCGCCGATGAGTTCCGGCCCGCCGCCGAGTCGGATCGGGCATGGGACAGGTGGTCATCACCCAGAACAGCACCCTGGACGGCGTGGTCGAGGCCCTCGACGGGTGGTTCGACCCGCAGGGGGACGAGGAGGACACCGCCGACGTCCTCGCGGTCGTGCAGCAGCAGATGGCCGGCCAGACCGGCTTCCTGGTCGGCCGGCGGACGTTCGAGGCCATGCGCGGCTTCTGGCCGGCCCGGACCGACGACCGGACGGGGATCACCCGGCACCTGGACGGGGTCCGGAAGTTCGTCGTCTCCCGGACCCTCGGAGAGCCGGGGTGGGCGAACACGCGCGTGCTGTCCGGCGACCCCGTCGAGGAGGTGCGCGCGCTGCGGGCCGCGCACGACGGCGAGATCGGCGTGACCGGCAGCATCACGCTGTGCCACGCGCTGATCGGGGCGGGGCTGGTCGACGAGTACCGGCTGTTCGTCTTCCCCCGCGTGCTGGGCCGCGGCCGCCGGCTGTTCCCCGACGGCGTCGACGTCCCGCTGGAGCGGATCGGCGCGCAGGAGTTCCGCGCCGGGACGACGCTGCTGACCTACCGGCCGACGGCCGGCTGACGGGACACTGCCGCCATGCCGACCCAGCCCATGCCCGCCGACTGGCAGCGGGCCCTCGTCGTGGCCGCCCACCCCGACGACATCGAGTACGGCCTCGCCGCCGCGGTCGCCGTCTGGACCGCGGCCGGCAAGGAGGTCCACTACCTGCTGGCGACCCGCGGGGAGGCGGGCATGGCAGGCGTGCCGCCGGAGGAGGCGGGGCGCCTGCGCGAGGAGGAGGAACGCCGGTCGGCCGCCGCGGTCGGGGTCAGTGAGGTCGAGTTCCTCGGCCTGCGCGACGGCCGGCTGGTCGAGGGGCTGGACCTCCGGCGGGCCATCGCGGGGGCCATCCGGCGCCACCGGCCGGAGCTCGTGGTCACCGGCTACTTCGGCCCGACGTGGACGCCGCCCGGCCTGTCGCCCGCGTACGTGAACTCCGCCGACCACCGGGCGCTGGGGCAGAGCGTGCTCGACGCGGTCGCCGACGCGGGGAACGAGTGGATCTTCCCGGAGCTGACCGAGCCGCGATGGGGCGGTGTGCAGTACATCGCGGTGAGCGAGATGCTGGACCCGCCGCACGAGGTGGACGTCGGCGACCAGGTGGACGCCGCGGTCGCCTCCCTCTGCGAGCACCGCCGGTACCTCGAGCTGATCTCGACCGACCCCGTCGAGGAGCAGGCACGTCAGATCGTCGACATGGCGACCCTCACCGAGGACGGCCGACGGCGGGTCGGGTTCCGCCTCTACTGGGGCTGACGGCCTCGTCCGTCCCCTGACCCGGGCCGTTCACTAGACTGGGGTCACGACGGACGAGTCGGCTGGGCGGTCGCGTCGGCGGGAGAGACCCCGTCGCCGAGGAACGTCCGGGCTCCACAGGGCAGGGTGGTCGCTAACGGCGACCCGGGGTGACCCGCGGGACAGTGCCACAGAGAACAGACCGCCAGCGCGTGCGCTGGTAAGGGTGAAACGGCGGTGTAAGAGACCACCGCACACCGGGTGACCGGTGTGGCTCGGTAAACCCCACCCGGAGCAAGGTCGAGAGGGACGGCGGTCGCACCGCCGTCCTGCGCAGGCGTTCGAGGGTTGCCCGCCCGATGCCTGCGGGTGGACCGCTGGAGCCTGCCGGCAACGGCAGGCCTAGATGGATGACCGCCCATCGGGAGGCCGCGAGGCACCCGGGGACAGAACCCGGCGTACAGGCCGACTCGTCCGTCGTCCCCCGCTGACCAGCGCTTCTGCAGCCTCCGGTTGCAGCGGCAACGCGCGGCACGCTCCGTCAAGCCCCCAGCACGCGTAGTCGTACGACCCCGCATCTGGGGGTGCTCCGCCTCCCGGCCGGGAGGCAGCGTGACCCCCGCGACGGGTCGCTCGCCTCTCCCCCGTGGGCGAGCGGCCCGTCGCACCCGAACCGCGCGAGGGGGACGTCGATGGTCTGGTGGATGTGGCCGCTCCTGGCGTGGCTGCCCTTGTCCGCCGCGCTGTGGTCCGGCTGGCGATGGGCCACCGCGAGCGCGGAGGAACCTGAGGAGCACCGGGCGCCTCGGGCGTCGGCCGCCGGGTGGGCCGATGCCGGTGCTGTCCGGGAGCGGCCCACGCAGGGGAGCCGTCGAGCCCGTCCGATCGGCTGATCGACGCGGCCGCGGACCGGCTTCACGCGGAGGAGGGCGGGGAGCCTCCGCCGGCCGCCCGGCGGACCGTCGCCCGCCACCGGGACGGCGTGACGCCGAACCGGGTGCGGAACCACCGCGAGAAGGCGCTCGGCGCGGTGAACCCGAGCAGGTGGGCGACGTCGGTCAGCGTGTGGCGGTCGTCGGCCAGGTAGCGCTCGGCCAGCGCGGCCCGCCGCGCGTTCACGATCCCGGTGAAGCTCTCGTCCTGGGCGGCCAGCCGGCGGTGCATGGTCCGCTCGGTCATGCCGAGGCTGCGGGCGACCTGCGAGGTCGAGCACCGGCCCAGCGGCAGCAGCACCTCGACGTGCTCCCGGACCCGTTCGGCGACCGTCGCGCCCCGCGGTGCGGGGATCGACCGCAGGAACTGCCGGGCGTAGGGCCGCAGCAGCGGGTCGGCCACCGCGTTCGGGGCGTCCAGCTGGTCGGCGTAGAACACCAGCCCGGTGAACGGGTGGTCGAACCGCAGCCGTGGGCCGAAGGTGGCGTGGTGCGTCCGGAGCACCTCCGGCGGCGGGTGCGCGAAGCACACGGCCAGCGGCTCCCAGCCCCGGCCCAGCAGCTCGCCGATGATGCCGTGCAGGGCCGCCGTCGCCAGTTCCAGGGACTGGCGGACGGGCGCCGGCTCGGTGAACTCCAGCCACAGCCGGATCGTCGCGAGGCCGTTTGCCTCGTCCAGCCGCAGGTGCAGGGCCTCGTTGTAGCTGCGCTCGTAGCCGCCCAGCAGGGCCAGGGCGCTGCGCAGGTCGGGCTCCTGCCGGAGCACCACGCTGAGCGGGCCGAGCGTGGCGAGCCGTCGGCGGGCGGCCAGCAGGAGCCCGAGGTCCTCGTGCCCGGACCGGTCCGCGGACAGCTGCAGCAGCCGCGCGACGTCGGCGGCGGGGATCCACTTCTCCGGGGTCGCGAGATCGGCCACGTCCAGCCCCACGCTCCCCAGCAACCCGACCGGGTCGAGGCCGAGGGAGCGGGCGAGTTCGACGTAGCCGTCGAGCGTGGCGGCGCGGACGCACGGGCGCATCCCGATCACCCCCTGAAGGATGTCCGAAGACGCTAAGGCATCTGTCCGGATCGGTACAGCTCGCCGGCTCTCCTCCCGCCATCGTTGACCTCGTTCGAAGCGACCCGATGGGCCCACGAGCGGACGACGGAACCGTCGCCGCGCGCCTCGCGGTCATCGCAGTTCCCACGCATCGGCGACCTGCCGACGTGCCCCCGTGCCGGTTGGAGGAGACCACCCATGGCCAGAGGTGTCCGTTTCTACGAGGCCGGCGGTCCCGAGGTGCTGCGCTGGGAGTCCATCGACGTCGGGGACCCCGGTCCGGGGCAGGTGCGGGTCCGGCACGCCGCGGTAGGTCTGAACTTCGCCGACACCTACTTCCGGACCGGCCTGTACCCCGCCGCCCTCCCCGCCGGGATGGGCGTCGAGGCGGCCGGCGTGATCGAGGCGGTCGGGCCCGGCGTGACCGGCTTCGCCGAGGGCGACCGGGTCACGTACACCGGCAGCCCGCTGGGCGCCTACAGCACCGAGCGCGTGATGGACGTCGCCCCGCTGGTCCCGCTCCCGGACGCGATCCCCTTCGAGACCGCCGCCGCCATGACCATGCGCGGCCTCACCTGCGCCTACCTGCTGCGCCGCATCGCACGGCTCGAGCCGGGGGACACCGTCCTGCTGCACGCGGCAGCCGGCGGCGTCGGGCTGATCTTCACCCAGTGGGCGAAGCTGCTCGGGCTCACGGTGATCGGCACCGTCTCCACCGACGACAAGGCCGAGGTCGCCCGGGCCCACGGGTGTGACCACACGATCATCCACTCGCGCGAGGACGTCGCCGCCCGCGTTCGCGAGCTCACCGACGGCGCCGGTGTCCCCGTCGCCTACGACAGCGTCGGCCGGACCACCGTCGCGTCGTCCCTGGACTCGCTGAGCCGGCGCGGGCTGCTCGTCTGCTTCGGCACGGCGTCCGGGCCGGTCCCGCCGATCGACGCGGTGCAGCTCGCCGTCAAGGGCTCGCTGTTCGTGACCCGCCCGGCGCTCGCCGACTACATCGCCGACGAGACCGAGCGGGCCGCGCTCGCCGGTGAGCTCTTCGACCACGTCGGCTCCGGCCGGATCGTCGTCGAGATCGGCCAGCGCTACGCGCTCGCGGACGCCGTCACCGCCCACCGCGACCTGGAGTCCGGCCGCAGCGTCGGCTCCTCGGTCTTCTGCCTCGAGTCCGCTGCCTGAGCGGGCCCGCCACCCCACACCGCACCGAACAGGAGCCATCCATGCACACCGTCGTCCACGGACCCGCCCTGCGCGAGGACCTGCCCTCGCTCCACGTCGGCCCCCGCGCGATCGAGGTCGTCCCGCTGACCGCGACCATCGGCGCCGAGCTGCGCAACGTCAGCCTGGCCCAGGCCTCGCGCGACGCCGCGCTCTTCGGGGAGCTCCGGGAGCTGCTGCTCCGGTACAAGGTCCTGTTCTTCCGGGACCAGGACATCACCCGCGCCGAGCACGTCGCGCTGGCCGAGCGGTTCGGCCCGCTCGAGGACCACCCGGTGGCCGGCAGCGACCCGGAGCACCCGGGGCTGGTCCGCATCTACAAGGACCTCGACAGCCGGCCCGAGCACTACGAGAACGCCTTCCACTGCGACGCGACCTGGCGGGAGATCCCGCCGATGGGCTCGGTGCTCCGCTGCGTCGAGACGCCCCCCGTGGGTGGCGACACCATCTGGGTGGACATGGCCGAGGCGTACCGCCGGCTGCCCGCGCACGTGAAGGAGCAGATCGCCGGTCTCCGGGCGCGGCACAGCATCGAGGCGAGCTTCGGCGCCGCGATGGACCCCGACCAGCGGCGGGCGCTGCACGAGCGCTTCCCCGACGCCGAGCACCCGGTCGTGCGGACGCACCCCGAGACCGGCGAGGAGATCCTCTTCGTCAACGCGTTCACGACGCACTTCGTCAACTTCCACACGCCGGAGAACGTGCGTTTCGGATTCGACTACGCACCCGGTGCCGGCGAACTGCTGCACTACCTGATCCGCCAGGCCGCCGTGCCCGAGTACCAGGTCCGCTGGCGGTGGACCGAGAACAGTTTCGCGATCTGGGACAACCGTTCGACCCAGCACTACGCCGTGCAGGACTACTGGCCCGCCGTCCGCAAGATGGAACGCGCGGGAATCGTCGGCACCGAGACCCACTGACCATTCTTCCCGACAGGAGAAATGCCGTGTACTTCCTCGACGACTCCCTGTTCCCCGAGAACCAGGAGAAGCTGGTGATCACCGCCGCGCCGTACGGGCCGGAGTGGGAGCCGGCGGACTTCCCCGAGGACATCCCGCTGACCATGGACCAGCACGTCCAGCAGGCGGTGGACTGCTGGGAGGCCGGCGCCACGGTGCTGCACATCCACGTGCGCGAGCTGGACGGCAGGGGCTCCAAGCGGATGTCCCAGTTCAACGAGCTGCTCCGCCGGCTGCGCGAGGCCGTGCCGGAGATGATCCTGCAGGTCGGCGGCTCGATCTCCTTCGCCCCGGAAGGGGACGGAGCCGAGGCGAAGTGGCTCAGCGACGACACCCGGCACATGCTCGCCGAGCTCGACCCGAGGCCCGACCAGGTGACCATCGCGATCAACACCTCGCAGATGAACATCGTCGAGCTGATGACCGACTCGGACATCGCCGGGACGTCGTTCCAGCGGCCCGACCTGTACGAGACCTACCGCAACATGGAGGTGCCGGCGAGCCCCGCGTGGGTCGAGGAGCACCTGCGGCGCCTGGTGGCGGCCGGCATCCAGCCGCACTTCCAGCTGGCCCACTCCGCCCAGCTGGAGACCGTGGAGCGGCTGGTCCGCCGCGGCGTCTACACCGGCCCGCTCAACATCACCTGGGTGGCCATCGGCGGCGGCTTCGACGGCCCGAACCCGTACACGATGATGGAGTTCATCCGCCGGGTGCCGGACGGCGCGTCGCTGACGCTCGAGAGCATCATGCGCAACGTCCTGCCGATCAACACGATGGCGATGGCCCTGGGCCTGCACACCCGCTGCGGCAACGAGGACACGCTCTGGGGCCGCCTGGGTGAGCGGTGCACCTCCGCCGGCGCCGTCCGCCAGCTGGTGCGGATCGCCGGGGAGCTCGGGCGCGAGGTCGCCACCGGCAAGGAGGCCCGCGAGATCTACCGGCTCGGCGAGTACTACGGCAGCGCCGACGAGGCGCTGGCCCGGCTCGGCTACCCGCCCAACCGCCGGCCCGGCCAGGTGGGCTTCCTGCACCACGCCTGACCCACCGTCCGGGGGGTGCGCGCCCGGTGGCCGCACCCCCCGCCCGGTCGACCGCGTCCGCCGTCGACCGTTGTCGCTCGCACGCCGGAACGGGGCACGGCGTCGTACCCTCCGTCGCACTGGAGCGTCGTCATGGCATCGCTGGTCACCGAGGGCGAGGTCGGCACCGTCGTCGACCGGGCCCCCTCCGCGCGCACCCGCCGGGTGTTCCCCTGGGTCGTCTTCACCCTCACCTTCGCACTGCTCCTGTCGGACTACATGTCCCGGCAGGTCCTCTCGGCCGTGTTCCCCTTCCTCAAGCTGGAGTGGGCGCTGACCGACACGCAGCTCGGGGCGCTCACCAGCGTCGTCGCGCTGACCGTCGGGCTCCTGGCCGTACCGCTGTCGCTGCTCGGCGACCGGTGGGGCCGGGTCCGCGCGATCGTCCTCATGGCCACGATCTGGGGCCTGGCCACCGTCGGCTGCGCGATCGCGGCCAACTACGAGCAGCTGATGCTCGCCCGCGTGTTCATCGGCCTGGGCGAGGCCGCCTACGGCAGTGTCGGGCTGGCCGTCGTCCTCGCCGTCTTCCCGGCCTCGCGCCGGGCCTCGTTCACCGGCGCCTTCATGGCCGGCGGCTCCTTCGGGTCGGTGCTCGGCGTCGCGCTGGGCGGCGCGCTCGCCGTCCACCTCGGGTGGCGCTGGTCGTTCGGCGTGCTGGCGATCCTCGGGCTGGTCCTGGTCGTGCTCTTCCGGGTGTTCATCAGCGACGCGAAGCTGGCCCGGTACCGGGTCGACGAGGTCGCCGAGGGCGAGCCCGTGTCGGCGACGGGAGAGCGGGCGCGGCTGCGCACGCTGTTCAGCACGCCGTCGGTCATCTGCGCCTACCTCGGCAGCGGCCTGCAGCTGTTCATCGCCGGCTCGCTGTTCGCCTGGCTGCCCAGCTACCTCAACCGGGCCTACGACCTCCCGCCGGACCGGGCGGCCGCCCTCGCCGCCGTCGCCATCCTGTTCATGGGGACCGGCATGATCGCCTGCGGCTGGATCACCGACCGGCTGAGCCGGCGCGTGGCCATCCGCAAGTGGACGTCGGCCAGCGTCTACTCGCTCGTGTCGCTGCTCTTCCTGGGTGGCGCGTTCGCCCTGGGGCCGGGCGCGGCGCAGCTGCTGCTCCTTGCGATCGGCGTCTTCTTCGCCGCGGGCACCGCCGGCCCGGCCGGTGCGATGGTGTCCAACCTGACCCACGAGTCGATCCGGGCCACCGCCTTCGGCACGCTCACGCTGGCCAACAGCCTGCTGGGGCTGGCGGCCGGCCCGCTGGTCACCGGCATCCTGGCCGACCGGCTGGGCCTGGGGACGGCGATGCAGCTCGTGCCGCTGGCCGCGGCCGGCGCGCTGGTCGCGCTGGTGCTGGGCCGCCGGGCCTACCCGGCCAGCCTCTTCCGGGTGGGCGCTCAGACGGTGGCCCGGTGAGCGCGGCGACCGTCGACCGCGGCCCCGTGGAGGACGACGCCGCCGTCCGGGACGCCGTCGAGGGCGGGACCGCGGGTGTCGTCCCCGCCGCCCGCCCCCGGCGCTGGCCGGGGCTGGTCGCCGCGGCCCTGGGCCTCGGTGGCGCGGTGCTGGCCCACCGCCTGGTGCCCGCGGTCGGCGTCCTGACGTGGGCCGTCGCCCTCGGCATGGTCGCCGGGAACACCGGGCTGCTGCCCGGGGCGGCGCGGCAGGCGCTCGGCCAGGTGACCAGGCGCCTGCTGCGGATCGGGATCGTGCTGCTCGGCTTCGCGGTGTCCTTCGGCGCCATCGTCGCGCTGGGCGCCGGCACCGTCGCCCTCGTCGCGGGCACCCTCGTCGTGACCCTGCTGGTCACGACCTGGCTGGGGAACCGGCTGCGGCTCGGACGGGCCCGCAGCCTCCTGATCGGAACCGGCTTCGCCATCTGCGGCGCCTCGGCCATCGCCGCGATGGAGGACACCGCCGGGGCCGACGAGGAGGACGTCGCGGTCGGGATCGCGATGGTCACCCTGTTCGGGACGCTGGCCATGGTGCTGCTGCCGCTGCTGCAGCGGCCGCTGGGTCTGAGCGACGTGCAGTTCGGGATCTGGGCCGGGGCCAGCATCCAGGAGGTCGGGCAGGTCGTCGCGGCGGCCGGCACCGGTGGGGCCGCCGTCGTGGCCGTCGCCGTCGTCGTCAAGCTGACGCGGGTGCTGCTCCTCGCGCCGGTCGTCGCGGCGGTGAGCGTGCGGCGTCGGCTGGCCGAGCCCGGGCGGGAGACCGCGGCGACACGGCCGCCGCTCGTGCCGCTGTTCGTGCTCGGTTTCCTCGCCTGCGTCGCCGTGCGCAGCACGGGGATCGTCCCGGAGGACGCGCTGACGGTGATCTCGCAGGTGCAGGTGGCCGCCCTCGGGGCCGCGCTGTTCGGCATGGGCGCCGGGGTGCAGCTGCGCTCGCTGTTCCGCGGCAGCGGCTCCGCGCTGCTCGTGGCGACGGCCTCGACGCTGCTCGTCGCCGGCGTCTCGCTGGCCGGGGTCGTGCTGCTCGGCCGGTGACCGGCACGCACGTCGACCCGGACGCGGAAATGGAACGGAATGGATTCCCTCCACTTCAACATATAGCGCCACGGGGGACTTGTGGCAAGACCCGGGGTGGGCCGCAGAATCGCCGGCCGAGGTCGAGGAAGTGCGGGATCGGGATGCGATTCCTGCGGTCGGCCTCGGATCGGAGCAGATGACGTGAGTCCGCTGACCACCAGCGCGTTCGACCTCCCCGACAACCTCGCCGCCAAGGCCGACCCGGCTCTGATCGCCCGCGACGAGCAGCACTTCGCCGCCATCGCCGACAGCCTCGAGCAGGCCATCGCCGACCTGACCGACCGGCTCGCCGCCGAGCGCAGGGCGCCCGGCGGCATCGGCCAGGAGGCGCTGGACCGGGACCTGGAGATCCACCGGCTGACCGCCCGCCTGCGCGCCCTGCGTCGCTTCGGACTGGACCTCTGCCTCGGCCACGTGGTCGGTGCCGACGACGGCGAGCCTCTGTACGTCGGGCGGCTCGGCCTCACCGACAGCACGGGCCGCCGGCTGCTGGTCGACTGGCGCTCCCCGGCGGCGGAGCCGTTCTTCGGGGCGACCCACGCCGACCCGATGGGCCTGGCCAGCCGCCGCCGGTACCGCTGGACCCGCGGCCGGATCAGCGACTACTGGGACGAGGTCTTCACCGCGGACGGGTTCGAGGGGCACGCGGCGGCCCTCGACGACCAGTCGGCCTTCATCGTGAGCCTCGGTGGCACCCGGTCGGACCGGATGCGCGACGTGCTCGCGACCATCCAGGCCGACCAGGACGCGATCATCCGGGCGGGGTCCGAGGGGCCGCTGGTCGTCGACGGCGGGCCGGGGACCGGGAAGACCGTCGTCGCCCTGCACCGCACCGCCTACCTCCTCTACGCCGACTCCCGCCTCGGGCACCGCCGGGGCGGCGTCCTGTTCGTCGGGCCGCACCAGCCCTACCTGGCCTACGTCTCCGACGTCCTGCCCAGCCTCGGCGAGGAGGGCGTGCAGATCAGCACCCTGCGCGACCTCGTCCCGCAGGGTGCGACCGCCGGGGTCGAGCCGGACCCGCACGTGGCCGGGCTGAAGTCGTCGGCGGACCTGGTGGCCGCGGTCGAGACGGCGGTGCGGTTCTACGAGGAGCCGCCCACCACGGGGATGTGGGTCGAGACCCCCTGGTCCGAGGTCTGGCTCGGCGCCGAGGACTGGGCCGAGGCGTTCGGGACGCCGGATCCCGGCACGCCGCACAACGAGGCACGCGACCAGGTCTGGGACGCGCTGGTGGCGATCCTGGTGGACCGGCACGAGGACGACGACGCCGCGCCGGAGCTCGTGCGCCGGTCGCTGCTGCAGAACCGGGAGCTGGTCGCGGCCGTCGACCACGCGTGGCCGCTGCTCGAGGCGACCGACCTGGTCGGGGACCTGTGGTCGGTGCCGGCCTACCTGCGCAGGTGCGCGCCGCGGCTCGATCGTGAGGACGTCCGGGCCCTGCAGCGCGACGACCCCCACGCCTGGACCGTGTCGGACCTGCCGCTGCTCGACGCGGCCCGTCAGCGACTCGGCGACCCGGGGATCTCCCGGCGCCGGCGTCGTCAGGAGGCCGCGGCCGCCGCCGAGCGCGACCGCATGGCCGACGTCATCGACGAGCTCATCGCGACCGACGACTCCGAGCTGCTGCTGATGACGACCCTGCGCCACTCCGACCTCCGCGAGGCCCTGGTCGACGAGGCCGCCCTGCCCACCGCGGACCCGGACCTGCTCGCCGGCCCCTTCGCGCACGTCGTGGTGGACGAGGCGCAGGAGCTGACCGACGCGGAGTGGCAGATGCTGCTGCTGCGCTGCCCGTCGCGGAGCTTCACCATCGTCGGCGACCGGGCGCAGGCCCGGCACGGCTTCCCCGGGTCGTGGGAGGAACGGCTCCGGCGGATCGGGCTGGACGACGTCCGCCTGGCCTCCCTCACCGTCAACTACCGGACGCCGGCCGAGGTGATGGCCGCGGCCGAGCCGGTCATCCGTGCGGTGCTGCCGGACGCCAACGTGCCGACGTCCATCCGCAGCGGGGCGCCAGTCGTCCACGGGGCCGTGGCGGACCTGGGCGCGGTCCTCGACACCTGGCTCGCCGCGCACGCCGAGGGGGTCGGCTGCGTCATCGGCGACCCCACGTTCCGCGGGACGACCCGGATCCGGTCGCTGACCCCGGAGCTGGCCAAGGGGCTGGAGTTCGACCTGGTCGTGCTCGTCGACCCCGAGGCGTTCGGCACGGGCATCGAGGGCGCGGTCGACCGCTACGTCGCGATGACCCGGGCGACCCAGCAGCTGGTCGTCCTCACGTGAACCAGGTGACCCGCTCCGGCTGGACGGTGAACGGGTTGGCCCACTCCGAGGGGGTGCCGGTGATCGGCTGGGCGTCGGTCACGACGACGAACGGCGTGCCGGGGTAGACCGCGAGCACGCGGGACGTCGAGGTGAGGGTCTCGGTGCGCTCGACCAGCTCGCCGCGACGGAGGTGCTGCGTGGTCCGCTGCCCGCGCAGCTCCTCCCCGACCTCGGCGACCCACTCGGCGCCGTCCTGGGTGAAGACGATCGACTGCACCCGCCGGCCCGGTGGGGCGGGCTCGCACCCGGCGAACTCGGCGAGGGCGTCGTAGAGCCGCTCGGCCTGCTCGTCGTCGCTCGCCCGCGGGAGGAAGAAGGCCACCATGCCCCCGATCCTCCCCGCAGGCACCGACGGTCGGGCTGCGCGGTCGCGGCTGGGGTGCCACCGTCGGGCATGCGCACCCGCGGACCGCTGCTGGCCCCGGCGCTCGTCGTCCTGGTCCTGAGCGGCTGCACCGGCGAGGCGGTCGAGCCCGCCGCCGGCACCAGCCCGGCGACGGCCGCTCCGGAGCCCGCGCCACCCGACCCCGCGCCACCCGACCCCGCACCACCCGACCCCGCGCCGGCCGACCCGGCGCCGGCCGACCCGGCCCCGGACCCGGCGGCGGTCGCGGCCGCCGAGTCGGAGGTGGCCGCGCGGGAGGCCTCCGTCACCGTGTCGCCGGTGGTGGCGGCGTGCGACGAGGTGGTCGAGGAGCTCACCGACGCGGTGACCCGCTACGA
Source organism: Geodermatophilus sp. SYSU D01186 (assembly GCF_054050215.1). Taxonomy (NCBI): domain Bacteria; kingdom Bacillati; phylum Actinomycetota; class Actinomycetes; order Geodermatophilales; family Geodermatophilaceae; genus Geodermatophilus; species Geodermatophilus sp. SYSU D01186. Next base: position 5,507 of record NZ_JBJGYW010000010.1, on the reverse strand, counting down.
GGTGGAGGCGCTCTCGGAGGGCGCCGGCGGTGGGGACCGGAGCGCCGCGGCCGCGGACATGCGGGCGGCGTGGCAGCAGGCCGAGGACGCCGCGCAGCGGGGTGGCGCCGGGCTGTCCGCGGCGGCCGCGCCCGCCATGGCCGCGGTCACCGTCCTGCACGACGGTCTCGCCGTCCGTGTGACGCTCGACGAGAGCGACGCCGATCCGTGGCGCGACGCCCGCGAGTCGCTGCAGGCCTGGTGCCGCGCGCAGGCGTGAGCCGGGGACCGGCCCGGACCGGCAGGATCCCGGACGTGCCCGCCGCCGACGCCGCCGCCTGACCGCAGCCGTGCCCCACGACCGCGAGACCGCCGACCGCGTGCGCCGGCTGCTGGGCGCGCACGGCGACGTCGTGGAGAAGCCGATGGTCGGCGGCGGCCGCTCCTTCTCCGTGCACGGGCGCATGTGCTGCGGCGTCACCGCGACGGGGCTGCTGGTGCGGGTCGGGCCGGAGGCGGTGGCCGCCGCCCTCGAGGAACCGCACGTCGGCCCCATGGAGCTGGGCGGGAGACGGCTGTCCGCCTTCGTCCTGGTCGACCCGGCGGGCTACGCCACGGACGCCGCGCTCGACGGCTGGCTGCGCCGCGCCCTCGCCGTCGTCGCGGGCCGGGAGTGAGCCGGCGGCTCAGTCCGCCAGGGCGACCATGACGGCGGCCAGCCACAGCGCGACGGCGTGCGCGCCGGGGTCGGGGTGCCCCACGGCGCGCGCCCCGAGGTAGCTGGACCGGCCGAGCCGCGCCTCGATCTCCGCGGTCGCCCGGGTGCCCTCCTGCGCCGCGGCCACGGCCGCCTCCAGCGCCGTCCGGGGGTCCGAGCCGCCGGCCACGCCGCGGGCGAGGGCGTCGGCGGCGGGGCGCAGGGCGTCGACCATGGTGCGGTCCCCAGGCCGGGCGCCGCCGATCTCCTGGACGCCGTCCACGGCCACGGTGAACGCCGCCGCCCACCCGGCCGCGCCGGCAGCGCCATCGTCGGGCAGCGCGGCCGCGGCGCGCATCAGCATCGCCGCGTACAGCGGCCCCGAGGTCCCGCCGACCGACCTGCGCACGGTGGCCGACGCGGCCCGCAGCACCGCCGCGGGGCCGTCCTGGCCCGGGTAGCCGGCGACGTCGGCCAGCAGCTGCCGGGCGCCGCGCGCCAGGCTGGTGCCCAGGTCGCCGTCCCCGACCTGCCGGTCGAGGTCGGTGAGCTCCTCCTCGGCGTCGAGCAGGCACGTGGCCGCCGCCTCCAGTGCCCGCCGCAGCGGGTCGCCGGCGGCCAGCTCGCCACCGGCAGCCGGGTCGTCGGCGTCGGGGACCGCGACGGTGCCCGGCTCCGCCGGGGGAGTGCCGCCGTGCGCCGACCAGGCCGGGGCGGTGGTGGGGGCGTCGAGCGCGGCCAGGACGTCGTCGTCCACCGGCAGCAGGCTCAGCGAGCAGCCGGCCATGTCCAGTGCGGTGAGGAAGCTGCCCACCCAGATCCGCTCCACGACCAAGCCGCGGCGGCGCAGGTCGGCCAGCGCCGCGCGGGCCATCACGTCGAGCTCGATCGGCGGGGTCGCCCCGAGCCCGTTCACGAGCAGTGCGACGCGGGTGCCCGCGCCGTGGCCGCCGTCGGCGACGATGCGGTCGAGCAGCCCGGCGGCGATCTCGTCGGCCGACCGGGCGGGGGTGCGCTCGACCCCGGCCTCGCCGTGGATGCCCAGCCCCCACTCGATCTCGTCGGCGCCCAGCGAGAACGAGGCGCGGTCCGCGCCCGGCACGGTGCACGCCGACAGGGCGACCCCCATGGTCCGGACGGCGCCGGCAGCCGCGCGCGCCCGGGCGGCGACCTCGGTCAGCGGCCGGCCCGCCTCGGCCGCGGCGCCGGCGACCTTGTGCACCAGGACGGTGCCGGCGATCCCGCGGCGTCCGGCCCCTCCCGCGGCCGCCAGGGCCACGTCGTCGGCCACCACGACCACCTCGACCGGCGTCCCCTCGGCCCGCGCGAGCTCCGCGGCCAGGCCGAAGTTGAGCCGGTCGCCGGTGTAGTTCTTGACGATCAGCAGCACCCCGGCCGGTGACGCCACGGCGCGGACGGCGGCCAGGACGGCGTCCACGGACGGCGAGGTGAAGACCTCGCCCGCCACCGCCGCGGTCAGCATCCCGGCCCCGACGTAACCGGCGTGGGCGGGCTCGTGGCCGGCGCCGCCGCCGGAGACCACCGCGACCCGCCCCGCGTCCCGGACCGCCGCCACGTCGCTGCGCACCGCCGTCGTCCAGCCCGCGAGGCGGGACGTGCCGGCGACGGCGCCGGTGAGGCCGTCGAGGGCCTCCGCGACGACGGTCCGGGGCTCGTTGATCAGCTTGTTCATGGGATGGTCTCCTCGACGGGCTCGGGGTGGGGAGGGCGCGGACACGACAGGGAGGGGAGCCGGGGTGAGCGGTCGGGAACCGCACCGGGACAAGCTGCCGGTGACCATCGACCGCGAGGCGTACACGCCCGCCTACCTGGCCCTGGTGTCCAACGCCCTGTCATGGGGCTCGACGTTCCAGTACATGCGCCGCTTCGGCGTGGGGGTCAACGACTGGCGGATCATCTCGGCGCTCGGCAACCACCCCGGTGCGACAGCGGGAGAGGTCTGCACCGTGCTGGGGCTGAACAAGTCGGTGGTCTCCCGCAGCGTGGCCGGGCTGGCCGAGCGGGACCTCGTGACCATCGAGCGGGCCGACGGCCTGCGGCGGCTCTACCTGACCGCCGACGGCGTCGCCCTGCACGACGAGCTGCTGCCGCTCGCGCTGGAGCGGGAGCGGTGGATGCTGCGCGGTTTCAGCGACGCGGAGCTGACCCAGCTGCGGGACTTCCTGCGCCGCATGCACGACAACCTCTCCGAGGTCGCCGACCCCGGCGCCGGCCTCGACGGCGACGCCGCACCGGAGCCGCGTCCGGACCGCTGAGCGGCGGCGGGCCATCGGCATCGGTCCTCCTCGCGGGGGGTCGGGCAGGGGTCGGTGCTCGGCAGTTCATCAAGCAACTCATGCATGGGGCGCTCTTGACAAGCCGTCCCGGCGAACTGTCCACTACGCCGAGTTGATTTAGCAACTGCCATCCCCGGCCACGCCCCTGGAGCTCGATCATGACCAGCACCACCGGACGCCCCGTCGTGGACGTCGACCCGTTCAGCAGGGCGTCGCTGGCCGACCCGCTGCGCGTCGACACCCTCGTCCGCGAGACCGCGCCGGTCGTCTGGCTGCCCGCCCACGAGGTGTGGGCCACCGGCCGGCACGACCTGGTCGAGGAGGTGTTCAAGGACTGGGAGCGGTTCACCTCCACCGCCGGGACGGGCGTGACCAACACCCGCCGCGCGGAGAACTGGCGGGAGCCGAGCGTGCTGCTGGAGGCCGACCCGCCGGACCACACCCCGCGCCGGGCGGTCATGACGCGGGTCCTCGGGCCGGCCGCCGTCCGCCGGCTGCGCGCGGACTTCGCGGCCACCGCCGAGCGGGTGGTCGACGAGGTGCTGGAGCGCGGGGAGTTCGACGCCGCCACCGACCTCGCCCAGGCCTTCCCCCTCACCGTGCTGCCCGACGCGGTCGGCTTCGTCCCCGAGGGGCGCAAGCACCTGCTGCCGTACTCGAACCTCAACTTCCAGGCGATGGGCCCCCGCAACGAGCTCTACGACGAGGCCGTCGAGCTGGCGGGGGACTCGCCGGCCTACGTGGCCTGGCAGATGCGGCGCGAGGCGCTGCGGCCCGACGGGCTCGCCGCGGACATCTTCGCCGCCGCCGACACGGGGGAGATCTCCGAGCACGAGGCCGCGATGATGGTCCGCTCCATCCTGTCCGCGGGCGTCGACACCACCATCTACGGCGTCGGCCTGACGCTGCGCGCGCTGATCGAGAACCCCGACCAGTGGCAGTTGCTGCGCGAGACGCCCACGCTCGCCCGGTTCGCCTTCGACGAGGGCCTGCGCCACACCGCGCCCAGCCCGATCATCGGGCGGACGACGAACGTGCCGGTCGAGCTCGGCGGGGTCCGGCTCGGCGCCGACGAGAAGGTGCTGCTGTTCCTCGGCGCGGCCAACCGCGACCCGCGTCGCTGGGAGGACCCGGACGAGTTCCGGATCACCCGTCGCGCGACCGGCCACCTGGCCTTCGGCACCGGCATCCACGGCTGCGTCGGCTCGCTGATCGCCCGGCTGGAGGCGGAGTGCCTGCTCTCCGCGCTGGCCCGCCGCGTCGACCGGTTCGAGCTGACCGGCGAACCCCGGCTGATCGCCAACAACTGGCTGCGCGGACTGCAGTCCCTGCCCGTCCGCGCGCACGCCGCCTGACCGACCCCGCGCACCACCCCCCGACCCCTCGTCGACCAACGGAGGACGACATGAGAACCCCCACGCGCTCGCTGCTGGCCGGCCTGGCCGCCGCGACGCTCACCCTCTCCGCCTGTGGGAGCGGCGACGGCGACACCACCGCCGGCGCCGCGAGCACCGGCGCCGGCGAGCTGCAGAAGGTCACCGTCGGCGTCGTCCCGGTGGTCGATGTCGCAGCGCTGTACGTCGGCGAGGCCCAGGGCTTCTTCGCCGACCGCGGCATCGAGCTCGACATCCAGTTCGGCACCGGCGGCGCGGCGCTCGTCCCCGGCCTGATGAACGACTCCTACGACTTCGTCTACGCCAACGTGGTCACGCTGCTGCAGGCGCGCGACGAGGGCCTGCCGCTGTCGGCCGTCGCCGAGGGCGGCCGGTCCACCGGTGAGGAGGGCGCCGACCACGGCGGTGTCCTGGTGCCCGAGGCCAGCGACATCCAGGACGCCGGTGACCTCGCCGGCCGCCGCGTCGCGGTCAACGCCCTGCTCGGCCTGCACGAGCTCACCACCCGCGCGGCGGTCGAGGCGGCCGGCGCCGACCCGGACTCGGTGGAGTTCGTCGAGCTGCCGCTGCAGGACATGGCCGGCGCCATGGCCGCCGGTCAGGTCGACGCGATCGCGACCAGCGAGCCCTTCCTCGGCGTGGCCAAGGCGCAGGCCAACCGCCTGGTCGCCTCCCAGTTCGTGGAGACCGACCCCGACTTCGTCACCGCGCTGTACGTGACCACCGAGCAGAAGACGCAGCAGGACGCCGAGCTGGTCGAGGCCTTCACCGCCGCGGTCGAGGAGTCCATGGAGTACGCCGCCGGCCACGACGACGAGGTCCGTGCCGAGCTGCCGAACTTCACCCAGATCGACCCGGCGCTGATCCCGACCATGGTCCTGACCCGGTTCAGCAGCGACCTGCCCCGCGAGCCGCTGGAGCGGGTCGCCGAGGTCGCGGAGGACAACGGCGTCCTGGAGGACGGCGCCACCGCGCTGGACGGGCTGCTGGCCCACCACGAGGAGGGCTGACCGACCGCCGTCCGCACGACCGGGGGGGGGGGGGGGGGGGGGGGGGGGGGGGGGGGGGGGGGGGGGGGGGGCGGGGGGGGGGGGGGGGGGGCGGGGGGGCGGCGGGGGGGGTGGTGGTGGGGGTGGCCGA
>NZ_JBJGYW010000009.1:0-162597 GCF_054050215.1 Geodermatophilus sp. SYSU D01186 | reverse complement strand
GGGGGGGGCTCTGGGGCGTTGCCCTCCATCGCGTCCAGGGCGGTCTACGCAGCGTTCGCGGTGTCGGCGCAGCCGGCCACGAAAGCAAGGACGGGAGTCAGCAGTAGGCCACAAACCTTGGCCACGGTGTGCGCCTTCACGGAAACCTTTTCGGCGGATGTGTGGCCGCGGTCCACTCGGACCGGACATGGCCGCGCGCCCATCGCTCTGACCGACAAGGCGAAACCGAGCACCCCGAGCAGATTGGCTACGATAGTAAATTCGCGGCCGGTAAGTACCTGGCTTGCGACGTCCAGAACGTGGGCGATGAAGGGGTAGGAGTAGGTCACCAACGCCATGTCTGCGGAGTCGGCCGCCGGTGCTCACTCAGCTTAAGGGGCAGGCGCAGCGGGCTCTGTGGCTCACCCTGATCGCTCACGGGCAGGTCACGACCTCGGCCGGCTGTCGAGTGGCCGCCCGGGCGTGGACCGCTGTGCGCGGCGCGACCCAGGTGTCGCGGACCTTGACGGCGTCGAGCTGGCCGCCGCCGACCAGGGGGAGTGCCCGCTGCCGGCGCACGCCGAGGGGGCCACCGAACTCCTGGCACCCGTCCGGCCCAGCGGCGGTGACGGCTGGGCGCCCGCGATGACGTCGCCGATAGGGTCGCCGGCCCTGGTGAAGAATTGCTTGCACCCTGCATCCGTGCACCTTGACTGGTCGCTCGTCGGTCGTCGCCACCGGGTGTCACGTGAGTGACTCGCGCGTCAGGCGGACACCTCGTTCTGTGTCATGTGCATCGTCTCGTAGTCGGTGGGGCTGAGCCCAAAGCCGGGAGCGCCGGCGGCGGGTGTTCTAGATGTACTGACCGGGGAGGTTGGTCAGGCGGCTGATGGGTGGATGACCGCCGATACCGGTGTGGGGCCGGTGATTGTTGTAGGCGTGTAGCCAAGCAGGAAAGGCCGCCCGGCGGTCGGTCTCGCTGGCGAAGTACTGGGCGAAGGCCCACTCGGTGGTCATGGTGCGGTTGAAGCGTTCGACCTTGCCGTTGGTCTGGGGCCGGTAGGGCCGGGTTCGTTTCGGGGTGATGCCCAGGTCGGCGCAGGTAGCGGCCCAGTCGCGGCTGCGGTAGCAGCCGCCGTTGTCGGTGAGCACCCGGCGAGTGGCCACGCCGCGGTCGGCGAACCAGGCCACCGCCCGGCGCAGCACCGCAGTGGCGGTCGCGCTGGTCTCGTCGTCGTGGATCTCGGCGTAGGCCAGCCGGGAGTGGTCGTCGAGAACGACGTGGATGAAGCCGTGGCGCATCAGCGGGTTGCGGTACTTGCTGCGGGCTCGGCCGCCGTCGGCGGTGCGGTTGGCGTGGCCCTGCTCGCGGCCGAGAAACCGCCAGCCGCCGCCGGCGGGGATGTTGCCCAGCTTCTTCACATCGGCGTGCAGCAGTTCGCCCGGCGCGGGGTGCTCGTAGCGGAGCACCACCCGTTCGCGCCGGTCGAGCTGGGCCAGCCGGTTGACCCGGCAGCGGCGCAGCACCGCCCCGGCGGTGGACGGTGCCACCCCGATCTCGTCGGCCAGCCGCACGGCGCCCCAGCGCTTGCGCAGCCGCAAGGACACGATCCGCTTGGTCCTCGCCGGGCCGGTCTTGCCCGGGCTGGAATGCGGCCGGCTGGAGCGATCGGCCATGCCGGTGCCGCCCTCGGCCCGATAGCGCTCGGCCCACCGATCGGCGGTCTTCCAGCTCACGCTGAAGAACTCCGCAGCCCGGCTCTTGGGCCAGCCCTCCTCGACGACCAGGCGGGCCAACCGCAGGCGCTGGCGTGGGGTCAGGGCGGCGTTAGCGTGGAGCACGAGGACCTCCGGGTTCGTGTCGTGGTCGCCTTCAGCAGCTCCACTCCACGTCCGGAGGTCCTCCCTCCACAAGATCAGTCAGCTAGACGCTGTGATCGCACACCCTCGACCAACGTCTCCGGTCAGTACATCTAGAAGGCCTCGAGGTAACAGAAGACCTCCACCTCCACCTCTAGCTTGTGGCGGGTTGGCCAGGAACGGCACTAAAACAGCTCGGTCTTCAGCGTGGCGAACACCGTCGCGGCCATCGCGTCTTCGTACGCCGAGCCGACCCGACCTATCGAGGCCAGCCGGCCCGAGGCACGCAGCCCCTTGCCGAACTCATACGACGTGTACGCCGCGGTAGGAGTCGTGGACCAGGCTGGTCACGTCCCGTTCGTCGCGGGCTCGGGTCCACAGGCCCTGCTCGGGAGAATCAAGGGCCCGATCGGTGCGCAGGCTGGTCGACGCGCGCCAGCCGACGATCCGCTGGCTGTAGACGTCCATGACGAAGGCGACGTAGACGAAGCCGGACCAGGTGGCGGCGTAGGTCAGGTCGGCCACCCACAGCCGGTTCGGCCCCGGCGCGGCGAAGATCCGGTCGACCAGGTCCCCGCGGCGGGCGGCCACGTCCGCGCGCACGGTCGTGCGCTTGACCCTGCACGCCGACCGCCCCGGCCAGGCTCAGTTCACGCATAAGCCGCTCGACCCGGCAGCGGGCAAGGGGAACGCCCTCGCGGTCAGAGCCCGCCAGACCTTGCGGGCGCCGTAGGCGTTGGCCTCGTACACCCGGAGGATCAACCTTGAGCTGGGCGTCGCCGACCGCCCGCACCGAGGGCGGTCGGGTTCGGCCAGCGTAGGAGGTGCTCAAAGCGATCCTGGCGCCCGCATCAGCGAGCGCGAGGCAGATCGGCTCGACGCCAAACTCCTGACGATGCTGGTCGAGGTAGTCGATTAGCGCTGACATGGCCGTCGAGCTCGGCCGCGAAGACAGCCGACGCCCTCTTGAGAATCGCGGTCGCCCGGCAGCTCGCGGTTCTCCCGCTCCAGCTCGGCCGGCCGTGCCCGCTCATAGGTGGTCAGACCCGGCGCGGCGCCGGTGTCGATGCGCACCTGCTGCACCCAGCTCCGCAGCGAGTCCGGCACGATCCCCAACTCCTCACCCAACCGATTGCACGCGGCCTTGACGCTCAGCCTCTCCCGCCCCTCAACCAGATCGAGCGCGGCGCGCATCGCCCGCTTACGTACCTCATCGGGGTACTTCTACGGTGCCGCAATTATTATCATACCCATGTGGATTGAGAGCCTCCGGGACAGCTACGTCGTGCCGCCACGGTGACACTCATGTGACGCCGCTGCATGCACGATTTTCATGGAAGGCAATGGCGGGGTGACTCGACAAGGGAAAGGTGCGGAAGCCGTGACAGCGACTGCAAGAGCCGTAATCGCCTATGTCGGTCGCCTACTGCGGCGGCTCGGAGACCCTGCCAGAAAGCGAAGGGACGCATACCCCACCCCGCGGGAGAGATTAGATATATCGGCCCGCGACGTGCCCATGCTGCTCGATAGGGAGCTGAACAGCCATGGGCAATCTGGCGCCCGCACGCACCCCCCAACTCATCTCCTGTACGACATGACTGGCCCCACAGGGGTTGTAGAGGTTTTCCGGGAGGATCAGACTTACCAACGCGTGCTCGCATCCCACAGGGAGGAAGCGGGTGACGCAATCCTGGTCTCGATTCTTGCCCCACGTCGCGGAAACCCAAATCCCCCAAGCTTTCGGACACGGGAAGAAGAAGCGGAACGGGTCGGTGCGCTGGTAGGGGAGCCGCCCGAAGTGATCCGCTGGTACTCCAGCGACCCAGGTCAGGAATATCGGGCTACTTTGATCGCCTGGTCAACGTCTGCGATCCTTTACGAAAGCTGTGGCGCTACCTGCCGCTTGGAACATTGGGAGGGTGGCTGGGTTGAACGACCTGCCACGAGGATTCGCATCGAAACAACCTATACCGTCAGCATCAAGGACGTCCCCCCTATGCTCGTGCCCGGTAAGACTTGCGAAGAGGCGAATGAGCAGGATATGGATTGCTTCTACTACTTCGTAGGCAAAGATCCGCGTGGCCTAAGAATTCACCGCCTTTACGCGAGCGCCTCAATCAATGTACCGAATGGTGAGGTCGCCAGGCTTGGCCCCGTATCAGTCGAGCATAAAGACATGGAGCAGTGACGGATGTAGGGCTGCAACTTAGCAGCCCCCACAAATCGACCAACCGAGCTTGCTCAGCCGGGAGGGACGGTGGATGTTGCGGAAGCTTCCGCGGTAAGAGCAAACCTCGTCCGTCGTACCTGGGCGGCCACTCCGGGCCGCCTGTGCGCGAGCCACCGCTTCAATTAGCGATGCTGCACCCACAATGGCCGTGGAAGGCGGAGCCGACACAGGCCGACCCAAGCGTGGCAGACGTTATCAGAAGCGAAGCGGCTGCTGAAGGCAGCAACCGCCCACTCAATCGCATCGCAGATATCGCTTATCCACGATCGGCACGGTGAATGCCGTCGGTGCCGACCCGCCGGCAGATGATGGCCCCGGCGGTGGCAGAGAGGAGCTGTGCGTGTAGGGAGCCTACATTATCGACCGATCCAGGATGCGACTGACGGGTCAATCTCCCCTCGCGGGGAGCTTGCCAACAACCGGTCCGATGAAAGGAATGCAGTCTTAGTGGGTTTCCGCAGCGCTGCCCGCGTGAAGTGGCCGAGCCGAGCGAATTGCCGACAGGCGACGAGCCTCCAGCCAATGACTCGTCAAGAAAGCCAGTCTGCAGCCCATAAAAACTGGCAACTCGGATGAGAGCTTGGCCACTGGAAGAATTGCCCTGTGTCGGCGACCTGCGTCGAAACCGCCAGGTCTCGCTCAAGAAGCCCTCGAACTTGATCGGCGAGCCGTTCACTGCGCACGAGGGCCACAGCTTCGAAGTCATGCAGAGCACTACGATAGTTCAGGTTGTACGAACCATGACAGACCACATTGGCACGGTCATTCAGGGCCGTCTTCCAATGCGTCATGCGTCGACCCCCAGAGAAGTCGAACAGACGCACCCCTCGAGCGCATGGTTCTGTTGCAACGGATTGCCGAAGCTTGGAAGGGGTAATCGCTCGCCTCTGTTGTATAGGGATTGATGAGGATTACATTGCTGGCGCGTTCCCTCGAAAGTCGGCCAAGGGCATGGAAGAAGCTCCGATCAGAGATGCAGGGGTTCTCGATCAACACCTTGCCCTCCGCCACCCCCGGGAGCGCCAAATAATAGGCACGTATCAAGTTGTTCGGATCTCCCGGGAAGGACGCGAGCAATGCGCAATCATCATGCCCAACGAACCCCAGGGGTCTGTAATTCGCTTCGGCGTTGAAAGTTCCCCCTCCCCGCACCGTCCATGTTGACGCGAACAGTCCATTGAGTCCGTCGGCGAGTGGCCCCCGAATACGCAGCATCCCGTCGTGCCACTGCCGAGCGTCAACGGGTAGGCCATCCTGGTCCACGGGGTCGCCATAAAGGTAGTTTCCGCCGATGTTGAGGCTGCCGATCAGTGTTGGTCTTCCATCGATAACCATAAACTTGCGGTGGTCAACAACGTTCCAATTCGCCTCAACGTCCCGTTGCACCAAATCTTGCATCCGAAGAAACACCTCTGGTACGCCCTCTGCAGCAAACTGCCGGCGCTTGTCCTCCCAGTCCCACTCCCAGTACGATTCTTGATCCGAGTCAATGACCTCCGCCCCGGCCTGACGAAGGAATCTCGCAATCCTACTGAAATCCGCCTCTCCTGAGGAGTTGACGGCAACACTGCCATAGTAGCCGCTCTTCGTCGTCTCACCGTCGGCCATCACGCGCACCTTTACCCCGGCCTGGGCTCTCTCGGCGAGTGCCCGGCAACCCGCCAACCGGCGTCGTCGCTAAAAAACAGCATCATTTGTACATTCACGTAGTGTTCCGCCACGGCGACCTCCTCCAGCACGACCCTCAAGCAATCGGGACCATCGACGACGGCGTCGCACTGGTTACTGGCAGACACTACGGGAGCGAGCTGCAGCAAAAGCTTGCGATCGATCCTGTCAGTGATGGCCGAGGCAGCCTGCCGCAGTTGGTCTTGGCCGAAGCCGTGCACGTTCTCCAATTGTTCAATGTTCCACATGAAGCTGTTGGAGTGGGCCATCTCTTGGACGCGGTGATGTACAGCATCTTCGACTGCATAGTCTGGCGTGATGCCGGAATCGGCACTCGCGAGGAAGCCAGCCGCGTAGTTGAAGTAGCGCACAATGTCCGCTAGCGTCTCCTCGTCAAACTCGTCAAAACTAAGATTCATTGTTGACCCACCCCAACCCGTGGTTTGAGCCAGCATTCCGCCCGAGCACTTCACGCGGACGCCGCGACTGAGCCGGAGAGCGCATGAATGGCCGACCAGCATCCAGTTCACGTAGGCCCACGCGTGCAACCCCGAGCACCACATCGATGTCCGGGTCGCGGCCATACCGCTTGTACACTCGACGCATCGCTTCGCGCCCTGCCTCGATTAGGGCTTTGCGATCTCTGAGCGTCGGTGGTTGCTGATCGCGCTCTTCTCCTGTCATCCCGCACCTCCAGCGAAAATGGGCCGCACCTGCAGGGAGGGGGCGGTCCGCTCCAACGCCTAGATCTGCGGCTTCTCATCGACGCAGAGCGCCACCGCCTTCCCCGGCGGATGCAGATACAGGCCGACGACGTCGCGGATCTCTGCTTCCAGTTGCCGGTCAGTGCAGAACCTGAAGATCTGCGCCCGCCAGGGCTGAATGCCGAAGTGGCGGCGGATCCAGGCCCGAGGGTGGGTGTGGGAAATCGGTGTGCCCTCACCGGCGAGCGCGGCGGCCAGCAGCCGCGCGGACCAATGGGCCGCGCCGAGAGGGTGGGCGGCTCGGTCAAGGTCAGCTCCAGCACCCGCTTCCGCAGCCCTTCGGGCAGCTGCGCCCGCTTGCCCGGCCGCGGCGGGGTCCTCCACCCCGACCAGGCCGCCTCGGCGTAGCGGCCGCGCCAGGTCACCACCGTCGGCTCGGCGCAGCCGACGAGCGCGGCGACCTTCTTGTCCGGCACGCCCTCGGCCGCGAGCAGCACGATCCAGGGGCGTTCGACCTCCCGGGCCGGCGCGCCCTTGTCCCGGAACCGCCGCTGCAGCTCCCCCCATCGGCGTAGGGCACTTCCACAGTCCGCACGTGCGCGGCCATGAGAAAGGGTCACTCCGGCGGCAGATCACATCAAGGAGTACCGGTACGGAGCACTAGCGGCCTAGTCGAGCGACCAGGCGCCCCACAGTCTCACGCTGTGGCGAGTCCGGGCCGACTCCCGGCGCAACCCCTTGACGCCGCCCATCCCTGAGAGTAAGCGTAGAGCTACAGCCGCGGCCCAAGTCGATGCAAGATTAGCGCCGCGGCGGTCGCGATCAAAAGCAGCGGTCATTGATGAGGAGACGCTGGAGGGAGCCGGCCCTCTTAGTCAAGTCTCAGGCAGCCTCATCCTGCGCGGGCAGCCAAGCGTTTAAGCATTCCCGCGACAGCCTGAATTCCAAGTCTGTGGGCGGCAGGTGTCTTTCATCCCCCTTCTTTGACGACATGCGAGACATGACACGGCGACCCCCTCGGGAGGGCGGCATGGCTGATCGCAAATTGGTCCGCTGGCATCGTCGTCGACTTGCGGGTGCCGTCTGCGCCTTCCTCATCACAGGGGCAATCTATGGATGCAACGGAGGCGAGGTCCTATTTGGTGGGGCACTCCTGGGCAATCTACTGAACCAGTTCTCCAGCGAGGTGAACTGGACAGTCACACACGCGAGCGCTGAGGCGAGTGTCAGGACGACGCAGGCCGGTTCCGAGGCCACTAGGGTAATCGATCATGCGCGCGTAGCGTTCGCAGATTCATTGGATAAGGCCATCAAAAGCTCCGATGAGGCACTCGCCGATCGCATCACTCAAATCGAGAACATGGTGGACCGGTTTGCGCGAGAAGGCGCGGTGGCGGCTGAGGAACTGGTGAAGCAGGCGCAGGCCATAGCCTTAACACTCCCGTTCTCTAGGGGAGATCCACAAGTTACTACATGGCAGCCTCGCTTTTTCGTTCCATCGCAAGACATCACTTTCACTGTCACAGGGATCTTCACTCAGGCTCAGCGGGAGGGAATGGCTCCCACTCTGACCATTGGTGATCGTCAAATCTCGGTAGGCCCGGGAATGCCAGGCACGAGCTTGACACAGGAACTGCAATTTATTGTGCCGTCAAACATCTTGCCAGCACCGACAGGGGCGGCAGCCACGCCAATAACTGCATCCCTGACCGTTCCCTATCGCTCGCCTGTGTTGCAGCGCCATAAGACGGCCACCTTCTCTGTCCTGCTTGGCGTCATGCCACCATCCGCAGGAACCGTAGAGATTCGGCGTGTAAGGCATGACGTCAGCACGGAGCAGCTCCGGAAGTCGACTGGTGTAATCGCCCAGGGCGGCAGGGATGATAGTGAGGCGCTGGAGTACTGCACAGAGCCCGCTTCGCCGCCGTGGCGCTTCGTGGTGCCATCCAACGTTGATGACATCTTCAAGCTCGACGACCTGACCCGATATTCGAGGGAGAATGTCAATTGGAGCAAGCGTTGGGTCAATGTCGGAGCCACGGATCGAGCCTGCGTCATGGTATGGACCTGCGGCCGGGACGAGTGCGGCCATAGTGGCGACATCAACTTTCACGTTGAGTGGACGATCGCACGTGACGTTGATCATCCGACGTGGGTAACCGAGAGTCCCGTCAATCTCGCCTGGGGGGAAATGCGCACCTTTGATGTCGTCAATGGAGAGTGGCGACTGGTCTACGACCCATTTGACGGGCCCCCACAGGAACTAGTCAGCGCAGTAGAATTGCCATACATCTCTTTGAGAGAGGAGCAGGGCGTCGTTAGTCTTCAGGTTAAGACCTTCTGCAAGAGAGCCCCTGGGGCTGAACCGCCTTGCATCATGCTGTGACGGCGGCATTCAATAAGTAGGCGATCTTCGGCGCTGCATACCCGTAGGGGCGGCGACACCATGTCAGATGACTTGCGCCGTGGCGTCGCCGATTCGACCTTGGATGTGCACGGGTACCAACAGCTGCGAATGATCGACGCCGGCCTGTTGACGACCAGTCTGCGCGTCAATTGCCAAGGTGCCGTGGTGGCGCGGGGCTGCGTGGTGGCAGAACTGTTCGTAAAGCCGATCGACCGACGGGTGGCCGCATGACCGCAACCGGCTGGGATGATGCAGTTTGGCAAAACTGGGCGGGCGACCTTCGGATGCGTCCACTTCGGCACTACCGCCCCCGCAGCCTGGCGGAGGTGGTTGCCCTCGTCCAGGAGGCGGAGTCGCAGCCGATACCGCACCACGTGCATGCCGTCGGCTCCAGTTGGTCCTTTAGTGGACCGGGCGCAACCTGCGACTACATCGTGGAGACGCGGCAGCTCAGCCAGAGTCTGAACACGGTGACCTACACCGGGATCTCCGACGGCGACCCGGCAGCTCAGCGCTGGGGCGCTCCCGTACTCGGCGTCTGTCACGTCGAAGCCGGCATCACCTTGTATAAGCTGTGTCAGCGGCTGGACCAGCCGCCTAGGGGAGAGCCATCGCCAGTACTACTCCATGGCACGCCGTCAGCACCAATAACACGTTGGGCCTTGCCCACGATGGGCGGCTCGAGCGGTCAAACACTGGCAGGCGCCATTGCCACCGGTACGCATGGCATGGATGCACACCTCCCGCCGCTAGCCGATGCCGTCCGCGCCCTTCACCTGGTCGGCCCGGGTGGTCGGCAGCACTGGATCGAGCGGGCGGCAGCCGTTACCACGCAGGCAGGACTGCAAGCCGCATATCCCGGCATCACGGCGCACTACGACGACGACATGCTGGCGGCGGCCGTTATCAGCCTAGGTCGTTTCGGCATCGTTTACGCCGTCCTGCTCGACGTCGTGCCGCAGTACGCCTTGCGTAGCTCCATCAGGCGACTCTCCTGGCAGCAGGCCCGAGCGGCGCTGGGAACTGGTCAGATACTGGCTGAGCACCGCGGTGTCCAGCTTGTCGTCAGCCCATACCGTGCCGGGACAGCGGCGGATCGGACTTGCTATCTGACGACGCGCGACGTCGGTGCGGTCCTCCCGCGCACGCGACCGATGTGGTTCGGACAGGGGGTCGCCCGGGCTTTGCTGGGTGGCGGCAGTTTGCTTCGATCGCTGGCCATCCTTCTGGGGCTAACTTGGCTAGCCCTTCGCCAAGGGCAAAGGCACGGGCCGGGCCGTCGCCTCGGCCGTCGACTGACCTGGCTGCTGCAGCTGCCGCTGATGAGTTTGATCCCTCTGGCGGCTGGCCGTCCAGGCGACCTGGTCGCGGCCGTCTGCCGCACGGCCAACGCCTGGCGTCTGGCTGGCATTACTCGCGGACTGACGCGTGGCGTTCTGGCCGCGGCGCATCGCAGAGGCACGAGGGAGGCGGTCAGCTTTCAGGCCATGGCCGGGCCGCCCTGGGTGAACGAGTACTACCGAGGCAACTCGGTCGAGGTCTTCTTCAATGCCACGACCGCGTACTATCTGGAGGTCATAGAACAGGAACTGTTGCCGATCATTGAGAAGCATGCCGAGCGTGGCCACGCAATCGCCGGCTGGTTTTCATTGCGCTACATGGCGCGCAGTTCGGCCTTGCTGGCAATGCAACAATGGCCGTGCACGGTGAGTGTGGAAGTGGCCGTCCTGCGCGGCATCCCCGGCAGCGTGCAGGTCCTCCGTGAGTTGGAGCATCTGGCCATTGCTCACGGTGGGCTAGTGCATTGGGGGCAACAGAACAATCTCGACAAGGTCGCCGTGGCCCGGATGTACCCTGCATTGCCTAAGTGGCGGGAGATGCTGCGGTTGCTAGCGAAGACCGAAGTGGAAGCCGGTACGTTTTTGAACAGCTACTGCGCGGAGCGCGGCCTAACCGTTTAATGGAGTCTTTGCACTCTGACTGTCCCGCCTCGGAACTTGTCGGGCTCTGAACTGACGTTCCGTCGGGTGGAGTGCCCCCCGTCAGGCGGACACCTCATCTCGTGTCAGATGGATGTTCTCGTAGTCATCGGAGCTGAGGTTGTTCGGCTTCGAGCGTTGGCGGAGGGTGTTGTTGGAGTCCTCGATGTCGGAGAAAGCTTCATTTCCAGCTCATGGCGGGTCGGCCCGGACCGGCGGTAATCAGCACTTCCTTCAGAGTGGCGGAGAACGACTCGGCCATCGCGTTCTCGAATGCGCACCCACCCGCCGATCGCGGACAGCACCCCGGAGGTGCGCAGCGCCTTGCCGACTCGTAGCGGGTTCACTGCGAGCCGCGGTCGGTGTAGCGCACCGTTCCGGCCGGCGGTTGGTGATCGCCAGCGGACGGCGTCGAGGACTGGCTCGCTGCGCAGGTGGTCGGCCATCGCCCAGTCGACGTACTTGCGGGAGAAGGCGTCGACGACCAAGGCAGCGGTCAGTCCCTCCACAACCCGACGATCGCCGACTCTGGGGACGACCGCTGGTGGATGCACGTGTGCGGCGTCCGGTGGACCAGTTGGCAAGGGCCTCGGCCACGACGCACGTCGACTAGGGGCCTCAGGTCAGGCAGCCACAGAGTGACTTCTCCGGTGCTCCTCCAGTAGTCCGGCGAAGTCCGGCCGCCTGTCTCCTCCGCTGCACTGGGCCGCGACCCCTCGGGCCGACCTGCTGCACGGCGATGCACACTGAAGATCAACTGGAGCCTGCTCGCCACGGTCGGCGACATGCAGATCAATGCCCCGCTTCGTGGGTGTGCCAATCACCAGGCCGCGTGATGAGTGGCCAACCGTCGCAGTCGCCGTGTCAGGCGGAGACCAGCCTTCCGGCGACGAGCCCGGTACCGCCGATGACGGTCGAGGCGATGCGGGCGGCCGTGATCGCCCTTCGAGCCGGTGCCTTCGACGCTCGTCGCAACGTCGATGTCGCTGTTCGCAAGCGCACGTCGGGGGCGGCGCTCCTAGCCGGTGCTTCCCGTGTCGCCGCAGGCACGCCTTGCGTGAACGCTGGTGCGCGCGCTGCCGTGGTCCTGGTACTGGCGGGGCACGCCGGGGCTGGGGCATCGACCGTGGCGCTAGCGGTCGCGGAGGCGCTGGCGGGCAGCCGCAGGGTGCAGTTGGTGGAGTACTCCGAGCCGGCGCGGTCGGGGTTGGTGGCGGCGTCCAGCGTTGAGCTCGGTGCGGACGGCTCCGGGTGGCGGCGGGGTCGTCGCGGTCGCCTCGACGTCGTCCGTCTGGCTCGAAGCCGTGTGGAGGTGGAGCTGCCGTCGTTACCGGAGGCGGATGACGCGGAGCGGTTGATTGTGGTCGACGTCGGCTGGCGCCTGACCGCCCGACTGCCCGACACCGGCTCGGCCGCGCCCTGGAAGCGCGGCGAGCGGGTGGTTGTGGTGACTCGGGTGACGGTGCCTGCCATCCGGCAGACCGAGCATGTGTTGAGCACCATCGGCGGTGGGGCGCTGGTGGCTGCGGTGGGGCCGGTCCGCTGGCCGCGGGCGGTGGAGGCCAGCTGCGGACCGCTCCTGCGCGGGTTGCGTTCGCGTGGCCGCGTGGTCCCGGTTCCGGTTGACCGGCGACTGGAGACAGCGGGCCTGACCGCGGACGGGTTGCCGAGGCGGGTGGCGGCCGCGGGCCGGTTGCTGGCCGCGTTGGTGACACCGGGCGTGCTGGCGCGGCCTGATCCGCAACACCGAGTGCCGTCGACGCGGAGGAGGCCGGGGGGAGGCCTCCGGTGACGAGCGCAGCCACGACCCGGGTCATGGCGGTGGAGGTGTTGGGTGCTGTCGTCACCCTGCTCGTCGGGCCGTATCTGCTGGACAGCTGGGCTGTGGCCGCGGCGCGTGTGGAGGTGGTCGCGGCGGTCTGTCCCGAGGCGCCTCCGGGGATGCAGACGTTCGCCGACGACGTGACGGCGTGGACGAAGTGGGGAGTGCTGGCGCTGATCGGCATCGGCGCTGTGGTGTCGCTGGGCTCGATCCTGGTGGGCCGGATCTTCTCGCATCCGCACGCGTCCCGGTACGGGGCGATGGGTGTCGCGGTGGTCGTGATGGTGGCGATCACTTACACGGTCATTCTGGTGATCCTGGATTCGATCACCGGCAGCGGGTGCACGTGATGCGCCGCCGTGCGGACGTCCGCGGCGTCGGTGCGCCGGAGTGGGGGCCGGCCCGGCTACTCGCCGTACTCGGGGCCGGTGCCCTGGTCGCGATGGCGGTGCTGGTCGGGCTGGTTCTCGCGGTGATCGAAGCGGTGACCGACGACGGACCGGGCACCACCGAGGCACCGCGACGGACGGCTCCCTCCACGGCCTTCTCGCGTGAGGACGCCCTCGCGGCCGCGCCCATGCCGTCCGCTGCACCGGAGGCGGCATTGCCCGGGCCGGTGTCGGCCCGTATCGCCGGCGGTGTCGAGCTGCCCCACGCCACGAGCGTGGGTCCGGCGGACGTGTCCACCGGCTTTCCCAGCACACCGGAAGGGGCACTGGCGCAGTTGGCGGCGATCGACGTGACCGCGATGGAGAGCGGGTCGCTGGACGGCGCGCGGCGGGTGATCGCCGAGTGGGCCGCCCCGGGCGGCCCCACCGCGGCGACGTGGTCCGGGGTGGACGGCATGGCCCGGCTGCTCTCGGCCGCCGGCCTGTCCGCTGCTGGGACCCCGGAGCTGGCCGTCGTGGTCCGCCCGGTGATGGGGCTGATCAAGGGCACGGTGGGCCCGGGCTTCGCGGTGGTGTGCGTGAACTTCGAGTTCACGGTCACCGTGGAACAGACGTCGCGGATCGCGATCGCCGACTGCCAGCGCATGACCCGGACGGGGGGCCGGTGGGTGATCGGCGCGGGGGCGGAGCCTGCGCCGGCGCCGTCCATCTGGCCCGGCACCGAGGCGGCCATCGCCACCGGCTGGCGGGAGCTCCGGCATGTCTAGGGCGCAGCCGCGACGGCGCATCGAATCGGTGCCCCCGCGGGCGCTGTCCGTGCTGGGGTTGACCGTGGCGGCCTGGGTCGCGGCGACCGCACCGGCGTCGGCCGACCAGGTGTGGGCGTTCCCGCCGGCTCCGGCGGCGGACGACGGCTCGCTCTCGTGCGCACCGACCGATCCGTTCTGCGTCGCCGGCGAGGCGGCCGGTGCGGTGGTCACCGACGTGTGGATCAGCGCCATGGTGTCGCTGTGGGAGGCCGGACTGTGGCTGCTGCGCCTGGCCTTCGCGGTGGTCGACGCCCTGGCGACCCCGGACCTGTCCGCCGACGGCCCCTTAGCCGGGATCTACCCGGTGACCTTCGGCATCGGCGCCGCGGTGGCCGGCCTCATGGCGCTGGTGCAGCTCGGGGTCGCGGCGGTGCGGCGGGACGGGCAGACGCTGGGCCGACTGCTAATCGGGCTGGTCCAGTTCGGCCTGGTGTGGGCCGGCTACGTCGGCGTCGCGGCGCTGCTGGTCACCGGCGTCTCCGGGCTGACCACCGCCCTGCTGCGCAGCCTGCTGGGCATCGACACCCTGGCCGCCTTCGACCCCTCGATCAGCGTGGGCCGCGACCTGGTCGACGGCACGGTCGCCACCGTCCTCGGCGTCTCCTCGATCTTCCTGCTGGTGCCGGCCAGCGTCGGCTACCTGCTGCTGATGCTGGTCCGCGAGGCCGCGCTGATCGTGCTGACGGCCACCTCGGCGATCTCCGCCGGCGGCCTGCTGGCCCAGACCTCGAGCGCCTGGTTCTGGCGCAGCCTGCGCTGGTTCCTCGCCGCCCTGCTGGTCTCCCCGGTCGCCGTGCTGGTCCTCGGCGTCGGGGTGACCATCACCGAGGGCATCCTCACCGGGGCCGAGGAGACGAGCACCGAGGCCGCGGTCGGCATGGCGGTGGTCGGCTGCCTGCTGGTCCTGCTGGGCGCCGTCTGCCCGCTGGCGCTGTTCCGGCTGCTGGCCTTCGTCGACCCGGGCACCTCCAGCGGAGCGGCGCTGCGGCAGTCGCTGGCCGCGTCCGGTGGGGTGCTCGGCGCCCTGCAGGGCCTCGGCGGCCGCGGTGGTGGCGCCGCCGCCGGGGCGTCCGCGGCGGCCGTCGGCGGGGGAGTGGCCGCCTCGGGCGCGGCCGCCCGGGTGGCCGGGGACCGCGCGCAAGGGGAGTCGACCGCCGACGCCGCGACGCAGGGCCGGTTCGCCGGTGCGCTGTCCGCGCTGACCGCCGGAACTGCGCAGGCCGGCCGGCTGGCCGCCGGGGTGGCCGCCTCGGCCGCCGACGTCCTCTCCGGTGCCGGCGTCGGGCACACCGATCCGTACATCGGGCAGCCGATGACCGGCCGCCCGCCGGCGGGCGGCCCCGGGAGCGCCCCGGGGACGCCGGGTCGTCGGCGGCGGGACGGGCGGTCGGCGCACCCGGACGGCGTTCCGCCAGGGGGAGGTGCGGGTGCCGGTCCGCCCCCGGCGGCCGACGGCGATGCCGGAGAGGGGCCGGTGGCGGCCTGGCCGGCCCAGCACATCGACGGCACGGGCCCCCGGGGTCCGGACGAGATGGATCCGCCGGCTCCCCGGGTGCCGCGGCGCGACCCGCCCGCGGACGGCGACGGGCGATGAGCGCCCGCTACGGCGACTACGCCCGGGACGTGGCCGGCTGGTTCCTCGGCATGACCGGCGCCCAGCTGGCCCTGGTCGCCCTCGCCGGCGTGCCGGCGCTGCTGGCCCTGAACGCCCAGGCATGGGGGCTGCTCATCGCATGGCTGCCGGTGTGGGCGCTGTTGGCCGCCGTGCTGCTACTTCCCGTGCGCGGCCGCGCGGCCGGCCGGTGGTTCGGCGATCTCTGCCTGCACGGCATCGGAGGGGGCATGGGCTGGACGGTGTTCGGCTCGCGGGCCGCGGCGGGGACGGCCGACGACCTTTCCCAGGCGGATCTGCCGGGCGTGCTGGCCGGCATCCGCACCCACGACGGGCCGCCGTTCGGGCCACACTTCACCCGCCCGGTGATCGTGCAAGACCTGGCCGCGCGCACCTGGGCGGCGGTGGCGCGGATCGACCATCCCGGCATCGGGCTGGCCGAGCCGGCCGACCGCGACCGGATGGGCGCCGGGCTGGCCGAGCTGTGCGAGCTGGCCGCCCGCACCGAGCTGATCGACGTGCTGGCCCTGCAGGTGCGCACCGTGCCCGACGACGGCGCGGAGCGGGCCGCCTGGGAGCGCGCCCACACCCGCCCCGACGCGCCGGCGCTGGCGGCGCGGGTGAATGCGCTGCTCGGGGCCACCCTCACCCCGGCCGCGGTGCGCACCGAGGCCTTCGTGACCGTCGTGGTCGGCGAGGCGCGGACTCACCGGGCCGCCCGGCAAGCCGGCGGGGGCGTGGACGGCCGCGCCCGGGTGCTGCACGGGGTGATGGCCGAGGTGGAGGCCGCGCTGCGCGGCCCGGTCGGCTGCACCGCGGTCGGCTGGCTGGACTCCGCCGCGCTGGCCGCCGCGGTCCGCACCGGGTTCGCCCCGGGCGACCGCGCCCAGCTGGTCGCCGCGGACCTGGCCGCCGCCGCGGATCCACGGCTGGCCACCGGGGTGCCGATGGCCGCCGCCGGCCCCACGGTGGCCCGCGCGGAGCTGCGGCACTACGTGCACGACGCGTGGGCGTCGGTCACCGACACGATCCTGCTGCCCGACTCCGGCGCGGTGCTCGGCGCCCTGGCCCCGGTGCTGGTGCCCACGACGGCGGGGGAGCGGCGCAGCCTGACCGTCTTCCTCGCCCCGCTGCCGCTGGAGCGGGCCACCCGGCTGGTCGGCCGGGAGGACATGAGCGCCACCACCGGCAACGAGCTGCGCGCCCGGATGGGCTTCCGCCAGCGGGCCCGGCAGCGGCGGGACACCGAGCGGATCGGCGCCGCCGACGAGAGGCTCGCCGCCGGCCGCGCGCTGGTCCGCCCCGCCGTCGCCGCCTGCGTCACCGTGCCCGGCACCTGGCCGGTCGCCGAGCACGGCCGGCGGCTGGACGCCTCGATCCGGGCCGCCGGCTACGTGCCGCTGCGGCTGGACCTGGCGCAGGACTCCGGCTTCGCCGCCGCCGCCATTCCGCTCGGCGTCGGCCTGCCCCACCGGCGGGGCCGACGATGACCCGGCGCTGCGACCGGCGGGGCCGGGCGGTCGCCGTCCTGCTCGACGACTTCGGCCACCGGCTGCCCGCCCGGCCCCCCGCGCAGCAGGCACCGCGGGAGCGGGGCCCGTTCGCCCAGCCGGTGTCGCGCCGCGGGCCCCGGGGCCGGGGACGGGGCCGGGCGGCGACGCCGGCGCCGCTGTCGGTGTGGCGGATGACCTCGGAGCAGACGCCGGTGGTGTGGCCGCTGATCGCCACCAGCGGACTGCCGCCCACCGGCGCGCTGATGGGCATCGATTTGCTGTCGGGCGGGGCGTTCTACTGCGATCCGATCGGCTGGGTCACCGACGACGACATCCCGGTCACCAATCCCAACGTCGTCGTCTTCGGCAAGCCCGGGCGCGGCAAGTCCGCCACCGTCAAGGCCTTCGCGCTGCGGATGCTGGGCTTCGGCTACCGCACCCTGGTCCTGGGCGAC
Organism: Geodermatophilus sp. SYSU D01186; assembly: GCF_054050215.1. NCBI lineage: Bacteria > Bacillati > Actinomycetota > Actinomycetes > Geodermatophilales > Geodermatophilaceae > Geodermatophilus > Geodermatophilus sp. SYSU D01186. Next base: position 145,190 of record NZ_JBJGYW010000009.1, on the reverse strand, counting down.
ACCAAGGACGAGTACGAGCCGCTGTGCCGGGCGCTGGGCGTGGAGCCGTTCGTTCTCGGCTCCGGCCTGCCCGCCCGGATCAACCCGCTGGCCTTCGGGCCGCTCGGACACGGGTGGGAGCGGCTGGACGCCGCCGAGGCCCGGCGCCGCGAGGCCGTCCTGTTCGCCCGCTGGCTGGTGCTGCTGCGCGGCCTGGTCGGCTCCCAGCACGTGCCGTTCGGCCCGGTGGAGGAGACCGCCGTCGGGGAGGCGCTGCGGCTGCTCACCGGCCACCGCTCGGGCGCGACCCGGCTCACCGAGGCCACCATTCCGCGGCTGTGGCGCGCCCTGGACGAGCCGCCCGCCGAGCTGGTCGCCGCCTGCCGCTACGCCGACTGCCGGCACTTCCTCGACGCCACCCGAACCCTCCGCGACGCCCTCGGTTCCCTGGTCAAGGGCTCCCTGGCCGGGCTCTTCGACGACCACACCACCATCGCCGTCGACTGGCGGGCACCGATCCAGTCCCTGTCGCTGTCCCGCCTGGAGCCGCTCGGCGACTCCGCCGTCGGCATCGCGCTCACCTGCCTGAACTCCTGGGGACAGGCGATGCGGGAGATCGCCGACCCCGGAGACCTGCGCATCGTCATCCGCGACGAGACCTGGCGGCAGATGCGCCTCGGCGTGGAGGCGGTGCGCAGCCTGGACGCCAACCTGCGGCTGTCCCGCCGCGACGCCGACGTGCAGGTCCTGCTGGTCCACAAGCCCTCGGACATGCTCACCGCCGGCGACGCCCCCTCGCAGGCGGTCGCCATCGCGCGTGACCTGCTGCACCTGTGCGACGTCAAGGTCCTGCACGGCCAGGACCAGGCCGTCGGCGACGAGCTCGGCGGCATGCTCGGCCTGACCCCGACCGCCCAGCGGGTCGTCACTGGCTGGGCGGTCGCCGGCCAGGGCCGCGCCCTGTGGCTGGTGGGGGACCGGGCGTTCCAGGTGCAGACCGTCCTCACCGCGCCGGAGCTGCGGCTGACCTTCACCAACGACGCGCTCACCGCCGGCGGCCCGGCGTGAGCGGGGCGGCGGTTCGCGCGGCGCGGGCCCGGCTGTGGTGGGCAGCCGCGCGCGTCGCGGTACCGGTGGTCGCCGCGCTCGCCCTGCTGCTGGTCCCGCTCGCGGTTCTCGCCGCACCCGCACCGACGGCGGCGTCGTCGGCCTGCGCGCGGGCCGGCACCGGCGCCACCGTCGCCGGCCTCGCGCTGGACGCCGCCCAGATGGGGCAGGCGCAGACCATCGTCACCGTCGCCGCCGCGCGCGGGCTCGACCCGTACGCCGCGACGGTGGCGCTGGCCACCGCGCAGCAGGAGTCCCGCCTCCGCATGCTGGCCAACGACGGCCGCAGCCCGCAGCTCACCGCCGCGCAGGCGGCGGTGACCGCCACCAGCCTCCGGTACCCGCACGACGGGCTCGGCGCCGACCACGACAGCGTCAATCCCTTCCAGCAGCGCTGGCTGGCCGGCTGGGGCACCGTCGCCCAGCTGATGGACCCCGTCTACGCGGCCGAGGCCTTCTACGCCCGGCTGGTCGAGGTGCCGCACTGGCGGACGATCCCGCTCACCCGGGCCGCGCAGGCCGTGCAGATCTCGGCGGCCGGCGGGGCCTACGCCCGCTGGGAGCCGTTCGCCCGCGAGCTGACCGCGATGCTGTGGCCGGCCGCCCGGGCGGTGGCCGCCGATCCGTCGGGGGCGGCGGCCGGGATCTGCCCGGGCCTGCCGGTCGCCGCCGGGGCGTGGATCCGGCCCACCGCCGGCACGGTCACCTCCGGCTACGGGCCCCGCTGGGGAACGCTGCACGCGGGGATCGACATCGCCGGCCCCCGCGACACCCCCGTCTACGCCGCCGCCGACGGCACCGTGCTCACCGCGGCGTGCACCAGCGCCTACTGCGACCGCGACGGCGGCCTGGGCCTGGCCGGCTACGGCAACCTCGTCGAGCTCGACCACGGCGCCGGCGTGACCACCCGCTACGGGCACCTGTCGGCCTACGCCGTCCGCGCCGGCCAGCCGGTGCGCGCCGGCGCGCTGATCGGCTTCCAGGGCTCCACCGGCAACAGCACCGGCGTCCACCTGCACTTCGAGGTCCGCCGGGACGGCGTCCCGGTGGACCCGGCGCCGTGGCTCGCCGACCGCGGCGTCGACCTGCACGCCGCCGACCCCGGCTGACCCACGCCCCGCCCGCGAACGGAGGAGGAGCCATGCACAGACCAGAGTCGGGACGGCGGCGATGAGCGCCGGCCCGTCGCGGGCCGACGTCGGCCCGGCCTCCTGGGAGATCCCGGTCGCGGCCGCGCTCACGTGGTCGGCGGCCGCCGCGCTGCTGCTGCCGGCCGGCCGCGCCGCCGCCGCGGCGCTGGCCGGCGGCGGCTGGGTGTGGCCGGACGGGGCGGCCGCCCTGGTGTCGTCGGTCGGCGGCCTGCTCACCGGCGACGCCACCGCGGGCCTGGACGCCGGGCAGGCGGCGGCGGTGCCGTCGTCGGCTCTCGTGTACGGCGTCACCGCGGCGGTGCTCGGGCTGTTCGTGGCCGTCAGCGGGGGAGCGGCCTGGGCCGCGCACCGGCGGCTGGGCGGGCCGTCGGGCATGGCCACCCGGGGCGAGGTCACCGACGTGCTCGGCCGGGCGCGGCTGCGCCGGGTGGCGCCGGTCGTCCGGCCCGACCTGGCTCCTGCTCGCCGCCGCGGCGCCCGCCGCGTCGCCGAGCCAGAGGTGGGCTGGCGGCTGGGTCGCGCCGCCGTGCCGGCCGCCGGGGAGCTGTGGGTGCCGTTCGACCGCACCACCGGCGTCTACGGCCCGCAGGGCTCGGGCAAGACCCTGGACCTGCTCGCGCCGGCGCTGCTGTCCGCGCCGGGCGCGGCGCTGGTGACGCTGACCAAGGCCGAGGACCTGCTGCTCACCGTCGGCCCGCGCGCCGACGGGAACCGGCCGGTCGCCGTGCTCGACCCGTTCGGGGCCGTGCCCGGCCTGCCGGAGCTGGTCTGGGATCCGGTCGCCGGCTGCGCGGACCCGATGGTCGCCGAGCGCCGCGCCAAGGCCTTCACCGCCGGCACCGTCACCGGCGCGGTCACCGACGGCAGCACCGACAGCGCGGCCCGGTTCTACGCCTTCGAGGCGGCCAAGGTGCTGCAGGCCTACCTGCACGCCGCCGCACTCACCGGCGGCACCGTCGAGGACGTCCTGGGGTGGGCAGCCCACCCGCAGGCCGCGACGCAACCGGCCGACATCCTGCGCGGCCACCCCGACGCCGCGCCGCTGTGGGACGGGCTGCTGCACGGCGCCCTGCAGGGCGACCCCCGCACCGCCGGCAACACCGCCACCACCGTGCAGCAGGCGCTCGCGCTGTTCTTCCAGGCCGACATCCGCCGCCGCTGCACTCCCGGGCCCCACCGCCCGGCCACCGACGTCGCCGCGCTGCTCGCCGCTCGCGGCACCCTCTACCTGCTCGGCCGCGACGATCCCTACGCCTCGGCGTCGCCGCTGATGACCGCCCTCGCCGAGCACATCCTCGACACCGCGCTGCAGCTGGCCGGTAACGCGCCGACCGGGCGGCTGTGCCCACCCCTGCTGGCCTGCCTGGACGAGCTGCCCTCCACCGCGCCGCTGCCCACCCTGCGCACCCGGATGGCCAACGACCGGGCCCTGGGCGTCAGCTTCCTCTACGCCGCACAGACCTGGCGGCAGCTGGTCATCGTCTACGGCGAGGACGAGGCGCGTGCGCTGTTCGGGCTCACCAACGTCGTCGTCGCCTTCGGCGGCGGCAAGGACGGCGGCTTCAACCGCGACCTGTCGGAGCTCACCGGCACCACCCGGATGCGGCGCGCCACCTACACCTACGGCCGCGCCGGCTGGGGCCGCTCCACCCACGGGGAGAGCGTGCCGGTGCTGCGGCCCGAGGAGATCCGCCAGCTCCCGCCCGGCCGGGCGCTGGTCGTCGCCGAGCACGCGCCACCGCTCCTCGCCCGGCTCGACCGCTGCATCTCCGGCCGCGCCGGGCGGCCGCTGCTGGCCGCCCAGGCCGCGGCCCGCGCCCGGGTCGCCGCCGTCCGCCAGGACGCGTCCGGGCGAGGGAAGCAGTCCGGTCGGGCACCCGCGGCGGCCGCCCCCGCCGGCCGCGAGCCTGCCGGAGGGCGGGCACGGTGACCGCCCCCGAGCTCGTTCCCCCCTTCCCGACGCCGCCGCGGGCGGTGCGGACCGCCCTGGAGCAGCTGCGGCAGGCCGGGGACGGCGGCCTCGAGCCGACCGGGCTTCCGCTGCTGGACCGGCCCTGGGACCCGGCCGGCTGCTCCCCGCACGTCCGGGCGCAGCTGTGGCCCTGGCTGGACGACGTCGCCGCCTGGCTCAACCACACCTACGCCTGGCAGACCGCCGCGGCCATCCCCTCCTGCTGGCCCGCGCACCCCTACCTGGTGTCCGAGCTGGCGGTGCTCGCCTGCCTGCGGGTCGCCGCCGCCGACGCCCTCGCCCCGCAGGGGCTGGAGGAGTGGCACCGCTACGCGCTGCCCGGGTTCCAGCTGCGGATGAGCGAACGGCTCGGCATCGGCTGCCCGCCCGGCCGGCACACCGACTGGCCGGCCCGCTCCTGGGCGGCCGAGTACGACAGCCCGCGGGCCGCCGAGGCGCGGCGGGCCCTCTTCGACGGCGACGCCGGTCCGCGCCGGGTGGCCGGCACGATGCGGCCGGGATGGGGCACGCCGGGAGGAACACGATGAGCGGCGACCCAGCGGCCCGTCCCGGCGACGGCGACTGGATGACCCTCCTCGGCGGCGTCCGGGTCAGCCGCACCTGGATGACCCGGCACACCCCGCGGCTGCTGGCCGCCTGGTGCGACGCACCCACCCCCGAGGAACGGCACACGGTCGCCGCCCGCATCCTGCGGATCGCCACCGAACTGGAGAGCGAGCCCGACGACGGCGATCAGCCGGCCGCCCCTCCGGCGTGGGAGCCCGTCGCCGAGCGGATCGATCCGCGCCTTCGGCACGGGCCGGACTGGCCGCCGCTGGCCGCCGCGCTCGACCGCGCCGCGGCCGCCGGCTACGACGTCGCCGGCCGGCTCCCCGCGCTCGCCACCGCGGCACCGCTGCCGTACCGGCACCCCGCGCGGGAACTGCACTGGCGGCTGCTCGACGACTGCCCGGCCGCCCTGCCGATCCGCGGTGCGCAGGACGGCCGGCCCGCTGCCGCCGGACGCAGCCCGGGTGTCCACAGCCCGGCCGGTGCTCCACACATCCCCGGCCACGCCGCACCGAACGCAACGAACGGCGCAGCGTCGACCCGTGCCCGGCCCAACCGAGGAGGAGATCCGCCATGACCGCCGCATCGATCACCGATCCGCTCAGCTACGCCGCCGCCCTGCTCGACGCCGTCGGCGCCGACCGCGACCAGGTCCCCGCCGACATCGCCCTGCAGTGCCTGTTCGCCGCCGAGCTCCTGGAGCAGGCCGGCGCCCGCCCCACACTCACCGCGCTCATCGACGGCGATCCGAGCGCCAGTCTCCGCACCGCCATGCGCGCGCTGGCGACCCTGGACGAGGACGTCTTCACCAGCCCGCCGGTCCTCGACGCCGCCCGCGCCGCCCGCCACGCCCTGCGCCGGCTGGGCTGAGCGGTGGCCACCGCCCTGCGGCACCTGCTCGACGACCTCGCCGAGCGGACCGGCGCCCCCGCCCAGACGGCCACCATCGAGGACGTCACCGGAGCGCTGGCCCACCTGGGACGGGCGCTGACCGGACTGGCCGACGACGGGCTCACCCCGACGGCGAGCGCACGCCAGACGACCGCCACCGAGCTCGCCGCGGCCTGCGCCACCGCCGGCAGGCTGTGGCCGCGCACCGGCGGGCCGCTCACCGACCTGGGCGGCGTCGCCGCGGACCTGATCGGCCGCGAGCGGGCGAGCATGGGCCGCGCGCACCGGTGGGCGGTCACCGTGGAGCTGGCCGAGGTGGCCGATCACTGCGCGCACCTCGGGCGCCGGCTGCTCCCGCGGAGTGCGGCCCCCGAGCTGGCGTTCGTGCGCATGATCGCCGCCGCCGTCGAACGCGACGCACAGGCCGATCCACCGACCGCCGAGGGCACGGCGGTGCTCGACTGCCTGGTTCCCCTGCCCGGCCCGCCGTCCGGTGCGACGGCGGGGACGGCCCTGGACGCCTCGGCGGCCCTCGTCGCGGCGCTCGATCGGGCCCTGCAGGCGGACGACCTAACCCTCCGCGACTTCCGTGCCGCCGTCGCCGCCGCCGAGCTCACCAGCCGTTACGCCGCCATCAGCACCGGCAGGGCCGGGGAGGACGCCGGTCCGCTGATGCTCACCGGGCTCGCGTGGCAACTGGCCGGCCGCGCCAGCATGGTCTTCCACGACGGACACCGAGCAGAGCCCGGCGATCGCCGGGGCGTCGTCGCCTGGTCGCAGACCCTTGTGAGTGCGCTGAGCAGCGAGGTTCACGCTCACGCCGACGCAGCCGGGCGGCGCGACCGGAGGGAACTGGCGGACGTGGCCGCCGCAGTTCACCGCGTTGCCGGCGAGCTGCCCGTCCTTGCCGATCGGCTCAGCGCCGCCGTCGACCGCTGGTCCCGCACCGGCCGGCTGTACGCCAACGCCCGGGACCTGCCGCCCATGGAGAACATGCCCGAGGAACGGGTGTCGGCGGTGATCGCCGGACAGCAGGTGCGGGCCAGCGGCGCCGACCTTGACCGCCTCCGGGTGGCCGTCGGCCGTGCCGTGGACCTGTCGATCGGACTGACCCACGTACTCGCTTGCGCCGCTTCACCGGCGGCCACGTCTCAGCGGCCCCTGCCTAGCGCACCCGGGCGTCTACTCGACCGTGCGCACGCCGTCGCCCTGTCTCTCGCCGCCGTTCGATTCGGGCCGGATGCTGCTAGGGGTGTCCTTCCAGCGCCTCCCGACGTCTGATCACCGGATTCGGCCCGGCCCCTGAGGTCCGAGGCGCCGGGCAGTGCCCCCGGCGGCCATCTTCGTTGACGGGCTCGCGTGCCCGACCGCCTCCGGGACCGGGGGCCCTGTCGTTCGGTCGGTCGTCGGCCGGGACTGTGTCCTGGGGGTCGTCGTCCCTCTGTCGAGTGGTGCGCGCCTCACGCCCATGTCCCTGACCGCGGACGGTCGCGACCATCGGCTCCTGGACCGTGCGCTGAGGGGGACGACCGTGGTGATGGATTTGCTGCAGGTGTGGCTGAGCCTGACGGGGGTGGCGGTGGCGCTGATCGGCGGCGTGCTGTTCACCGCAGCCCGACTGTGGGGCGACTCCCGGGCGGTGGAGGACGACGAGCCCGTGGGCGCGGTGGCCGACTGACGATCCGTTCATGACGAGCTACTCGGCGACGACGGCGCTGCCGTACGAGCACCTGGAGCGGGCGACCGCCGGACTGCGGGGCGCGCTCCGCCAACTGGTGCTCGACGACTGCGCCGGCGAACTGCCCGACTGGTCGACACTGCAGATTGCCGGCACTGTCACGACGACCGACGCCCGTGGGAGGACCTGGTACGAGTACGCAGCCACCGTCGAGAGCCGGTCTCTCCGGGCCTGATAACCCCACTCCGACGGGCAATGCCAGCGGCGGCCCGAGCATGTCGCCGGAGGCGACCCCGGACGCTGCTCAGCAGTTGGAGGGGTGACAGCGCAGAGCCTGGGCTCTACCTTGTCACCTGCAAGGTCCTTCACAGGCCCGCTCGTTGCACATTTCACGCGGAGCTCCGATGGACGTTGGAACGCTCGTTATCGCTCCGGCAGTCGAGGCTGTACTTTCTGCTCTCCTTCACTCGGCGGCGTCCGGTGTCGGGCGCCTCCGGAACAGAGATCCCATCAGCAAAGCGCTTGAACTGGCTCTCGGTCGAGCGATCAAAGACTACGCGACGACGGATAATGGTCGGGCCATCGCTGGACCGCTGTTAGTCGAAAACAGCTTCTTGACAGAGCCTGACGTTGCCGAGCAAATAGCTCGAGTGATTCAGGCGAGCGGTGAGCCCGACTTCTCACTGCTGGGGCAGCGGTGGGAAGCAGCGCTGGGTGGGTCCGAGACCTTCACGGCGTGGGACTTCGCAAGCGAGGCCCAAGTCCTCGTCGGCTACCTTCGCGACGAGCTTGCTCGGCTCGCCCCCACGCAACCGATACTGGCGATCCATGCGATCGGCGACGTGGGCGACGCGGTGCAGGTTCTCCACCGCGACGCAGTCGTAAGTCTGAGTGAAATCGACAGTGATCTAAAGGATGTGTATTCCCAGCTGACCAGCCTGGTCACAACGGTTCAGAATCTCGGGGCCAGCCTCCTTGGCGCGACGCCGGACATCCGATCCCATATCTACGACCAGACCAGTTTGATCGAAGAGAAGACCCGCGGATTCCTCGGGCGCCGGTTTGTCTTCGAGGGCATCGACGAGTTTATTGCAAGCGCCGACCACGGATACTGCTGCGTCGTCGCACGGCCTGGGCTGGGAAAGACTGCCCTGATGGCAATCCTCGTCAAGAACCGCGGTCTCGTGCACCACTTCAATGTGCTTACGGCCAACATAACGTCTCCCCGGGCCTTCCTTGGCAATGTCTGCGCGCAACTCATCAGCCATTATCTCCCTGGTCGCTATAACAACTTGCCGGCACGGGCTACCGCTGACGGCGGCACGCTCATGGAGTTGCTGTCAACGATCGCGTCTCAAGCCCGCTCCAAGATCATCATTGCTGTCGATGCGCTAGACGAAGCAGACGCGTCCTCCATGCCACCGGGCTCTAACCCCTTGTGGCTGCCCGAGTCGGTCCCGCAGGGCTGCTACTTCGTCGTGTCAATCCGCGGCGACGAGGGCGAGCCACCTCCGAGGCTTAGCGTCCGCAGCCCGCAACGTTCGATCGTCATCGATCATCTCGGTGAGCCGAACATGGCGGATATCCGTGCGTACGTCAGGTCGCAGCAATATCTCCCGGGCATAGTGGAGTACATTCGTCGTCACGGCCTGACCGCTGACACTTTTGTTGAACTCCTGGCCGAGAAGAGTGAAGGAAACTTTATGTACCTTCACCACGTCCTTCCGGACATCGACCGTGGCCTCTTGCAAGACCGCGCCCTAGAAGGACTTCCGATCGGGTTATGGCAGTATTACTCCGACCAGCTCGAGCGCATGCGGGGCCGCGATGAGACGGCCTGGTTCGACTACAAGATTCCGGTCATCGTTGCGCTCTCAGCCGAGCGCAAGCCCCTCACGGTGGGGCAGATCGCCGAATCGTCTGGGATCCGAGAGCGTGGGCGAATTGTGGGCGCGCTTCAGGAATGGGCGCCGTTTCTCGAGACCGTGCCCGTCACCTACAGTGGCCGACGACTCAAGGCGTACAAGATCTACCACTCACGGTTCCACGACTTCCTGCGCGACCAGGTCTCAGGGGTCTCGGAGGGCATCATTGAAGCGGAAGACCGCATCATCGACGCCGAGTTGACGAGGTACCTGAGTGACCAGTGAGTCGACGATCGACACCGCGGACGAACCTAGCCTGGATTGTGGTTCGCCTGGCAGGTCTTCCTGCGCTCCTGGACCGTCACGGGCGTTGGGAAGACCTCTTCCACCTCGCCCGGTGCGCACGCTTCCTTCAAGATCAAGCGGCCGAGTTTGCCGCTCCGACCTCGAGCCTGGAGGTCCCCAGCCCTCTAGAGACACTGGACCTTGCTCTTCGACGAGCTGTGAGCCTCGACCGCGTCCGCGAAATGGCGGCCTTCACCCTGACGCAAGCCAGATGGGGTGACCTGCTCGGCGGTGAATCACCGCTCGTCCTGCTCCGAAAGGGCAACCTGGATCGGGCCATTGACATCGTTCAACTGCTAGGCCCGGAGGAAGCCATACCGTGGCGCCTGCTCTTGGCCTGGGAGTTGGCCGACGTCGGCGCCCTAGGGGCCGCCCGTCGCATTGTCCGCGATCTCGCCGGGAGCGAGCCGCCCATCCTTCGAACAGCGAGCGCCCGGCACGCGGTCTATCTATTGTGCCGCACGCGACACGTCGATCCGGAAGCGTTCCGCAAACTCCAGCGGCAACTCTTCGACGACAACGACAAATCGGACTTGTGCGAGTCCCTCATCGAAGCGGGAGACCTGAGTTCAGCGCTGCTCGTAGCCACCAGTATCGCGTACTTCTACGATCAGCGCGTTGCCCGCCTAACAGCCATCGCCAAGGCGCACGCCCGCAGGGCTGAGATCGATGCTGGCCGGCTGGCTTTGACGCGGGCCGAGACCGACCTGAGCCTGATAGAGGACGAAGACACTCACGCCGAACGCCTCGCCGCGATCGCCTCCGCGCACGCGTTGCTCGGCGACTCGCGCAAGGCGCGAGCCAACTTCGCCGAGGCCATCAAGGCGGTGCTCGCGCATGGCGCCTCAGCATCAAGCCTGGCCAGGATCGGGCAGGAGCAGGCCGAAGCTGGCCTATTGGATGACGCTGAGCAAACGGCTGCCCTCCGTGGAACCGGCACGCTCGATTTCCATTACCCCAAGGAGATTCTCGAGAGCGTCGCAGTAGCCGCAGCGGACCGCGGCGAGACCGAACGTGCCGTCAAACTGCTTTCCGTGATCGGCTCGTCGTACATTAACTATCCTCGGGCCGTACGGAACGTTGCTCGGTGTGTCGCCGCACACGACAAGGTGACCACCATTCTTCCGCTGGTCACGGATCTTCCCACCGATGAGCGGGGCAGGACACTGAGCGCGGTGGTGTCAGTCCACGCGCGGGCGGGACACCTTGACCAGGCGATCTCCGTCGCCGAGTTGCTGGAGGGCGATGCTGCTGCCGGCGCGCTTGTGGACATCGTACTCGCTCCCGGCAGTCCCCCCACAGCGTGGCAGCGCGCCCGTCAAGCGGTCGAGCAGGCCAGTCCCTCCGCGCGCGTGCGGTTCCTGGCCCGGTTGGCCACCGCGTTCGACGGCCCGGAGCGGGACCGGGCCTTCGGGCAGGCGCTGGAGGCAGCCGCCAGCGCCGACCAACAAGCCCGGTGGGACCTCTTAGCGACGGTGGGCTACTGGCAGGCGTCGGTCGGGGACGCGCGGGCAGCCGCGACGTTCGCGGCTGCCCGGCGGGCCAAGCGCGCCAGTCAGGAGGAGCCCGGGACGGAGGACGATCGCGACCAGTGGTGGGAGCTGGGCGTCTTCGAGAACTCTGCCGGAAACCCAGCGGGAGCTCGGGAGAGCTTCGCCGAGGCGATGCGCATCCCGTCGCTGTCGCGCAGCTTTGCCACATGGGCCCTGCCGGCGGCCCTGGTCGGCATCGCGCTCACGCAGGCGCGGAGCGGCGACGAACAGGGAGCACGGATAACTGTTGAGTCAGCCATGCGCGCCGCGGAAGAGATTCCCGAAGACGAACGCGGTCCCATTGCGAGTGCGCTCGCGAATGTCTTCGCCGAAACGGGCGACTTCGAGGTCGCCCTCAACCTGTTGTTCTCCGCAGCGCCGGACGAAGACGGTTGGCAAGTGCTGGAGATGGTCACTACCAAGATGGCCGAAGTCGGCCTGGAGAACGAAGCGCGCGACATGTTGGCTCTGTTGGCGTCCCAGGCGGAAGGTTACTTCGAGCCGCCGACGTTCGAGGCTTCCGAGCCGATCGCGGCACTGGCTTCTGCGCGGGCCACGGTTGGGGATGTCGATGGTGCCCGCGAAGTCGCGTCTTGGGATGCCACCAACGAGGCCTCCTCGCGAGTGGAGTTCGAAATCATCAAGGATCTTGTTCAGCGCGGCGACGCGGATGCGGCCAGGGAACTGGTGGAGGACATCTGGAGCCCGCGCTGGAAGGCCAAAGCATACTGCGCGATCGCCTCCGCTCGCTTGTCGCGAGGAGACCTGGAAGGCTCAGACGCTGCATTTGCCGGGGCCGTCGCAGCCGCAGAGGAGGAGGAAGAAGAGATTCGAGTGCGTGTGCTGTTGGAGGTCGCGCACGCGCAGGATGAATCGAGGCAGAGCGCTGGCCTCGAGACCACCCTCGCGGGAGCTCTGGCCGCCGCGGACGCAATTGAATACCCGGACGGGCGCGACCAGGCCCTGTCAGCCGTTGTGCAGGCTCAGGCGGCGTTCGGTGACGTGGATGGTGCGCTGCGAACGGTGAGCAATATCCGCAACCTCTGGTTTGTCGGCGAAGCGCAGTGCATGGCTGCGCTAGCTGCCGGCACGCGATCACGAGACCCGAGCGCGGCGGCAGCAATCGCGGAGCAGATTGAAAGCCCCTGGTGGCGTGCCGTCGGCCAGGCGGCTGTCTTTGCGGTCAAGGAGAAGCGTAACGACCCCGACGCCTGGGAGTACTGGACGAAAGCTCAGCAGGCAATGAATGAGGTCCCTGAGGGAAACGCGCGATCCCGGCTGCAGGAGGCGGTCGTTGGCATTACGCTGGAGACGGGAAATATGGCCTTGGCGCTGCGGCTTGCGCGGGACTACACGACGGACCGGGAACTCCGTTTGACTCGGCTGGTGCGCGAACTCGGGCAACGAGGGGCCGTCGAAAGCGTCCGCAACTTGCTTCCGGAATGTGCAAAGTACCCGGCCGCCGCCTATGCCGCATGCCAGGCCCTCGCCGAGGTCGTGCCAGCCCATGCAGACGCCATCGCGGAAGAAATGATCCTCGCGGGCGCCCTTTAGCTCGCTCACCGGCACCTCGGCCGCATGTGGCCCTAAGGCAGCCTTCAGTGCGAGCCTGGGTGGCGGTACTAGCAGCCGTTCCCCGGAGGTGCAGGCTCAGTGCGCGCCCTCGCGATGGTCGTTGGGACGGAGGCTGGATGCTCCGGACGGGGCGGAGTCAGCGTGGAGGTCCACGTCGCGTGCCCTGACCGCTGCGATCGCCTGAGGCCGCCGCTGACCCACGGCAGTCCGGAGACGGGGCTGGCGTCGAGCACAGCCGCGTGGACGGTGCCTGGAGACACGTTGAGGGCCTCGGTCACCCAGTCGATGCGGTCCAGCCATCGGGACGGCGGCGAGGCAGAGATGATGGCCGCCGCATCCCGCACGGTTTGCAGGAGAGCGCCCGGATTCCCGTCGGGCGCGGTGCCCGTGACGCAAGCGTCGAGCAGGTGATCGGCGAGGGTGCTCGCGGCCTCGATCGCCGCCCGGAGTGCGGCGGCGCCTTGCTCAAGGAGGTCGGCGGGGTCGAGACCGTCGGGCAGGAGGAGGTGACGAGGGTCGTCGTCGCGGGCGGTGAGCTGCCAGTACATCCGCTCGGCGGCCCGCAGGCCGGCGTCGTCGGCGTCGGTGGCCACGAGCACGCCGGGGCCGTCGCCGCGGATGTAGGGGCGGAGCAGATCGGCCTGCGGGTCGGTGAGTGCGGTGCCGAGGGCGGCGACGCCGACGGTCTCACCGTCGCCGGCCACGGTGAGGGCGAGAGCGTCGAGCGGCCCCTCGACGAGGGCGGGGGTGGCACCGGCCGCGAGCGCGGCACGGCTCTCGAAGAGCCCGAGCAGGTGCTCGCCCTTGCGGTAGAGGTCGGTGGCGGGGGTGTTGAGGTACTTGGGGCCGGCGCTGCCCCGGTCGGGGGCCGCGGGGCTGCGGCGCGCGACGAAGCCGCGGATGACGCCGTCGATGTCGCGGATGGGGAAGGTGAGCCGATCGCGGAACCGGTCGATCACCGTCCCGGTTCGCGTTCGCTGGGCGAGGCCGGCGGCGAGCAGCTCCTCCTCGGTGGCGCCCCGGCTGCGCAGGTGGTCGACGAGCGCGGTCCAGCCGCCCGGCGCGTGGCCGGGACTGAACCGCGCGTCGGCGGTCAGGTCGTTGCCGAGCCGCTGGCGCAGGTAGCCGGGCGCCCACGAGGTGGGGTAGCGGTCGGTGAAGAAGGCGGCGGCCTGGCCGTTGAGCTCGATCAGCCGGTTCCGGCCGACGGCTGCGGTGGCCCAGAAGTGCTGCTCGAGCAGGTAGTCGGCGTCGTCGGTGGTGTCGCGTCCGGTCCAGCGGAACGGGTCCGGAGTGACGTAGGCGGGCGGGCCCTCCGGACGATCGGTGTCGTGGTCGAGGTCGAACGGCGCTTCCGGGGGATCGCGGAGTGAGTTGACCGGAAGGGCCACGGAGCCGGCGGCGGGATCGTCGACGGGGGCCAGCCGATCGGCGTCGTCCGGGGGCCGCAGGTCGGGCGGCAGCGGCTCGGGGGCCCGAACGGGTTCGGGGTCGGTGAGGGCGGCGACCCGGAACACCAGCGCCTCGGTCAGCTCGCTCGCGCGCCGGTTGCCCGATGCAGCGATCGGCAGGCCGGCGACCGCGGCGGTGAGCAGGTCGGCGGGGGACCAGCCGCCACGGCCGCCGGTGGTGACCGCGGCGACCAGCGCCGGCCAGGCGGGGCTAGTCATCACCCGTTGTCCGTCGGGCAGCAGCTCGAGGAGGGTTGTGCACCAGTCGGGGCGGAGGACCGCAGCGCCCGGAGGAGCGGGGACGGTTGCCGGGGTGAGGTGGGGGGCCAGCCGCCACCACAGTGCGGCCGCGGGCAGCTCGTCGGGCAGCGGCCGCTGCGCCGCCACCGCGGCCAGCAGCCCGGCGGCGTCGAGCCCGGCGCGGTCGGCGGCGGCCACCCGGTCGGCGAGTGCCGGCCAGTGCGGGTCACGGCGGAGGCGGGGATCGATGCTGTCGGCCAGCGCCACCCACACCGAGGCGCCCCGGGCCGGAGCGGTCGCGGCGATGGCCTCGTCGAGCCGCCGCTGGTGTCGGCGCTCCGCGGTCGCGGGGCGGGGCGGCCCGGCGGGGCGCCGATCGCTGTCGGGAACGGCGAGCGCGGCCCGCCAGACGGCGAGGCCGGCGCGCAGTTCCGCATGGTCGGGGTCCAGCAGCGGCCGGGCCCAGCCCGGCGCGCCGGTCGCGGTCATCGCGGCGGTGGCCTCGGCGACCCGGGCCGCGCAGGCGGTGAGGTGGTCGGCGCGGGCGGCTAGGTAGGGCCCCCAGTGTGGATCGTCGGCCAGCGCCGCCGGCACACCGGGCAGCCACGGCAGCGGACCGGCCGGGCCGCGGACATACAGCCGCCAGTCCAGCACCGCGGCGGGGTCGTGGGCGCTGTCGAGTTCCCGGCTCGCGGCCGCGGTGCGCAGGGCGGCGACCGGGTCGGCGCCGGTGAGGGCGAGCAGCGCCAGGTGGCCTCGCAGCGTCGGCCACGCCGCCCCGGCGGTCACCCCGGGGGAGAGCCGCTCGGCCGCGTTCTCCAGTTCTTCTGCAGCCGCGGCGTCGAGCCGGTGCGCGGCGGCGAAGCCCAGGGCATCGGCATACCGGGTCGTGGCGTGGTGCAGCTGCTCGACGGGGTCGGTGAGGATGCGCCGGCCGGCGGTGGCCGAGGTCTGGGCGCCGTCGCGGCCGAGCATGCCGACCAGCAGGTCGGCGGCGGTGGGTGGGAACACCGCGGCGGGGGTGATGATGCTGTGCGGATCCCCGTCCCCGGCGGTGGCCAGGTAGAGGTGGTTGGCCGCGCGGCCGCGGGTGAGTGCCACGTAGAGCAGCTGGCGGGACTCGCTGCCGGTGAGCACGGTGTGGCAGGTGTCGGCGGTGATCCCCTGGGCGCCGTGCACGGTGGTCGCGTAGCCGAGCTGCACGTGTTCGCGCACGTACGCGGCGGGGAGGGTGACCCGCCGTCGGGTGCCGGTGTGGGCGACGGTGAGGGCCCCGTCCCGGCCGACGGCGGTGACGGTCCAGCGGTCCCCGTTCTTCACCCAGTCGGCGGCGGTGATCGGCAGCCGCCGGTCGTTGGCGCGGCTGATGACCGGATCGCCGACGCCGGCCCGGGTGCCGTCGGCCAACGCCACCTCCTCGCCCACTGGAGCCGGGAGGGCGGCGAGGCGGTCGGCGCGAGCACGCTCGTTGAGTTGCCGGGCGACCTCGCGGGTGGCGGCCAGCAGCAGCGCGTCGGCGCCGCGGGCCCGGTCGGCGGCCCACGCGCTGTAGGCCTGGTCGGCGCAGGTGGACAGGTCGCCGACGTGCACCCGGCCGGAGTCGAGATAGAAGCCCAGCGCGGTGGTGTCCCCGGCGCGGAGGGCCACGGTGGCCGCGGCCTCCGCGGGGTCGGCGAAGCGCACCAGCTGGGTCAGCGTCGCCGCGCCGTGCGTGGCGGCGATCTCGGCGAGCACGCCACCGGCGGCGACCGACGCCAGCTGCCGGTCGTCGCCGACCAGCCTCAGCGAGCCGCCCCGCCCCAGCACGTGGGCAACGACCCGGGCGAGGTCGAGGGTGCCGGTCATGCCCGCCTCGTCGACGATGACCAGCGTGTCCGGCCCGATCCCGGCCACCCAGTCGGGCAGGTCTCCGGCGTCCAGGGTCTGGACCAGCTTGGCGACCGTGTCGCAGGGCCCGGCGAGGGCCTCACGCAGCCCGGCAGTGGCTACCGCCGACGGCGCCAGGCCCAGCACACTGCCGCCGCCGTCGGCGGTCCAGGCCCGGGCCAGAACGGCAAGGGCGGTGGTCTTGCCCGTGCCGGCCGGGGCGATGGCCACCTGCACCCGCGCGCCGCTGCCGGCCAGGTCGCGGACCAGCTGCGCCTGACCGGAGTTGAGCGGCCGGCCGGTGGCGGCGGCCTCCAGCAGCGCCAGCTCGACGACGGCCGGATCGGCGCGGCGGCCCCCGCCGCGGCCGGCCGCGGCCACCAGGCCCGCCTCGGCGTCCAGGACCGCGCGGCTGCTGTAGAGGCGGGCGCCGGAGACTGTGTACACGCTGGCGCCGTCCGAGCGGCGCAGCTCCGGCGGCTCGACCACCGGATCGGGTTGATCCAACGGGATCGAGTAGGCGGGGGAGAGGGCCGTCGCGGTCACCCGGGACACGACGCCGTCGACAGCGTCGGGGGCCCGGTCGGCGGCGCGCACCACCCGCTCGGCCTCGGCGCGGACATGCCAGTACTGCCAGCTCGCCCGCTGGCCGCCCACGGTGTCCAGCACCCGGAGGGCGGCGGTCTGGATCCAGCCCTCGGTCACCGCCGGCGTGCGGGGACGGGGCCGCCGGCCCAGGACCGTGTCGAGCATGCCGGTCACGCCGGACGGGCCGCCGAGGACGGCCGCGGCCTCGGCGCGCCACGTCGCGCGCTGCTCGGCCAGCGACCGCGGTTCGTGCTTGGCCTCCCGCGTCTCCAACGTCGCCCGCTGCGCCAGCGCGATCGCCTCCACCGCGGTCGGTGGCCGCCCGTGCTGGAGCTGGAAGTCCGCGGTCAACGCCCCCTGGCGCGCATCGATCGCCCGCCGCCGCGACGACCACTGTCTCAGCAGCCGGTCGTCGATGCCGACGATCTCCCGGACCGGCCGCTTGCCGGGTTCGCGGCCGGGGCGCGCGGTGAACCGGATCCCGAGGCCGCTGGTGAGGTGGGCCTCGAGGCGGGTGTTGTACCGCTCCGAGGCCGCGACGTTGGCCTTGTGCAGCATCCGCCCGTCCAGCGCCCGCCACCGCCCGTCGCGGGTCTGCACCTTGTTGCTCGCCGCCACGTGCGTGTGCAGGTCCGGGTCGCCGGCGCGGGAGTCGCGGTGGGTGAAGACCGCGGCGACCAGGCCGGTGGTCTCCACCTGCCGCACCCCACCGGCCCCCAGCCGGGTGAAGGCCGCGTGCCGTTCCAGCCAGGCCAGGGTGTCGGCGACCGCCGCGGCGTGCGCGGCCTCGACCTGCTCGGCGACCTGCCGCGGCGCCAGCGCCCACAGCGCCGAAACGGACTTCACCGGCGAGAACGTCAGGTCCCAGCCGGCCACCGCCCGGGTCGCGGGCCGGGAGGCCCGGGCGATGAGTCCCGACAGCTCCCGGGCGTCGGCCGGCGGCCGGCCGTACGCGGCGGCGAACAGGTCGCGCGCCACCTCGCCGCGGATCCGGGCCCGCTCCTCGTCTGGCAACGGGGCGTCCCGCGGCCGCCCGCTGTGCGTGTTGGCGGCGGCGAACCGCCGCGCGCACCGTGCCCGGAAGCCGTCCGGGGGAGTGGCGTACCGCAGGAACGGCAGCCCGAGCGCGCCCGTGGCCCGGGCCTCCGCCGGCGTCTGTCCGGCGGCGAGCGCCTCCCGCTCCAGCCGCTCCGCGTCCGGATGGCGCCCCTCCCCGAACAGGGCCCTCATCTGTTCTTCGCCGACGGGGGTACCGGCGATCACGCCGGTGAGCCCGGCCAGCCCGCCGCCGGCCCACACGCCGGGCGACTCGCCGCGCTGGGAGTAGTAGTCGCCCAGGCCGGCATGGCCGCGCTCGGTGGCGTCCATGGCCGCCACCTGCCGCGTGAGGTACGTGTAGCCGTCTCCTGCGGTCAGCTTGTGCAGGGACATCACGGCCGCGGACGGTAGGCACGCCACCTCCAGTCCCGGACCCGGAGTTCTCCAGTGCCTGGCCCTGGGGCCGGTGCCTCGACGCGTCCGACCGCCCACCGAGCCTCTCCGCACTTCCGGTCGGGCCTTCGGTCGACGTCGTCACCCCGGCGGGCGACGACGGGCTCGGTCGCCGGCCCTTACCGTCGCGCCGTGCCGTACCCGCCGCGCAAGGAGCACCGGCCTGTGGCCGCGTTCGCGGGCACGGCGTCCCCGCGCCCGGATCCCGCGGTCCAGGCGCAGGTGGAGCGGTTCGTCGTCGAGCAGTACGCATCGGGCCGGTCCCTGCGGGAGTTGGCCGAGCTCACCGACCGGTCGTTCTCCGCGGTCCGGAAGATCCTCGACCGGCACGGGGTCGGGCGGCGCGGCGTCGGGGCGGCCCGCCTCACCGCCGAGGACCCTCGCCCGCCGGCCCCGTAGGCCGCGCGCGGTCCCACCGCGTCGACGCCGCCCGCCCGCACGGGGCACCGAACCCGACAGTGCATGAGGTGTAATCCTTTGCGATCTTGATCGCAGCCTCTGGTGATGAGAATGCTGCTGTCGTCCGGCGACGTCGTGCGTCACTGGTGCGGGAGAGCCCGCTGAGGTGTTTGGCGCGGGGTCCTCGGGTGCCCTTGATTGCTGCTGCGAGCGCGCGGGTCTGTGTCCTTGGTGTGAGGACCCTCCGGACGACGCCCTGCAGGTCGTCGACTGCAAGGAGGGGATCCGAGTGGAGGTTCTGTACGAGCGAGTTGCCGGGCTCGACATCGGCAAGAAGACGCTGACGGTGTGCGTGCGCACACCCGGCCCGCGGGGTGGCCGGCGGGCGGAGACCCGGGACGTTCTCCACGATGACTCGGTCGCTGCAGGTGATGCGGGACTGGCTGCTCGAGCGCGGGGTGACGATCGCGGCGATGGAGTCGACCTCGACCTACTGGAAGGGCGCGTTCTACTGCCTGGAGGAGGTGCTGGAGGTCTGGCTGGTCAACGTCGCGCACATCAAGGCGATCTCGCGGCGCAAGACCGACGTCAAAGATGCCGAGTGGATCGCCCAGCTGCTCGAATGCGGGCTGCTGCGGCCGTCGTTCGTGCCGCCACCGGACATTCGCCGGCTGCGGATGCTGACCCGCTACCGGGTGCAGCTGATGGGCGACCGCACCCGGGGGATCACCCGGCTGGAGCTGATGCTCGAAGACGCATCGGTGAAGCTGTCCTCGGTGGCGGCCAGCCTGACCAGCGTCTCCGCCCGCGCCATGCTCGGCGCGCTGATCGCCGGGGAGAGCGATCCGCAGATCCTGGCGGAGCTGGCCAAGGGCAAGATGCGCCGCAAGATCCCGGCCCTGACCGAGGCGCTGACCGGGCACTTCGACGCCGGCCACGCGCAGCTGGCGCGCAGCATGCTGGCCCGCATCGAGGCGGTCGAGACGACTTTGGCCGAGCTCAACACGGTCATCGCCCAAGCATTCGAGCCCTGGTCGCATCAGCTGGCGCTGCTGCAGACGATCCCCGGGGTGGGGGAGAAGGTCGCGCAGGTGATCATCGCCGAGACCGGCGCGGACATGTCGCGGTTCCCGACCCCGGAGCACCTGGCGTCCTGGGCCGGGGTCTCGCCGGGCACCCGGGAGTCGGCGGGCAAGCGGTATGCGGTGCGCCCGCCGCACGGCAACAAGTGGCTGACCGCGATGCTGGTCGAGGCGGCCGGCTCGGTCGGGCGGATGAAGGGCGCGAACTATGTGGCCGCCCAGCACGCCCGCCTGTTCAGTCGCCGCGGCAGGGCCCGGGCCCAGATGGCGGTGGGGCATTCGATCCTGGTTTCGGCCTACTGGATGCTCACCCGCGACCAGCCCTACGACGACCTGGGACCGGAGTGGCTGGCCCGGCGCAACGACGAGGCCCACGCCCGCCGGCTGGTCGCCCAACTCGAACGCCTCGGCCACACCGTGGTCCTCGATCCGGCCGCCTAACCGGAACTGCAGAAGTACTGGAGGACGGGCTTCGCCCGCCCCGCGCTGACGCGCGCCTGCAACTCACCCATTCACGGGTCTGTGTCAACCCCTGATCTTGGAATCTCCAGCTGCGTGAAAGTGCACCGGCCGGGAGGCGGCGTGAGCCTCGCTCGGCGCCAGCGAGAACTGGCAGCCTCCTGAAAGGGCTGAACTCGGCGGGTGAAGCTGCACGGGGGAGTGAACGGCGAATTCGGCGGCCGTTCGCAGCGGCGCCGCTATCCGTCCAGTTCGGCGGCTGAGCAGTTCCGGACACCGCCCCGTCACCGGGCATGTCCACCAGCGGGGCATCCGAGGCTGCCTCTCGTGCCTGACGACTCTATTTGCCCAATCCCGTAAGGGTTCACTTGGCAGGGCTGGGCGGCCCCTCCCGCCGCCTCTGGGCACCGGGCCAGTCCGGGCCTTGCCCTGAGGGTCGCACGCGCGCTTCTCGGCAGATGAGGGCGCCGCGGTGGTCGTGGAACTCGATGGGCGCAGGTCCCCGGCGCGCCGACGGTTCAGTTGGCTCGGCGCCGACCGTCGTTGCTCGATCCCAGGTCGGCGCCTGTCGCATCGAGGGCATCGGCGCCATCAGACGGGCAGCACACTAGGTGCGACCGCGCCCAGCGGCTGGCGTGCTGGTCCACTGTGCGAACAATCCTGTCGCCACGTTCTTCACCTTGTTCCAGCCGTCAATATGGCGGATCGATGGCCTGTTCCGCGTCCTGCTCAAGTAGGGCCGCCACAGCCGCCGGGAGCTGTGAATCAAAGGTGACGAGTTCCCCGTCGCCGCTGCTGACGGCGAGTGACAAGTCACGCCAGAGCGCCTCACGGCTCGGTGAAGACCACAGTAGGTGACAGGTTCGTGCTGGCAGAGACCAGCCCTGATGCAAGGCCCTGGTCGCTACGAGGACGCCTCCTTGGCTGAAGTGCTCTACGGCGGCACGCCTGTGCGCCGGGTCGGTCCCCCCGGTCAGGAGTTCCACGCGGATTCCGGCTGCCCTTAGCTCGCTGGCGACGTACTCAGCGTCGACGACTTTCGACGTCGTGATGAGGCAGGGACGGCTCTCTTGCTGGGCACGCAGTACGAGCTGCTGTGCTGCGCGCGCTCGAGGGTCGTCCTCCTGGTCTTCGATGCGGGTGAGCAACTCGTTAAGTTTGTGCAGGCGCGTGCTGTCTAGGCCTGGGGGCGAAACGTCCTTGTCCGTCTCCGTGGCGGCTGTTCGGCGGCTGATGTACGAGTGCAATTCCGCGAGTGAAGCGTCCCTGGCCAATAGCGCAGTGTCGCCCAGAAGGACCTCGGCCTCCGCCCGGAAAGTTGCCGCGGGGTCGTCGACCTCCAACAGCGTTAGCTGGACCGAGGACTGCGTCTTTGCGAGGGCCTGACGGAGCGAAAAGTTATGGGCCTCGTCGACCGCGACGGGTAGGTCCCGCCCGCCGAGGTGATCTATGACTACGACACGATCCGCACGATCAGCCAAACTCTGCATGGCCTGCGCCGTCTTGGTTCCAGCGGCGATGCCGGTGCGCTCAAGGACCAGTAGCGCGGGCCGAAGGGCTGCCAGACCCGGTCCGGCACCGCGCACAACAAGTAGTTGGGTGGTTAGTAGTAATACGCTCGAACTGTCAGGAAGTTGGCCGTCATGACGGTCCAGGAAGAGCAGAAAGTCACTGTTGCCGTTCAGGGCAGTGACAGGCAGATTGGCGTCCTGCAGGCGGGCACGCCATTGCTCCAAGAGAGCTAGCTGTGGGATGACCATGACCGTAACGCCGCCGGCATGCATCTGGCGTTGGATCAGTTCCATCACTATGGTCCCCAGTCCCGTGCCGACCGGTGCTGAGACGACCATGCGGGTCGCCGGCGAGGCTAGGACGGACAGACGGAAGGCATTCCACTCTGCGTCAGGGAAGTTCATGTGCGTCTCGCTCGCTCGTCTTCCACTCGGCGCCGTAGGTATTGCCGCGCCGCGACGAGGATGTCGAGCTCCTCAGTCGTAACTTCATCGCGGAAGTGGAAGACCTTGTTGCGGACGTCCCGGACTGGCTCCAGGTTGGACGCGGTGATGGACTGACTCCTTCCGAATACCGAACGGAAGATTGTGCCATAATTCTCGTGCTGAAGCAGGACACCAAGCAGTTCGCCAAGCGTCAAATCTTCTAATCCCGCGGGCGCGCGCGGATCGCGTAGCCGTTCTTGGGAGAGTGCGCGCGCGAAAGCTGCATCAGTGTCCTCGGGAGTAGGTAGGGCTGCGCGCATCAGAGCGCGCACCGCTAGTTCAATGTCCTGCAACAGGACGAAGGGTCTTGTCGCCTGCCACAGGTAGCGCGTCACGTCGGTAGCGGTCATAAGGGCGTCGATGCGGGCGGGGTCCCCTACGCCCACGGCTCCGTCACGCTCTAAGCGATCGAGGATCGCCCCAACTTCATCGCCAGCGTGCACGAAGACGAGGTCGTCCGACGCGTCGAGCACGCTGAGGTCGAGTGGGTCGTCATTACGCCTGACGTGAAACAACCGGTGAGCAAGCGAACGGTAGGAAAAGACAGCGATGACACGGTTGCCGGCGACCACCGGGACCTGATCGAAACCGCGTTTCTGCATGACGGCGAGGGCCTCGCGGACCGTCGTGTCCGAGTCGACGCAGACAACCTTCTGCGTGGCGGGTACGAGGCGGGCGACCTGCATGAAGTCGTGGCTCGATACCGCGACATGCAGCTCACCCAACGGAGTCCCTCCTTTCGCTCGGACTGGAGAGTGCCACGCCATCGGCACGGAAGCAGAAACGTCCGGGCCCGGGCTCACGAGCTGGTCCATGCCGACTGGTCAGGCTCGGAACGGCGAGCGCCGACCTCCAGACAGCCTGTCACAACGCGTTCCGCTGCCCGAGATGCAAGACGTGTGTCGCACTTGATCTTGATCCTTCTCCGTTAGCGACGAGGAGCAGGACGGGTCCGGGGAGAGGGCATGAGGATCGACGTCGGGGTCCCGGTCAACGTGATCCAGTGAGCCCGATCGCCGCTCGACCTGGTCCTGTCGGACCTCCTCGTTACGGTCGACTGGTGACGACCACGGGGGGAGCGCCGCAGGACAGCCCGACCGAGGCCGAGCGGCGCCGGGAGATCGGCGCGGAGCTGTCCCGGATTGAGCAGAGCGCCAAGGACAGCGCCCAGAGCCAGCTCGAGCAGGCGAAGCAGTGGCGCCTGGTCAACCTCAGCCTGGGCGTCCCGACGAGCCTGGCCGCCGCCATCTCAGCAGCGATGGTGGTCGCCCCCGACAAGTACGACCTGATCGCCGCCGGCCTTGCCCTGCTGGCCGCCGCCGGGGGAGCGGTCCTGACGACTCTCAACGCTGCTCACCGGATGAACCAGGCCTCCTCGGCCGGCAACGCCTACCTGGAGATTCAGGGGCGGGCTCGCCAGGCCCGGCTCGTCGACCTGCCCTACCAACCCCTTGACGACGCTCGGGCGAAGCTCGAAGAGCTGACCGCCCGGCGTGACGAGCAGAACAAGACCGCCGAGATCCCGAACCGCCGGGCTTACCGCAAGGGCCAGAAGAACATCGATGCCGGCGGCCAGGACTACGACGTCGACAAGAAGAAGGGCTGATCAGGCGTGGTGCGTAGCGTGAGCGATGCCTTCGATGTGTTCCTCGGGTGGCTGATTCCGCTCGAGACCCATCGACAGGCCGCTGCCCGGCACCGGACGAGCGTCGAGGCCTCGCTCAAGGCAGCCCTGACGGTCCAGGGCTTCTACCAGCCCGGCTCCTTCTGGCACGGCACCGGCGTGCGTTACCACTGCGACGTCGACCTGCTCGTGAAGATCGGCAACCCGAAGCCCGGCAGCTCGGACACGGCGCTGGGGTGGGTCAAGGACGCCTTGACCGACACCTTCCCCCGCACGCCGGTCTACGTCAGCCGGCCGGCCGTGGTCGTGGACTTCGCCAACGGCACGGAGCGGTGGGAGGTCATCCCAGGCTTCAAGAAGACCAAGGCCGGGAGCAGCGCCGACCTGTACGACATCCCCGGCGCCGGCACGGGGTGGATCGACACGGCCCCCGCCGAGCACGTCAAGTACGTCAACGAGGTCAACGACACCCGCGCCATCGGGGGCGGAGCCAAGTCGCTGGCCCGGCTGGCCAAGGCCTGGAAGTACTACAACGACGTGCCCATCTCGTCGTTCTATCTGGAGATGCGCGCGGCCGAGCACATGAAGGCCCAGAGCAACTTCATCCCCGGATGGGACCTCTGCCTGTACCTGGAGGGCCTGGAGGACCACAGCCTTGCAGCAATGAGCGACCCGAAGCACGTGGCGGGGCGGTTCTATCCCTGCTCGTCCGAGGCGAAGAAGGCCGAGGCGCTGTCGAAGCTGCACGCGGCGGCGGTCCGGGCCCGCAAGGCACACGAAGCGAACAGCGACGGCAAGCCTGACGAGGCGTTCAGGTATCTCAACCTGCTCTTCAACGGGAACTTCCCGGCTCGCTGAGCGAGCGCGCCGACCCAGCCATTCGCCTGCGGCAGGAAAAATCGCTTCGCCGCAGCGGTACGGCGTCGATCCAGTGCCACCCGTCACGTCCGGCCAGCAAGCGACGGTCACGTGTCCAACGTCGCCTCTGTGATCAAAGAGTTGCGGCGCGTGTGAAGCCTGCAGCCGCCGGCTGAGGCCACAGTCAGCGCCGACAACGAGGGCTGAGAGATGGCCAGCGTGGTGGCAGTTCTGGTTGCAGTTGTGCGCGTTCGCGCCTATTCGTAGCCGGGCGCGGCCAGAATTGTCCGCTGGTCACACGTCTTATGGAACGGCCGCGAACCGGTGCGAACGCGATCACGACGGCCTGGCAGTGTGGGGGTCAGGGGTTCGAGTCCCCTCAGCTCCACCCATCGGACCAGGGCTTTGTTGCGAAGGCTCTGGTCCGGACTCGTTTCTGGTTGCAGTCCGACCGACTCCACCGGGCCGCCGAGGGCGCCCATCCGGTCGGCGGCTTCTCTGGTGAGAACCGGGTCAGGCTTCGTTCGACAAGGCCAAGGCGCGGTCGACCTGCCGCTGGTTGGTTGCTCCCACTTCGGCTGCAGCTCCTGGCGGTCGGACCCGAGGGCGGGCCGGAGACGACGCGTCCTGGACGTTGGACCGCCGGCTCAGCCAGTCGGCCCCGTCACCGCACGGGGCGGTGTGGGGTCGTCGGTCCTGCTGGTGGGGCGCCGTTCCCACTCCGGGGGTCGCTTCCAGTTGCGGACGAAGCGGAGGTTCGGTTCGTCGGCGACGACCTCCACGAGGTTCCGGATCACCGCCTGGTCGACGCCCTCGGCTTCCAGAGCAGCCAAGGCTGCCCTGCTGTGCTCGGACAGAGGTGACCGCGATGCCGTTCCCCCGGCAGGGAGGACATCCAGCAGGTCGGTGGCCGCCCGGATGCCGAGTCGCCGCAGCTTGTCCCTGAGATTTCCGTCCGCACCGAGATGCACGTACAGGCAGGCCTGATCGATCCAGTCGACCAGCCGCCCCGCGGGGATCCGTGTGCGAAGCAGGAGATCGAGGATGTCGAGGGTGGTCAGGTCCTGCATGTCCTCGATGCCCTCGCCGAGGAGGCGTGCCTCGTACCAGACGTTCATGCCGTCGAGGTCGCGGAGGGGATATTGCGACCGCAGAGCAGGAACCGATCGTTGCACCAGCCGCGCCGCCGGTGCGATCACGAGTCGGCGCAGCACCCCGGGGATGAACAAGGCGAGTCCCCCGATGAGGTACGTGATCGCGGCCCGCACGCCACCAGCGACGCCCAGTCGTGTCAGTAACGGGTGGACGGCCGCGGTCACGAGCAGGATCGCGACGATGTACGCCGCGATCGTGAGGTAGGACCGTGCGTGCAGCTCGTCCGTGAGGTACCGGCGCACAAGGATCCAGAGGGCCAGGGTGTAGGCCCCCAGGAAAGAGAAGGCGACGCTCGTCCACACGCTGTTCGGCCCGGCGCCGAGGTCGACGGGGGGCACGAGCCACAGCAGTACGGTCCAGCCCACGGATAGAAGGCCGGACAGGACGAAGGCAGGCACGAGGGAGTCGAGCCCGACCCGTGCCATCCGGTCCATGGCGACCCGGGAGACGGAGGGACCGTAGACGCTTTCGAACTTGCGCCTGTAGACGAGATCGCGTCCGGCGCCGTCCTCGCCGCCGTCGTCCTGCCAGAGTGCGTAGTACGGCGAGTCGACAGGCGGGGGCGGCAGGTTTCCTGGCCTGTCCACTCCCAGGCGGTACAGCTGCACGACATAAGTCCCCCAGATGGTAGGCGCTCGCTGTTGGAGGAAGAGCACGAAGAGCCACCCCGGGGCGAAGGCGAATGCCCACGCTGCGAAGATCCGCAAGACCATGCCTCCGAAGCCGGTCAGATCTCGCGGCTGGGGACCGATAGCGAGCATCACGGCGGCGGCCACGCCCCCCGCGACGGCAACTTCGAGGAAGAGGGCCGCGCCCGGATGGCGCAGAGGGCGCCCCACCCGGCGGGCGGCGAACGGACTCCGCCTCGAGCGCAGCCAGCTGTCCGGTTCTGCCGGTTCCGTCTCTGTGGGCAGCGGGTCCACAGCCGGGTCGGCCGCCCGGAGAAGCACGTCCGCACGAGCGGCGAGCTGTCGCGCGAGATCCCTCGTCCTTTCCGAGGTCATCGCCGGCTACGGTTCGCGTTCCGCGATGTTCTGCGCCACGTCTCGCATGAAACGGACGTCGTCATCCGTCGCCGCTGGGCTCTCGATCAGATGAGTCATCGAGATGAGGCCGATCTCCGCCTCCTCGTCGCGGGTGCTGACGGCATGATCCACGGCCCATTGAGCTCGGTTCCACCACTCTGCTCGCCGGTCGGCCTGCGTCTTCTGCAGCACGGTCACAACACCCACGAGAAGTGCGACCGCTGCACCGAAAGCGGTTGCCAGGGCACCCCAGTCCGCGGCGCCTCGAGCGTCGGCTGCGAGGAGCGACACGACACAAGGCTAGCTGCGCGTCGAGCCGACGAGGTCGCCCAACTGCCCCAGTTGGCCCGCGCCATGCCGGGGCGGCGGCACAACATCGGTAGCGCCACCGGCCCACAGCGTCACCGCGCACACGGCGAGCGCCAGCACCGCCGACGCCGCGACCAGCAACCGGCGGCACCGCAGCGGCGGTGCCCCGGTCGCGGAGGTCTTGGTCATCGGGTCCTCCGTCGCCGGCGCCGGGCCGACAGCGCCAGCAGTGCCAGGTTGGCGGCGCCCACGAGGACGGCGAGGGCGGCCCACCAGCGCCTCGCGTCGGAGGACGTGAACGCCTCCGCCGCGGGTCCTGCCGTGTCCGCCGTCGCCGGGGCGCCCGGGGAGTGGCGCGCAGACCACCCGGTCGCCGCCCTGGCCGCGGCGATCGGTGCCGCCGCCGTCACCCGACGGGAACAGCGGCCGCCCTCCGCCCAGCGGAGCTACCAGGCGTCGACATCACTGCCCGGAGCCAGCTGAGGGCGCACCGCCCACGTCCGCGCGGTGCACAGGCCCAGGAGGAAGGGAGGGGCGAACGCCCAGGGGAGTTGCGCTTGTCAAGCGCTGTGCCGTCACAGCTGAACTTTCACCCGTCTAGGTGGTCCTCGTCGCCGGGCAGCGGCATGGGAATGAGGGCCCGTGCCTCCGCGTGGGCACGTTCCAGTTCGTCCGCGAGCTCTTGTACCTGTTGGGCGCTCTTCCTCAGGCCGAAGACCTGGTCGGGCTTCCCCTTCCGCATCCGGAAGCCGAGGAACTGGCTCTCGAGGGAGGTGTACTGGAGGCGTGGGAAGCTCATCCACACGCTATGTACGACGCCGTTGCGCTCTTCGTTCCGGTCGAAGGCGCGCTTGTATAGCGCCAAGACTTCCGTCTCGTGGCTCCAGCCACTGAGCCCTCGCTCCAAGGGCGTCTTCAGTTCTCGCAAGTAGGCGCCCGCCCACTTCCTTTCGCCTGTGGCGTGCACCGCGAGGAGGCCGAAGTAGTCCTCAACGGCCGCTGCCGCGGCCGTTGCTCGACCGATCTCGTAGATCAAGTGGTCGAAGTCGTTAGGCGCCTCGGGGATCACGTTCACACTCCCGGTAGTCAGGCAGAGCGCAATCCCTCCACCGTCGATCAACAACATGCATCCTGACGATCACGTTTCGCAACCTGCAACCGATTTCGCTGTCCGCCGTACGTCAGACCGCCAGTCGTGCCAGCGTCAACTGTCCAGGGACTTTGAGGTTCCCAGAACGCTTCAGCTTCAGCCCTGTTGCACGCGTGCCGATGTGACTGCTGCGGGGTGCCGGCGGCAGGCACCGGCTTCGGTTCGGGTGGAGGACACCGAGTACGCCGGCCCGGTCAGCTCGCGACGGGCGCATGGGCGCACCGCACCGGACCGTTGTCCTCGTCTAGGCAGTGCGCACGGGGGATTGGGCAAATGGGCTTGGGAATCAACAAGGACCTCGAGCCGCTAGTCCGCGAGGTTCGCCGCCGGGGCGGTCGGGTGGAGGTCACGGGTGGTAACCATGTGCGGTGGGAACTGGGTGGGTGGCGCTTCCGCACAGGACTGACGATGAGTTCGGCTAGTGCCCAGGCTGCTCGTCGCGACATCGAGGCCCACCTGGCCGCCCTGGACGTCCCACGGCTTCCCTTTGCCGTTGTGGGCCCCAACCAGCGGGGCAAGTTTGAAGTCCACGGACCTAACGGGCCAGTGCCCAACAACGGCGGCTATCCCCGGGCGTTCGCTGACCGGGACACCGCCCGCCGGCTGAGCAACGAGCTCAACCGAGCCCACGCCCGAGGTCAGGCTGGTGTCGGTTGATCCGCGCTTGTCGGTCGGATGACCTGCTGCGCGCTGCCCACATCATCGTCACGGGCGGGTCGGAGGTCATCACGTGGCTGATCATGCGAGGCGCCTCTCCGACACGGTGACGAGGGTCCACGCAAGGACCTATGCGCCCTCGGTCACTAACGTCCCCACGGTCGTGTTGGACGACCTCGGCGACGCCCCGGTCCCTGCGCAGGTTTGACTGGCCCCCCGCGCCGGCCGGCCTGAACGGCGAGGCGGCGGGGCGAGCGGGTCGATGCTGGCGACCCAGACTCGCTCTCAAGGTGATGGAGCTGCCGGCTGAGTCGGCGCAGACGATTGTCCCGTGCACCACCGAACCCCGGACCCCTGTCACGGCGTCCGTGGCGCTACCAGGCCACTCAGCGGGGTTGGGCTCCCTGAAGCGCCTCTACCAGAGTCGGTACGACTCGGTGCTGGTCGGAGATCTGAATGCGGTTCTGGCGGTCGACGGGGCGACCACTGGCATTCCATGCTGCAACCAGAGCATGCGGATGCGGGCAATCCTGGAAGACGCCAGCGGCGTCCGTTAGATAGGCGAGGACGTCCCGCAGCCCGTCGCGTTCCGGAGAGCCCTCCTCTGAGGTTGTGAGCTTGACCTCTACGAGGAGACGCCGGTTGGCGCCCGGGATATCCAGGAGAAAGTCGGGTCGAAGTGGAACCCGAGACAATCCATTCGAGGCCAGAATCTCGGCCCAAATGCTTGTCGCAGCCTTGTCGGGGGCCAGCGTCCATGTCGGACGTTGCCACCACAGCGCCGCCTGACCAGCTGGGCCATGCAACGTCGCGAAGGGAACCCCGGCCGCCGGCAATAGCGTCGCCGGTCCTTGGACCTGGTAGCCGATCTGTCGGAGTGCGTCGAGCATGTCGAAGCCGACCTGAAGCTCGAACAACACCGAGTCTCGGTCGGGGCTGAGGAACTGACGCTCGAGGAGTTGTTCGAGCGACTCGGCGCTGCCGTTCCGAATACCTAGAACGAAGTCTTCAGCGAATGCTACGAGCGGAGCGAGGAAAGGTCGACGGGCAACGAGTCCTTCGGTATGACGTAGGGCATCGGGTCCTACGCGACGGACCTTCGAAAGCTTCGGATGAAGCATCAGCCGACGAGCTCGACGGCTGATGTCGTGGACACGCTCGCCGACGATCCCCTTCTTGGGAAGGCCGCTGAGGTCGGCCAATTGAGCGGCGCAGTGCAGCGCCACGAGGACGAGTCGGCCAAGTGGGGTGTCATAGCGTCGCTCGGGCGGCGTACACACGAACAACGCCGGATCCGCCTCCGCAATCCGGCGGCGCTGGGTCAGCGTCCACGAGACGCGCCCTCGTACCTCGCCGTGCAACTCGACCCGCGTCATGCTCTGGCTGGCGGGTAGCTCGCGTAGCGCGCGCTCCGCCGCGTCTAGTGCCGCAGCCGTGTCCGGACGCAGGGCCAGATGGGTGGCGAAGATCCGCACCAGGTCCGCGCGAGACAACTCCGGCAAGTTCGGCAGGGACGCGTGGGTGAAGCCCACGGTCGCCGATCCCGAGAGGTACCGCCACAATCGAGGCCGCAGGGCCGCGGCCACTCGGTCGCGGTCCCATGTCGCGACTGCCATCGGTTACGAAATCTCGTTGCTGCTGGTGGAACCGGACTCCGGGTTCGTGCCCGACGAGGCAGCGGACCTCTTCAGCAACGTGCCGGCGTCCAGGGTTCGTGCTTCCCCGACCGTCGCGAGCTGAGGCTTGATGTACACGTCGAGCGTTTCCTGGAGCCGCTCCACCTCTTCCTGACCGGTGAATTCGCGCGGAGTGGCCCCAAGTTCCTCTCGTAGGTAGACGACCTGGCGGAGGTGCTGGACGCAGTCGAGAAGGACTGCCGCACCCAACGGACGCTCCCGCATCTCCGGCGCCGCCAGGATGTTCCGAAGAGCCCTGTCCCAGGCCGGGTGTCCTGTACCGCCGGACTCGTCGAGTATGCGCTGCCAGGCGTGCTCCGTCGGCGGGCCGACCTCGATGATCGCGAACCGGCGCATCAGGGCCTCTGACATGTCGAACAGCAGGTCCCGATCGCGATCGTTCAGCGTGGCCAGGAGTCGCCAGTTCGACGACATGATGATGGGGATCGTGTGCGGTGGGGCGAGCTGTTGCGGCGGCACGATGGAGATCGGCAAGTATTCGTCATCCTGGAGTTCTTCGAACGGCAGGACCACGGCTTGGCCGGACAGGACCGTGAACAGCTGGCCGATGGCCTTGTCGATGTCTGCGCGATTGAGCTCGTCGATAACGAGCCAGTGGTCGTCCTTGATCGAGCTTGAGATCTGTCCTCGGTGGAACACGAGGTCCTGCTCTCGTGTCAGTCGATAGGTGCCGACCGTGTCGGCCGACGTCCAGTCGGCCGTGCCGGTGGTGAGCGATGGCTCATGGCACAGGCCTACCCGGTGAGCGGCTGTGGCCACGGCCAGCGCCAGGCTGGTCTTTCCGGTGCCGGGAGGTCCGGTGAACATCAGGTGCTTCCCACCGCGGAGTGCCGTGAGGACGCGGGAGAGGAGTGCGTCGTCGAACACGAGCCCCTGTGTCCGCACCTCAGCGCTGAGGTCCTCCAGGGTGAGGGCGGTGAAGGGGACCGGCAGTTCGCCGATGTTCTCTACCAGCAGCTCCTTCATCAGGCGAATGACCCATTCGGGCTTCAAGGCGATGATGGAGTTGACGTTGACTCGTGGGTTGTCGCCGAAACTCTCTAGATCGATGGGCGGGTCGATCTTCATGTAACGGTCGTAGTAGACGAACGCGTTGTTGGCGTCTTCGCCGGGGATGCGTCGCCCGACCCGACCGATCCCGAAGATGCATCCCCTGTCCGGGTGCGCGCTGGTCTTCGTGCGCGTCATCACCACGATGTGGCCGGTGTCGACGTTCCTGCCGTTCGGGATGGACACCGGGAAGTGGTAGCGGACGCCGTCCAGATCGCCATAGGTGCCGGTTCCGTTGGACACGAGCAGCCACAGCGCCGGTCGGTGAGGCAGTCGTGGCTTGATGTCGGCACGCGGGTCGGTCAGTGGCGGGTCGAAGATCGACATCACGAGTCGGCTCGCTCGGGTCTGACGACCTGCGACGAGAGCGGCAACCGTGTACCCGCCGTCGGGTGTGGGTGCGGCGATGACGACGGGTGCGCCGGGGGCCTTGGCCTTGTTGCGGCCTCGAGCGGCGTCGACGACGTAGGACACGCTTCCCTGTACGTCCCTCGCCTGGTCGACCACGAAGACGATCAACTCCGTGGCGTTGCCCACCTCGGCCTGGCCCAGGCGATTGAGGAGCTGCTTGGTCCCGCCCTTGGCGGACGCCACGGCGATCTTCGCGGCGTCCACGTCGGCCGCGCTTGCTAGGGCGTTCCGGATTTCGTCCTTCGCTCGCCAGACATCGTCGACGACGAGGCCGAACTGCTTCTGGAGATCGGCAACAAGATCGATATCTGGCTCCACCGGAAGTTTCTACCTCACGGTGGGTCGTGGGTGCGGGACGCAGCGTCGTCTCGCTCGAGGCGGCGGTCGTACCCCGAGGCTGGAACCGACGGTCGGGCCGGCAGGCCCCAATCGGCACTTACTCCGGAGCACCAAGGGACGACGTCGCCGAGGAGGGTCCCGAGACCCGATCGGCCCACGGGTGCTTCTCGCGCATCGCGGCCCTGGGCGGCTCGCACCTGTCCAGTTCTGTGAGACCCGGGTGATGAACGTGTCCTTCGCGCTCCAACCGGGCCGTGGCATCACATCACTACGGAGTCGGAGGCGCTGAGGTGTTGGGCCTACCGGGTGGTCGACTCACGTGCGGTCGGCGTGCCCGCAGCGACGGCGCGGAGTCATCGTGAGAACACCGGCCGCGGAAGATCCTCACGATGACAACGCCGGTGACCGGGACCGGAAGTTCCGCGGCGACGCATTCGGGATCTATGGGACCGAGGGACTGCGCCGGCGGTCGAGTGCGAAGGTCTAGCTTGCCGAACTTTGGGAGGGTGGAGCGCTGGGCATGACCTCGGCGGCAACCCAACGAAACTCCCCCCGCGTCCCGGGAAGGTCCGAGTAGGGCTGCCAGGCCATCCGGTACGAGCCGGACAGGTCGCGGGTGTTGTCCGGGTAATCGCCGCCGCCCCACTCGAGCGTGCCCGACAGGTCGACGCCGTCGTGGATGCGGAAGTCCCGGTCACGGGTGCCCGGGTCGTCGCCGGGGGGCCACCACAACCCCCGGGCGTTCGAGAGCATGATCGCCGCCCCGTTGGTGCCGGGCTGCACCGCGCAGAAGCGTTCCAGGCGGGCAATGTCGAACACGTAGTTCCGCCGCGCGAGGTCGATTGCCGCGTGGTTTCTGAGTTGGAACGTCTCGTCGCCCGGGCCATCGTGAGCGGGCACGACGCCCGTCCATGGCGCGGTGAAGTACTTGAACTCGATGGCGGTCCGCCCCTGCGGCCCGAAGCAGAGCACGTCCAGGTACTCGGCACGCCCCTGGGGCGAATAACCCTGCGGCACCTCGAGGCGGATGCTGATCGACTCGGCAAGGCCGTGGAGCGCCTGTCCGAAGGCGTGCTGGAAGTCGGCTTCCGAGTGGAAGACCGGACGCACGGTCGCCAACCGCGTCATCACCTCGGCGACGGTCGGGCCCCCGGCGATCCTCGTCATGGGTTGACGTTGACACATGCCTCCCTCCCAGCGGGCGTCGGGTTCCGGGACAGGCAGCGTCCGGCTTCAGTTGGGGGCCGGCGCCGTTGGCGTCGCCGTGCCCGCGCATCAGGTTCGGTCGGGGGATCCCGGCGCGGCGACCCATGCCTCGAGCGCCGTGCTGGGCATCGGGCTGAGAGCCCACCGCCGTCGAGGTGCTCGTGCCCAGAGGCGCTCCCCCGTCGGGTTGACAGGGTGGGGCAACGTGACGAGCGACGCGCGGACGGTTGTCGCCCGGACGGTGCCGGATGGTCTGTGATCACCGTCTGGAAGCACCACGCCCCCGAGGGCCGCTGAGCAGATCGGCGAGCACGCCGGGAGGTGGCGTCTGCACCTCGGATGACCCGTTGTACGCGGTCCACCGAAGAGGAACCTGCTGGGCTTGCTTTGCGCGGGATGGCTCCCCTCCCGGGCGTCTGCCCGGAGATCCACCACCTCAGGCGTGCGCGTGTCCTGCAACGACGTCCAGAGCCCGGCCCCGCAGCTGCTCGAGCGGGCATGAGCCGATCACTTCTTCGGCCGAGTCGCAGCAGCGTTCCCCGTCGAGGCTCTCGGTCCAGGCGACCCAGCCTTGGTCGGAGTCCAGATCCAGGGCGAGCACCACGTATGCGCCGTCGGCGGCGAGCCGGACACCGAAATGGCCTCCGGCGAGTGATACCACCGTGCCCTCCGTGGCCTCGGCCGCGCGGTCGATCTCTCGGAGATACTGCTGGTAATCCACTTCGGGGCGCCTCGTCCTCGGCTCGGGACCATCTCGTCGTCTCATAGTCTCGGCCCCCGTCGAGGACCCGCTGCGGGTTCGTCCTCAGGGGTCAGCGCATCGGCCGGGACGTCAGAGGCCCTCCGTCTTCCAGCGGCCCGAGGCGAGCCAGCCGAGCAGCGTCTGCATCGGCATGAGGTCGGAAGCGGGCACCAGGTACCAGTTGTCCCTGATACGGCGAACGCGGTCGTACGTCCTCGTCACGGTCCAGTGGGGACGGCTCTGCCGGACCGGTATCACGAGCATGGCCCCGGTCAGTTGGGAGACGAGCACGATCGCTCGCGGCTTCGTGACCTTTGCGTCCCATCCGGAGCAGGTGTCGACGAACGCCGTCGAGTAGGGATAGCTGGACGGGTCCTCGCTGAACTCGAGGCGGCGCGACTTAGACTCGACGATGAACTGCGGGCCCCCGTCCTCTCCGACGACGATGTCGAACTCGTCCTCGTACTCCGGGATCTCGGCGATGCTGTCCCGTAGCTTCAGGGGCGTGACCCTGACCGGGTGGCCGCAGTTCTCGAGCCGCCGGCCGACCATCTCGGCCCAGCGGTGTCCTTCGCGTAGTTCCGAGGAGAACAGCTGGACGTTCGCCATCCACTGGGACGGGCGCTGCGCGTCCGAGTTGGTCATCTGACCACCTCCGGCCATCGTCTGGGCGTCGGCTGGCCGCCGTTGCCCGGGGCGCAGACCGTAAGTTGCAGGTCCGACAGGTTCCGGACGGTTCTCACCCGTTCGGGTGGGCGAGCCTTCCGGCGTTTCCGCGGTCCGTCCCTGAGGGTCGGGGCGTGATCAGGGACGACGAAGGCAAGCCTCCGCTCGCGGAGGCGCTGTCCAGGGCGGGCGACAAGCCGGAGACTCTCACCGCAGAGGGCAGGGACAACCGGAAGGCGAAGAAGAACTGGGCGCAGCGCTTCAGCAACGCGCTGGCCATGACGGTGGCCGACGCGCTGCGACCGTTGTTCCCGAAGGCCCGGGTGACTCCTCGGCCCGACGGAAGTGGTCAGGAGTTCACCGTCGGCGGCAAGATCGACCGCAAGCGGACCGATGTCGGTGTGTGGGACGACGCCGCGGGACTGGTCGCCGGCGTCTCAATCAAGACGTACAGCTTCCGCGACACCCATGGGGCCACCGGGACCAGGGACGCCCGCATCGGCCGGTACTCCCGCAACGTGAAGCGCAACGACATGGAGCTGCGCGACGAGGCGGACACGCTCCACCGGCGTCAGCCGTATGCCGTTCTCGTCGCGCTGTTCTTCCTGCCCGAGGACGCCTGCTGGGATGGGGTGACGGGGCAGAGCAGCTTTGCCCACGTCGTCTTCACGCTGCGCAAGAGGGCCGGGCGCGAGTCGCCGGACGGCCGCTACGACCTGTTCGAGCACGTCTTCGTCGGTCTGGTGACCGACGCCGGTGACGTGCGGTTCTTCGATGTGCGCAAGGCTCCGCCCGAGAACCAGCCGCCGTCACGGGACGACACGATCTCGCTCGCTGAGTTGATCGCGCTGATCGACGACGCCGTCGTCTTCCGCAACACCGGCGTCAGTCGTCACGAGCGCTATGCCGAGCCGGATCCCGACTGGCAGCCGCCGGCGGGTTCGCTGCCGGCGGGGCTGGAGCAGGAGGCACCTCTGACGCTGGACCTGGTCGCAACGCTGGTAGAGATCGACAGGGTGCTCGGCGGTCCTAGAGGGGATGCCGATCAGGACGAGGACTGACTCCGTACCCGCTGGACCACCCGCTCCGCCGCC
The DNA here is from genome assembly GCF_054050215.1 of Geodermatophilus sp. SYSU D01186. Taxonomy (NCBI): domain Bacteria; kingdom Bacillati; phylum Actinomycetota; class Actinomycetes; order Geodermatophilales; family Geodermatophilaceae; genus Geodermatophilus; species Geodermatophilus sp. SYSU D01186. The sequence goes on along the minus strand of NZ_JBJGYW010000009.1, from coordinate 108,990 downwards.
TCAGCTGGGTCCTCGTGTTCCCAGACGCGGATCACGGTCCAGCCGGCGTCCTGCATCCGCCGGTCGGTGTCCCGGTCCCGAGCCACGTTGGCCGCGAGCTTGTCGGCCCACCAGGAGGCGTTCGCCTTCGGCTTGGTGCCGTGGGTGGGGCAGGCGTGCCAGTAGCATCCGTCGATGAAGACGGCGACTCTCGAACCGGGGAACAGCATGTCGGCGCGCCGGCGCGTGCCTTCCAGGGGCAGAGGGGCGTCGACCCGGTAGCGCAGTCCTCGAGCGTGCACGAGGCGGCGGATTGCCCACTCCGGCCCGGTTCCGCTCCGCCGTTGCCTCTGCATCCGGCGGAGCGCCTCGGAACTGCTGGCCTCGGGCACGACCGTCATGATGCCCTTGGACCCACCGCACCCGGCGGGTCCGACTAGCTGGTCGCCTTCACATGGTCGGCCACGTCGGCGCGGAACTGCTCGTTGAACCGCAGCTTGGCCTTCTGCATCCGGCTGTAGAAGCCACTTGCCGCCCTGTTGCTGAGTGGGCGGGCGGACTCGTGGTCGACCGTGGCCAGCAGACCCTTGTACGGGGCCTGGATCGGCCACATGGAGGCGGGGGAGGCGTAGACCTTGCCATCGCCGCCCCAGGCGGCGGTGGGCCAGCGCTTGCCGGTCACGAGGGATCCGTCCTCGGGATCGTGCGTCCCCGGCTCCAGCAGGCGCTTGCCGAGCCACTCGCTGACGCCGACCGTGACTGCGTTGCCAACGAGCTTCCAGCGGGGGCCGTTGGAGCGGCCGGCGTCCGCCGCCTGGGTCCAGCCGCGCTCGAAACCCTGCAGGGCCTCGGCTTCTTCGATGGTGGGGAGGATGATCCGCCGACCACTCGGCGCCGAGGCGACCCAGATGGCGGGCGGACTGGGGATCCCTACAGTGCTGCCCCCCTTGAGCGTGGGCACCGCATCCTTCGCCCAGCCGAGCCCTCGGAGGCCCTCGGTCCAGTAGAAGCCGTATGCGTCGTCGGCGAAGTACTCGTCGTCCGGTTCGCCGGCGTTGTCGACCAGGAGCACGTCAGCGGGGTTCTCGGTCTTGCTGGCCACCAGGATCACGCGCTGGCGACGTTGGGCAACGCCGGTGCTGCGGCTGTCCACGAGCCGGTAGGCCCAGCGGTAGTCGAGCAGTTCGAGCTGGTCGACGAGGTAGCGCATGGCTGTGCCGCCGTCGAGGACGAGCATGTTGCGGACGTTCTCGAAGACCAGCCACTTCGGGTCGGCCTGCTTCAGCAAGGGAAAGACGTGAGCGACGAGTCCACTCGCTTTGCCGGTGATTCCGGCGGTCCGTCCAGCCTGCGACAGGTCGGTGCAGGGGAAGCCCGCCGTGACGAGGTCGACCTTCGGCAGAGACTTCAGCTCTGCGACGTCGCCTTCGAGCTTCGCGTCGGGGAACCGGGCCCGCAGCACCTCCTGGGCGGGCGACCAGTTGTCGACCAGGAGCTCGGCCTCGGCGGCACCGGCTCGCCGTAGTCCTTCCTCGACTCCACCGATGCCCGCGAACAGGCCGACTGCGGTCATCGGTGTGGTCACGCGGTCATCATCCGGTAGGCCCCTGACAGAACCGAGCGGGACACGACGAAGCAGGCGAGCCGGGCCGTGCCGTGGCCCACAGGTTCGCCTGACGTGACGCCTCGCCGCCACGTCCCGCCCGACGGCTGCTCGACGTGCGGAATGTCACTGACCGGCCCCAGCTTCGCCCCGCTGCGAGTGAGCGAGAAGGCGCACGACCTATCGGGGCTGTGACGGGGTCACTCGGCGGTGTGACGCCTTGCCGAGCTCAGGAGCTTGATACTCGGCGCCCAAACGATGGGCGGGAGGGCCGGGTGCCGTACCCAGGACGCAAGGTGCACCACGTGCTGCCCGAGTTCGCCGGCACGAACGTCGTCAGACCGACGACTCAGCAGCGAGCGCAGCTCGTCGCCTTTGTGGCCCGTGAGTACAAGGCTGGCCGCTCACTGCGAGAGCTCGCAGAGCTGACCGGGCGCACACAGACGGCTGTCCGTAGGGCACTGGACGAGTGCGGCATTCAGCGGCGCGGGCGGGGAGCGCCGACACTGTCGGCGGATTGACCCCTGCGGTCCCAGCGAGGTCTTCCGTCGGCATCGTCCCGCCACAACCGCGAAGAACCCGGTGGGCAGCGCCGTGGCCGCTACGGCTGGACGCGACCGGGCGCTCGGGCACGACCCGGTCAGGATTCGTCACTCGTCCGCGTGGGGCGCTGGTCGAACATGTGCTCGACGGGCTACTTCTCCTGCGTGGTCGTCGAGCACCTACGCGAAGGGCTGTTCGAGTACGGGCTGAACGAGTGCGATCAGCTGCGGGAGCCACCAGTGACGGTCACGGTGGCCCATCTCATCGACTATCCGGAGATCGACGGCCTGCCATGCGGCTGGGGGCCCACCCGAACGGGGCCGACGACGGTCGGCGGAGCCTCGTCGGGGCGTCCGCGAACTCGCCCCCGGCCCTCGAAGGCTGAGTTCCTGACCTGGGCTCGGGCCGAGACTTACGGCAGCCAGCCATGACCTGGGCCGGCGAGCCGTCCGCTTGCTGGAGCCGGATCAGGGCACCGCGGTCGGTTAGCTCTGGGACAGGTCAGCCCTGTAGACGTACGGCTCGGCTGCCTGCAGGGCTTCCTGGGATGTGTAGACGCTGATCTCTGGCGCGCTGATCGCCCGGGTCGCGACGGCCAGAACCCACCCCGGCTGGTTCTTGGCGGCATTCCACTCGTTGGCCGTCAGCAGCACCAGGGGCTTGTCCCCGCTGACGCCCTTGACCTCCGCCCGTGTGATTTCGGCGCCTCGCGTGCAGGTCAGGTCCCAGCCGCACTTGGCGAGGCTGACGTCGTCGACGTGCCAGCCCTCGTCCTCGTATACCTGGCGCACAGCATCCATCGCAGCCAGTTCGACAACCTTGTTCTGAACGGCGTTACCGAAGCCGGCGCCACGAGGTGAGACCGTGAGTTCCCGGTCGGGCTCACCCCGCTCCGGCCACTCGGGCAGTAGGGACTCCACCCGAGCCAGCTGCTCCTTGCTGATCCAGGACGGGTTGGAACCCTGCGACTGGACCTGGACCTCCAGGTCGGCGATGCCGGCGGCCTTGAGCTCGGCGTCGGTGATGGCCGCGTCGAGGAGTGGGATGTCGACGGCCACCACGTTCTCTGCGCCCGCGTTCGCCGCCTCGTCGAGCCAGTAGCTGGCGTCGTCCTCGGCGAGGTCGTCGGGCACGTGGTCGTGAGCCGGGCCGGTCACCCAGCCGAGGCCCCAGATGCCGCGGGCGATGCGCTTGCCGTCACCGGTCGCCCACAGGACCACGCGCTGGCCCGGGGCCATCATGCGGCTCCGGTAGTTGTTGACGACGGTCCATTGGCCGATCGACGCGTTGCCGTCGTGCATGAAGGCCGGTAGGTCCCAGACCTCGGGGTTGCAGCGCAGTAGCCATGCGCCCAGGGTGTCTTCGGTGACGAGCGGCGGTGCCATGCGGGCTTCGTAGCATCCCAGCGACCGTCGGTGGGTGTGCGACGCCGGGTGTGGGGGCTGACGTGGCACCCGCGACAAGGGCGCCTCCGGGCTACGTCGTCGAGTAGGTGCCGTTGATCATGAAGCCGCGTCCCGGCGCGCAGCTGTCCACGGCGCACCGAGTGACCGGCCACGCTCCTGCCTCGTCGGCGTGGTAGCCCCGGACGGGAACGACGTAGAGGCTGCTGCTTGCTGTGGTGGCACGAGCTACGTCGTTGAAGCTGTCAGCCGAGTGCGATGGGTGCGGCCAGCATCCTGGCCAGTGGCCTTGTCGCCGTTCCGCTCCTCGCCCGTCGGCGCGACGCCGTTCGCTGACGGCCGCAGCCGTCACGCCCGGCTCGTAGCCTGGTCACATGGCAGACGACCCGGCGTTCCAACTGCCAGCCGACGAGTACGTCTTCGAGGTGCCGGACAACGGTGAGTTCGCCCCGTTGAACGCCCGCATTGTGCCGTCAGTCCGGCCGATGATCGAGTTCTACGACCGTCGGCGCTCCGTCACGCCCTTCGGCCAGCGCATCTGCAGCTACTACGTCGAGACCTTCCTGGGGGGCCGCAGCTACGAGTCTTACGCCGGGCTGGACCTCCACATGGGCTCGCCGTCCTGGAAGCTTGCTCCCGAGGCCCGTCACGCTGTGACCCGGTGGGCCCGAGAGGTGCTGGAGCTCTACTGAAGGGGCGTGCCGGTACCGACGCCTACGGTGAGCGGTGCTGACGCCCTACGACACGCTTGTCTGCCAGAAGCACGGATGGATGGGCCGAGGCGCGCCCTGGACCCGGTGACCGATTCGGGCCGATCGCAGGCCGAGAGGGACGGTCCCTTCGGGTGACACGCCTCCTCGCCGTCCGCGGCCGAGGAGGGGCCGCGTTATAGCGTGCCCCGGCCGGGTCGGACGGGGGAGACGTGAGGGCGATACGCGCGTCGCAGTACATGAACGAGGCAGGGGCGCCCTCGCGTGGCAGATGACCGGATGAGCGGGCCTGGTGTCGGAAGGCCAGCCGCCCCGCTGCGCGGACAGCGAGGCGGTGCGGGGTTCGAGTGGGCCCGGTTCGCCCTCTATGGGCGGGACGAGCCGACCCGCACCTATCCCTCTGCGCTCCGTGCCGTGGTGGAAAAGCAACTGCTGGCGCTGGCTACCGGGCTGGACGACACGGCGACGTCGGTCATTCGGCGTCCCGTCGCCGACGCCGAGGTGTCGGCAACGCTGGGGGAGCTAGCGGCAGCCCTAACAGGTCAGGCGACGGTACTCCGCGACTCCGCGGCGGCACCGGCTAGCGACGTGGATGAGCGGCCGTTCCGCGTCGTCCTCATGGGGCGAACGATGGCCGGCAAGAGCACCCTGTTCGAGTTCCTTTCAGGCGGCGACGGGTCGCGTATCGGCGATGGGCGGCAGCGGTATTCCAGGGACTCCTGTGCCCGGAGCGTGCGGGCGTTGGGCATCGAGATCGTCGACACCCCCGGGGTCGGGGCGCTGGACGGGCAGGCCGATTTCGAGGCCGCCTTCGCTGAGGTGCCGCGGGCAGATCTCATCCTGTGGGTTGCGGCGAACGATGCGACCCAGGAGCAGACCGGGGAGGCCCTGGGCATCCTGGCGGCAGCGGGCAAACCCCTCGTGGTCGCGCTGAACTGCCGCGCGGACCTCGATGACGAGATCGGCTGGCTGGACATCACGGAGGAGCCGGAACGGGTCTTCGAGCAGAGCGAAGGCCACTTCAACGTCATCCAGCGGTACCTTGAACGAGCCGGCGGCCGCCCCGTGGGCACCTTTCCAGTGCATGCCCAGGCGGCGCTGCGCGCTTCGACGGGGCAACACGACGAGGCCACGTCGCGCCTGTTGCATGGAAATAGCCGCATCGATGGCCTGCTCGAGGCCTTGGCGGTGGAAAGGGCGCATTCGTCCGAAGCCCGTCGGCTGCTGGGAGTGTGCGATCAGCTCCGCGGAGGGCTGGTGGATGCGGCGGCACTCGTCCAACAGCAGACCGCGGCCGTGCGGACCGACGCGGAGGCCCGCGCGGGGCTCCGGCGGTCCTTCGTCCGTAAGGCCAACCGCCGCGTCGGCGACGCGGGGACGGAGCTGCTCGCCGCCACGACGGCCGTTTTGAGGAAGCGCGCCCAGTGGCACAACGAGGTGGACCTCGCGTCGGACGTCGCCGCGCAGTGGCAGGCCGAGGCTGAGCTGATCCAAGAAGAGCTCGTGCACGCCGTCACGCAGGTGGCCGAGCGGCTGAACGACGACATCCAGGACATCGGTGCCGACTGCGCGGACGACTGGAGGCACTTCACGTCGGAGGGCTTCCGCGATCTGACCGGCTTCGGGCAGGTCTGGTTCCACCGACTTGCCGCTGGCGGTATCGACCTTGCCGCCGCCGCCGCTACGACGCTGGTCGGACTGCAAGTCGGTGCGCTGATCGGATCCGCGGTGCCGGTGGTGGGCAACGTCGTCGGAGCAGCGGCAGGCGCGGTCGTGGGCGGGCTCGCCGGGCTGTTGGTGAACCCGGTGAAGGGCTTGGCCACCGGTTTCGTCGACCGCTTCTGGCGCAGTGAGGCCGCGGTCCTCGACCGCCGTCGCCGAGAAGTCGAGGCACAGATCCGCGATGTGCTGCGGCGGGCCCAGGACGCCGTCGTGGAGATGGTGTCCGGCGCGGTGACCCAGTGGCGGTCGCTGGTGACGCAGGAAGCCGATCGGCTGCAGGAGGGCGTAGCCGCTCTGCAGGACGTGTCCCGGTCCATCGACCGGCTGGCCGTCGCTGTCCGAGACTCCATCGGGGCGGTCGATACCGACACCGCTCGCGCGCTGCTCGGCCTGGCCGGCCGGACGAGAGCGGCAGCGGCTCTGCGGCGGGCCACGCGGTGGCCCGGCGTCGGCGTGGCGCTGGAGCTGCCCGAGCCCGCCTTCACCGAGTTGGCGCTGTTCCCGATCGCTGCGACCCCGGAGCCGCTGCTGCCCACGCCGCCGGCTCCGGGGGAGTGGCGGTCCGGTTCCGCCCTGCATGTCGTGCTCGGTCTGCACGCCGGCGACCTGTGGATCTCCCGGATGACCGCGCAGGACCTATCGGTGCGAGTCGATGTGGCCATTCCCGAGGGGATCCGGCAGGCGTGGTCGGCGCTGGCCTTCGCGCACACCGACTGTGCCCCGAGCATCGACGTGCCCCCCACCCCACGCGACCCTCGGGAGGACGCATGACCCGGATCCTGCTGCACGAGCTGGCCACGCAGGCACCTCCGTTGCTGGAACGGCTCAGGGCGGTGCTGTCGGGCCGACCCGGCCGGGAGTCCGACGAGTTGCTGTCCCGTGCGGTGTTCGAGGAGCGCTCGACTCCCCGCATGGTCGTGACGGGGCAGTTCAGCAGCGGCAAGTCCAGTCTGGTCAGGGCGCTGACCGACGGCGCCGCGGACGTGGTCATCGACAGCGACATCGCCACGGACGAGGTGACCGAGTACACCTGGGACGGTGCGGTCACGTTGATCGACACTCCGGGCGTCCGGGCGGGTGTGCGTGATCACGACCGTCTGGCCGAGGAGGCCATCTCCACGGCGGACTTCGTTCTGTTCGTCGTCACCGTCGACCTGCTGGACGACGCCTCACGCCGGTTTCTGCGGCACCTGGCGCTCGACCTGGGCAAGGTCGATCAGCTGCTGGTCGTCGTCACCCATGCCGCAACCATGAAGGCGCCGGAAGGACATCGGGAGCAGGTCATCCGCGAGGCGGTCGGCTTGATCCGCGACGCCTTTCCGGTGCAGGAAGTGGACTCCAGCTACTACCTGCGGAGTCTCGAGGATGAGCGTCGGCGGGACTTGCTGCGTCAGCGGTCGGGCATCGACGAGCTTCGTGACGCCATTAACCGGATGAGCGAGAACCGGGGCGATCTGGCGATTCTGCGGCAGCGGTTCCAGCTCGTCCGGCAACTCTGCGACGAAGGGCAGGAACTGTTCGCAGAGGACCCCGAGCGGCGGAATGGTCTGGCGCTGCTCGCGCTGCAGCGCAAGGCAATGACCGACCGGCGAGTGCTGATCGACGTGCAGTACCGCGACGCCGAGGCCAAGTTCCAGGAGAACAGCCGGACGGCCATCGCCGACTTCGTCGACGCCTGCGAACTCCCCGACACCTCCGAGGACGACCTCGCCCGCGCCTGGGCGCGACTCGAGGCGTCGCTGAACGGGCACGCGGACGCCTTCGCGGTGGAGGTAAATCACCTGGTAGCACAGCAGTTCGGCCGCCTCGGCGTGGAGATGTCCGAGATCGCTGGCAGCAACCGGGCGGCGGAACTCCTGCGATGGAGCGGGACGATCCGGCCGCGGCCGGCCTCCGCGCCGGATCCGCGGAGCCGCGGGGTGCCCCGGGCGGACGCCGGCGCTCGCAGCGAGCAGGGCGCCGGGTGGATGCACGACATGGGGGACTGGCTGTCGCAGGCAAAGACGTTCTGGGGGGCCGGCGACGGCCTGTCCGGCTCGTCGGGCTCGCTGGGGCACCAGGCCGTCAAGGACATCGGGCACCGGTTCGGCGCGCGGTTCAAGCCCTGGCAGGCTGTCCGAATCGCTGATCGCCTCGGCAAGGTGCTGAAGGTCGCCGGGATCGGGCTCCAGGTGGCCACGACCATCCACGATCTGTGGCAACGAGACCGGCAGGCCGTCGCCGAGGTCGAGCGCCAGCGGCGTGCTCGCGCACTGGTCATCACCGAGATCCTGGTGGTCGCCGATCAGATCGCCGCGGACTCATACACCCAGCTGCGGTCCATCGTCGATCCGCCGTTCGAGTCGGCGATGGCGGAGATCGACCGACTTCGCGATGAGATCCTCGCGGACTCGTCTGAGCGCGGCGCCGCCTCCCGAGAGCTGTCCGCCATTGCCGCCGAAGCCGCGTCGTACCTCCGGCGGAGCGAGTCGATGCTGAGGCCGGCCGACCAGTCGGATTGAGCGCACCTCTGTCGCGGCCGAGTGTGTGCCACGTCGTCAGGTACGCGCCACCAGGAGGGGATGAGGATGTCGAGGGATGCGCAGAGGGGATACCTGCGCGTTGACGGCGGCCCACCAGGCGGCGAGCCGCAATCTGTCGATCGGACGCCAGAAAGGACGAGGAACTGAGATGACCGAACCGGGCGATCGCGTTTCAGCGACCGAGCTACCAGAGGTGGCGGCATCGGGGGTGTCCGAGGCATTGCGGGAGCATCTGTTGGGCTGGCTCGGCGCGCCGATTGTCGGCGGGATCGTCGTGCGCCCGCTGCATGGTCGGCCCGCGCGCGAGTCGCCACATCCGACGCCGGACACCGCCTCCGATGAGGAGTAGCCGCCCTTGAGCCGGGACCCCGACGAGGGTGTAGCGAACGAGCGGCTCTTCTGTCCGAGTGCATCACCGAGCCCGAACAGCGTCATCTTCGCGGTCCGAGGCCCCGAGTCGGCCACGGGCGCTGCCATGCGCTACGTCGATCGACTTGTTCCCGTGAGCGATGACGTGCTCGCTGCGGCCGAGCCCGTGGACCCTCGTCAGGTCTATCGCTTCGGTGCGCCATGTGCTCAGGGCGGCTGCGTGCACTGGAGCGGAAGCAACTGCCGCTTGGGCAAGCAGATCGTGCAGTCGCTAGCTCCAGCGGTGGCTCAACCTCCGCCGTGTCACTTGCGCAGCCGTTGCCGGTGGTTCGCTGAGCAGGGCTCTGAGGCTTGCCTTCGCTGCCCGTTGATCGTCACGCTCCGCCGAAGTGCCAGCGCCGAATACGTCAACGCGGTGGCACCAGCGTTCCCAGGCGACGCCGCTCCTGAAGCTGTCCAGGGCGGCCACCGAAGCTAGCTGAGCAGGGTGGCCCTCAAGCGGCGTTAGTGATGGTTGCGCCGATGGATCGAGGTGACCGACACATCGCTGCCGACGGTGACGAGCGTAGGGGTCACCGCGTCGGCGTCGGTGGACGCCGACGGGGTGCAGGCGGGCGTTCGTGGCCGCGTTCGGCCCGGCCGTCCGAGCAGGTCCACGACGTTGTCGACCTGCCCGCGGACGCTGACCCTCTTGCGGCGGGGTTCCCTCCCCGAACCTCGGCCAGGCCGGCCAGGTCGCCGGCATTCCGGGTGCCCAGTCGAGCTTGGTCGGTGAGGTCTTCCGTCTCCTGCGTAGGCGTCCTCCCAAAGCGGCTGCTCATCGAGAATGTCGCCTTCATGCTCCAGCTGGGCCGGGGTGCAGCGATGGAGCACGTCACCGACGAGCTCAAGGAGCTCGGCATGCGCTGGGCGTACCGCGTCGTCGACTCTCGGCTGTCAGGGATACCGCGACGTCGCAGGCGTGTGATTCTGCCGGCCTCGGCGGAGGAAGATCCGCGGGCAGTCCTGTTCGTGGACGGCGCAGGTCCTCGGGGCCACCACTACCGGGACGACGCCTGCGGCTTCCACTGGACCGAGGGTCTCCGCATGTCCACGTTGGCGAGGGAGAGGATCAGTCGCCGACGACGGGACAGCCGGTCGAGGAATGCGGCTAACAGTGCTGCGCGTACCGGAGTTCCGCATGCTGGGGTGACCGGGCTGGCTCGCTCGTATGTCGTCGGGTTGCCGCCGTGGCATCGGCCCGACACGACGGACAGGGGAATGCAGCGGAGACAGGTGGACGCCGCGGTCGTCCCGGGGTGCAGGGCGTCGGTACGTCGAAGTCGTCGGCCATCGCGGTTCATCGCAGGAATCCGCCCGCGGAAAAGAGTCCCCGGCGGTCCAGAAAGGTGTTGTAGGCACGGCAGGAGGTCTCACCCAGGTGTAGGCATGCGCTGCACGCGCCGGCCCCGCGAGCGCAGCCGGGGTCGAGGGGGCATCGGGACTCGGCCGTGGTGACGGTGTCCAGCAGCAGGTTCAGATTGGTCTCGAACACCGACTGCAGGCCGCCGAGGACGAAGTCGCCACGTGGCGACGCGTAGAGGAAGAAGCCGAGGTGGCTGGGCACTAGGTACTCGTTGAGCGCGTCACGGTCGATGCCGGCGAAGACGGCGGTCTGACGGATCATGCGGTGGGCGTAGCTGTGGACGAGGGTGAGGACGTCCGCTCCGACGGTGGGGGTGGCGGGCGTGTCGCCGGGACCGGGGATGTCGCTGGCGGCAGCGATCGCGGCGCGCGCCCGTCGGGCATCGTCGTCCCCCGGTGACCAGCCCGGCAGGCTGTGACCGCGGTGGTGGAGCCAGCGGCCGACGCGGAGCGGGTCGAGTCGGACGAGGAGGGCCTCGGTCTCGGCGAGATCCCCGAGGAGCCGGTAACCCTCGCGCTTGGGGTGCCGGAAGGGCACCAGGCGGCAGGCGGCCGGGTCGCTGTCTCCGCGGGTGTAGCCGTACATGACGTTGAGGACGGGGAAGCTCTCCACGAGATCGACACCCGCGAGCCCGGCCCGTTCCATGGCGGCCGGATAGTCGTTCGCGTACCGGTCGGCCAGCATGCTGCCCGGGCTCGCGGTGAGGCCGGTGATCGGTACGCGGGCCTCGCCCAGTGCGAGAGCGATGTCGACCGCCTCCTGCTCGACGGCTTCCCGGCGGTCTGCCGGCGCGGTGTCCAGCGGGGTGGCGTCCACGGCCCGGGCGAGCTGGCCCATCCGGGCGGCTTGGTCGACGAGGACGTCGACCATGGCGGGGTCCATGTGGTTGGCCAGTAGCTGCGCGCGCAGCTCGGCGGCAGAGGGCAGCCCGGTGACGGTGGTGGGACTGTGGGCCTCCATGCCGTCGAGCACCCAGTCCAGAGCCTTGGCTGGTCCACCGGCGGCTGCGAGGGCCTGCAACCGCTCGGGGCGGGCCGGGTTGACCATGACGAACCCGCGGGGGGTGTAGGCCGTCCGGGCCTTGTGGACGTTCCAGTGCAGCCCGCCCTGCCGGCAGCCCTGACACTGTTGGAAGCCCAGTCCCTTCTGCAGCTGCAGGTGGCACCGGGGGCAGACGAACCGCAGGTCGGAGGTCCGGGTGCTGGTGGTTCCCACCAGTTCCACGTCGTCGTGGGTGGGGCAGCGTGGGATGCGGGGTTCGCCGACCGCCCCGCATTCGTGGAATCCCAGGAAGTGCAGCTGACCCCAGCGGGAGTTGCCGCACGCGCACGGACGGTTCTGATCCCGGCCGACGCGCTTGCAGCGTGGGCACAGCCAGATGCGGGGGAAGCGCTCGACGGCCACGCCGCGGCTGGTGTCGATCTCGACGACCTCGAGGCGCTGCTGACGGCGGAGGTCGGCGGCGAAGCCGCTGTCGTTGGCGTTCTGCTCCCACGGATGGATCTCCCGCAGGAGGCGACGTCGCACGCTGGCGTCGTCGATGGCCAGGGGGGCGGCGCCCGGCCAGTCGGTGACGCGGTAGATGCCGCCGCGCAGGTCGGCGGTCTGGTGGGGCAGGAAGGTCCGCAGTACCTGACTGGCACTGCGGGTCCCGAGGTCGCTCACGCTGCTTGTCCTCCAGTGCGCCCGGACCGTCCGGTGCGGCGGGCGGTGCGGGCAGGATGTCCGGTGGGTGTCGCCCGGCCGGTCCGGCTCGGGGGTTGCGGTGGGGTGGGGGGTCAGTCGCGGATGGGCACGCTGACCTCGACGTCGCGCAGGCTGGTCATCGGGGCCGAGGCGCCCAGCTCGTTCGGCCAGGTGCGCGTGCCCGCCGGGTCGTTGAGGTTGGCGAACCAGTTGTCCAGCCACCGGCCGATCTCCTGGCGCAGTGCCTCGTCGATCGGACCGTCGAAGCCGAGCAGCGAAGCGATGGCCGCCGCCTGGTCGGCCGCGCCGATGCCGGCGTCGTCGAAGTAGCGACGCAGGGCTGTGATGGTGGTCAGGCGTCCGCGGGAGGCCGGCTCCATGACCGCCAGGCGGCGGGCCTCGACGATGCCGGGCATCGTCAGGCGCAGCACCCGACGGCTCCGGCGGGTGACGGGGACGGCCTCCACGAACCGGTCCCCGTGGGTCACGTACTGGGTGAACTGGCGGAAGATGGCCGCGTCTCGCTCACGGCCGATCTTGTGCAGGACGTAGACCAGGCCCGGGAAGGTGCGTCCCACGCGGGCCGTGGTCTGGATGAACTCGGCCGTCGACAGTGGCAGTCCGAGCATCACCATCACGTTGAGGCGGGCGACGTCGACGCCGTGGCTGAGCATGCTGCTGGCCGCGACGACGTGGATGCGGTCGTCGAAGTCGGCCTCGGGGTTCTCGAGGCGCTCCAGGATGCCGCGGACGTCGTCGAAGTCAGTGCCGCCGGTCAGCTGGACGGCCTGCAGCCCTTGGATGCTCGTGTTGCTGGTCAGGCTGCGGGTGGCGGCCTCGACGTCGTACAGCGTGCTGCCGTACACCACGTCGGTGCCGTAGTAGGACAGCAGGCGATCGGCGTGTACCGGGTCCACGCCGGCTTCGGCGCAGACTGCGCCGGTGTCCTGCGCGAGACGTCGCACGGCGGTCTGCAGGACGTCCAGCGTCCGGTCGCTGACGTGGTCGAGGGTGACGCCTCGGGGGGCGACGGCCACGAAGCGACGCAGGGGCATCGCACCGGGGCGGGTCCAGAACGATCCTCCGGCGACGGGGCCCTGGGTGGGGAAGACCCGTCCGCTGCGTCGGTAGAGGACGTCGACCTGATGGTCGTGGCCGGTCAGGGTGGCGCTGCTGGCGACGATCTTGGCGGGGCGGTTGCCGAGTGCGTCCTGCAGGTGGTCCAGCAGGCTCTCGTAGTGGCTGTCGACGGCGCCGAGGCTGTCCCGAAGGAGGTGGAGCTCGTCCTGCAGCCGCAGGGTCGGTGCATACCGGTCGGCCGGCATGGGCAGCGGGCGCACGCCGGCGGTGCAGTCGGGAACGAGACAGCCGGTGGGCGTGGCCGACCGGGCGGTGTAGGTGTAGCCGTGGGTGGCCTCGTTGCACAGGGCGACGGGCGGCCCGACCAGGCCGCGCATGGCGGCCTGCATGCCCACGCTGGCGGCCTTGTCCAGGGTGCCGAGGACGACCGTCGGCAGGTAGCGGTAGAGCTCGGAGTCCACCACGTAGACCGGGAGGGCGGGGTCGGGCCAGGGGCAGTCGGGGTTGGCGCACTGGTGGGTGAGGCGCCACAGGCGGCGGTCGAAGTGCATGCCGACCTGCGTGCCTCGGCAGAAGGGACAGCGCATGAGGACCTGGAACCGGTCGGGCATGCCGGGGCTGTCGGGGTCGAGGTCGGCCGTCTCGGGTCGGGCCGTCTTGACGATCCTGTTCGGTGTGCTGCTGGAGCCGACCAGGAAGCCCAGGCTGATGGGGGCGCCCTTGATGCGTTCACGGCGGCGGACCAGCTCCGCACCGGCGAGCGCGTCGGCGAAGCGCTGTGTCTGCTGCAGGGACAGCAGCCGCAGCGGGAAGCGCGACCAGGCGGTGACGCCGCTGGTCTTGCCGGTCATGCGGTCGTGCAGCGCCGCGGTGACCAGGAGGCCGAGGTAGGTCTCGGTCTTGCCGCCTCCGGTGGCGAACCAGACCGTGTCGACGACGTCGGCCTCGCCGTCGTCGACGAGGAAGCTGAGGGCGCCGAGCAGGAACCCGACCTGGAAGGGGCGCCAGCTGTCGTACTTGCCGGCCGCGCTGTGGGCGATGGCGTCGTTCATCAGCTGGAAGGCCCGGCGGACCGTGGCGTCGCTGCGGAGCAGGTGTAGGCCGCGTCGAAGTCGTTCGAGCTCCAGGGCGGCGGTGCGGCGGGCGTCTTCTGCTTCGGCGCGCATCGGTGCGTCCCACTCGGGGTGGTCGTCCAGTAGCGGGGCCCACTGGTCCGTGAAGTAGCCGGCCAGGGCGTCGACGAGGGCCTGGAGCGAGGGCAGCGGGTCTTGCGACAGGGTGGTGAAGGTGAGGTCGGGTGCGGGTTGCCGGCTCGTCCAGTACTCCGGTCGGCGGGTGGTGACCTCCACCGTGTCCGTGGTCCCGAAGCCGCCTGCGGGCAGCAGCGCGACGCCGACGTTGATCCCGTAGGCGGGCACCGCCCGGTCGTACCGGAAGCTGTCCGGCAGGGCCTCCAGTTCGAACGGCACGGTCGTCAGGCCGGTGACTTGCATGGCGGTCTCGTACAGGTGGGTGTCCAGCAGCTGCGGATGCTGCGCGGGGCTGCTGTTGACCAGCTGCACCACCAACTCGGGTGTTCCGTTCCAGCTCTCGATGTCCACCCGTACCTCGGCGCACAGGCCGGTGGCACCCGCGGCCGCGAAGGCGTCCCGTAGGGCGTCGGCGCCGTACGGGAACGGCGCGCCGCCGGGGTCGACGTCGACGGCCACCGATACATCGATGCCGGGGGATCGCACCCAGGGGCGATCCGGGTCGGACGTGATCTTCGGGTCCTCGTACATCCATGCGCGCGCCTGGACCCTGACGTCGAAGTGCCACGGCCCCTCACCGGTCGGGCGGACCCGGAGGCCGATGGCGCATGGCTCGAGGCGTTCGGCCCGTTGGCCCAGGGCGCTGTTCATCACCTCTTCCTCGGTGGCGAGCCGCCCCATCCAGAACGTGGAGGCCGGGGCCACGGCGAGCCGGTGCGTGCCGTCTCCGCGGCCGGCGATGGTGACCTGCTGGTCGAGCCAGGCAGTGAAGTTGGTGGCTGCCTCGGTGAACGTCTGCGGCTCAAGCACGGGGATTCTTGACTGCCTTCCTGGGCTGCTTCCGGGATGCACGTGGCTTGGGTGCGGCCGTCTCGCGTGGCTCCAGCGGGGATGCCAGGACGCCGTCTAGGGCGTGGTCGACGAGGTACTCGTAGAGGGCGTCGACGCGGGGATCGGCCTGGAGCAGTTCCATCGCCTTGACCTGGATCTGGCGGACGCGCTCTCGGGTGACCCCGAGGTGGTCCCCGATGTCGTCCAGCGTCGATGCGTCCCGCCCGTCGAGTCCGTACCGCCGCTGAAGGACCTCGACCTGACGTGGACTCAGCACCGCGGCGAGCAGGGCCGCCAGATCGCTGTCCAGCTGCCGGGCCAGGACGACGGTGGCGGGGTCGGCGCAGGAGGCGTCCTGGGAGTCGCCGGCGAGGAGATCCAGCAGCGGAGTGTCCTCCTCGTCGCCGACCAGGGTGTCGTAGCTGAGCACGGGCTCGGACCAGGTGAGGATGGCGGCGACGCGTCCGGCCTCCAGGCCCAGGTCGGCGGCCAGCTCGCCGAGCGTCACCGGTCGGTCCAGCTGGCTCTCGAGGCGGGCCTTGGCCGCTCGGACCATCTTGGCCCGGTCGTACATGTGCACCGGCAGGCGAATGGCCCGTCCACGGTCACCGGCGCCCCGGTCGATGCTCTGGCGGATCCACCACGTCGCGTAGGTGGAGAACTTGTAACCCAGCTCGGGGTCGTACTTGTCTGCCGCCCGCATCAGGCCCGTGTTGCCGTCCTGGATGCGGTCGGGCAACTCGACCCCGCTTCGGGAGTAGCGGGGCAACTTGGCGATGCTGACGACGAGCCGGAGGTTGGCGCAGACAAGCTCGCTGTGAGCCCGCCGACCGGCCTCGATGATGGGCGCATACCGCCGTCTCGACCCCCCCGGCGTCGACGACGTGACGTCGTCGGCAGCCAGGGCCCGCAGCGCCTCCTGCCCGGCGCGGATGGCGCGGCCCAGGCGTACCTCTTGCTCCGCCGTCAGCAGTGGGATCCGAGACGCCGCAGCGAGATAGGCACCCAACTGGTCGCGCTCGACCGAGCCGACCTGGCGACGGATGCGGCCCCCGTCCAGGTCACCGGCGCCGTCGTACCTCGGCTCGCGGCGCTGCTCGCTCAGCTCGACGCCGAGTGCGGCGAGTCGCAGCAGCACGTCCTCGACTCCGTCGCTGGACAAGCCCCGCCGCTGGGCCAGCGTCGTCACGTCGAGCAGGGTCAGCGTGCCGGACCGCTCGTAGTCGTCATGCAGATCGGCGGTAACGCGCGCGACCGCAGGGTCACTGCCGAGGTTGAACGCCGGACGCGCTGGTGAACCCGAGGAGAAGGGATCTTCGTCGTTCCAGTCGTCACCGTCGGTCGCTGATGGGGCCAGCGTGCCCTCACCGACCTCGAGGACTGCAGGGGCGGCGAGGACATGGTGGGTAAGACCGATCGGGGGCTCGCCGCCGGCGGCGGTTACGCGGGGGGCCGGGGCGGACGGTGACGAGAGAGGCTGGTTCCCGGCTGTCGCAGCCGGCCTGGGGAGGGGGGCTTCTCCTTGCGTCTGCGCTGGCCTGGAGCGTGGCACCGGGGGCGCGGCGAGCGCGTGGGACAGAGCGCGCAGGCCGCCAAGCGCCTCAGGGTCCACCCCGTGGCGTCGCAGCAGGGCGTGCACCTCACTGGACGATGGAAGTCGCTGGAGCACTCGCGCGAGGTCCAGCAGATCCCGCCGAACAGCCTTCAGGGCGCCCGAGTGATCGACGGCTGCGCCGACGGCGCCTGAGCGACCCCGCCCCGGTTGTCCCTTCAACGGGCCGCACCCGCGGTCACCGCTTGCACGCGGGCAGGTCGACCGCTTCGAGGCGAGTGACGGAAGATCGCGCGGGCGCAGTGGGCGCGGGCCTCGGCGAACCACCGACCACCGGGGCTCGTCTCCACAGGACCCCCAACCTTGACAAGTTCTGATACGGGCGCGTCACTGAACGCAGACGCATGGTGACACGGCGGTGCGACAGTTCGAGGCTCCGTCGGTTGATGTCGAGACAGCCGCCGATACTGGCGGTGTGTGCGGAACAGCCCCCACACCGGCCCGCCGAGGGTGACTGTCAGGAGGTCTCGTCGCCGATGTGCGGCCCGAGGGGGGCGTCGTCCGTGGACGCCACAGGAGCCCCTCCACCGCCTGCGCGCAAGCCTGTGATCAGACGAGCGCAGTTGTGCGGTCAGGGAGCCGCTACTGCTGCCGCGCTGGGCTGAGCCCGGCCGCGGTCAAGCCCCTGGTGGTGTAGTCACACACTCGGGCGCGGTCCACAGCGCACTGCGAAGAATGCTGCCGTCAGCACGCTCAGCCTCCACGTAGAGCGGGAAGGCCGCGCAGAAGTCACCACCCGTCGCGTGGACAAGGGAAGAGCCCGTGGAGTCCAGGCTCAAGTTGCCGTAGTCGAAGAACTGCCCAGACCCGTAGAAGTCGCGCCCCTGGGTGTAGACGACGTAAACGTGCACCGTCTCATTGGGTTGGAACCCGGCGAGCTGAAAGCTCCCGGACAGGGACTGTGCCGGCGCATCAGTGATAGTGATCTGCGGCTGGGCGTCCGCCGGAGGCGGCTCAGGCGCGCAGATGACTGGACCGGACTCGAAGCGTCGTTCTCCACCGATCGCAAGCCCCACCACGTCACCCTCGGCGACGACGATGGAGTAGCGAGCCACCGGGCCGGTGGCTGCTCCACCCGAACCGGTCGAGACGCCATTTACAAACCACTCCGTCGAGGTGGTCCCCGCTGTGGGAAGACCGGAGACCTCCATCACGACGTTGCACATCCCCGCCTGCGCCCAGGGCTCGGCCGTGAAGGTGACGTTCAGCGCGGAGAGGTCCGGGAGCCCCTGGAGGACGCCGCCGTGACGAACGAACGCAACGCAAGAACCCTGGTCCACGAACGGCTTGCTGGTGACCGGGTCGATGTAGTTCGCGTAGCCGCCCTTCTTGCACGAGCCCGCGTCGGGCGCTGGAGCCGCGCTGCCGGCAGAGGCGAATGCGCCGACGCAGAGGAGAGCCGCGGCGGCAGTGAACATGGAGCGGCGGGCAGCCGCGCAGAAGGACATGGCAAAGAATCCCCGTTGGTAGACACCCCGTAGAGCCGCAGGTGCCAGCCGTTGGGCCTGGCGTGGGTTGCGGCGTGACGAAACCATACGAAACCGAGACTCGTAAGTCCACAAACCGAGGCGCGATCTCGTTGCGTCACGATGCGAGCATCAACAGCTGCACTCGTCCTAGCCGCCGCTGTCCTTCTCTCCGCTGCGCGAACGGCGCCGTCGAGTCTGGCCCCACGTCCGCTGACGATCATGCCTGAGCCCTGGACTTGGCCAGCGGCGATGACCGGCGACTCGCGGACCCGCCCGCGATCGCCGAAGCCGTTGCCGCCGACCGTGGTCACCCGACTGTCCGCCCAGGCGCTTCGTGCACGTCTTGCCCAGGCGACACGGGCGTTTCAGGGTCGATGTCCTGCCGGGATCTACGGTTGCGGCAGTGACGACTCGACCGGTCGGGCAATCGCCGCGCGGATTGGCAGAGGACTCGTGAGCTTCCTGCCGGGGGACGTGCTGGCCTCGGCGATGCGGTTCTACGAGCTCCAAGCCCTGGGGTTGGACCTCCATGCGCGGCTGGATCCGCTCGGCCTCAAGGCGGAGGTGACGCACGACGCCCAGGCCCCGCTCCTGTACCTCGCGATCCCGCTGCCGGCCGGCGGCAAGGTCATGTTGTTCTTCGACAGCAGGGGTGCCTGGAGCGTTGCGCGTCCGCTCGGACCGCACGAGCCCGGTGAGCTGACCGCGTGGCCGTTGGAGACTCCGCCGGCGACGCTTCTCGACATCGCCGCGGAGGCGGCCCGGGCGAGCATCGAGCGGCGCTCGCTGCTCAGCCCCTACTGCTGGGGCCGGGCCGAGCACTCCGTCATCACCGGGCTCGCGGACACCCTCGTCGCGCTCGGGGTGCCAGCCGGAGACATCCAGGTGCCCCGGGCCCTCACACCTGACATTGAGGGCAACAAGCTGGTCAGGGACAGCGGGCACTCGGAGAGGCTGGTGCTGCAGGAGGAGACGGAAGCAGCGCAGGTCGAGGTTGCGCTGAGACCCGGGCTCGGTTGGACCGCAGACCTCGAGGTCCATGACGACCTGGGGTCCCGAGGACGGATGGACTTGCGGTTCGCCAGCTACCACGTCCGGGAACCCAGGCCCGACATGCCCCTCGGCGAGCTGCCGGTCGACGACCTAGCGGGGCTGCTCCTGGAGTGGTGGGCGGCTGACGGCGGGACCTCCAACAAGTGGGGACGGCTGTGGCGGTACGCACCCACGCCGCGTTGGTCCTACTTCTATGTCGGGGAGCTCGACGACCATCAGGCCCTATCGAGCTGGTTCCACTGGTGCGGCTTCACCGATGTGCAACCCCAGAAGGCCGGTAAGAGCGTTCAGCTCAGCGGCAAGCACTTGCTGGTCCATCTGCATTCTGCTGCTTCCAGCGCGGGGCTCTCCGTTGTCCAGCGTGTGCAGGGCCAGGCCAGCGTGACCGCCAGCCGCGCTGCGGTGATATCCCCGGCGGGCTTCACCCGCCAGGCGCGCCGCTGGGCCGACGACGCCGGCGTCGCCCTGTTCGGACTCGATGGCGGCTCCGTCCCCCGTCCGGGCAACGAGGCGGCTGCACACCTCATGCCGGAGCCAGGGAAGCTGCTTCCGTCGGACTGCACGGGCTCCGCCTGCAAGTTCGTGGGTTGCGTGCTGGACAGTTCTGTGGGCTGCCCCACGGACATCGGCCGCGAGTGGTCCGACCCCCACTCTTACCTGTGGCGGCAGGTGGAACCCCCGAGCCAGTAGGACCGGCGCAGGGGGCTGCCCCGGTTCACTTGGCTGGTCCTGAGGTCCGAGAACGGGTTCGGCCTCCGACGGACATGCCCGACTTCGGCGAGGTCGTTGTCCTCGGGGTGGCGTGGACCCGTGTCGAGCAAGACTTAGGCGGACGGCGCTCAAGCGGCTGGCGTGAAGTGACCCCATCGGGCCGGACACTGGTGTGCTCCGGCAATCGTCCTCGGGAGTGCCCCCTCGGGTCGGGACCCCACTGTCCGTTCCGGCCGCACCGCGGCGCGTGCGTGGAAGGGTGCCTGCATGCTGGCCGCACTGCGCGTCGTCCGCCTATCGACCACGCCGATCAAGGGTCTCTCGCTGCACCATCCCTCCTCGATCGAGCTGACGACGCACGGTGCCGTCGGCGACCGGCAGTTCTTCCTGGTTGACGAGGAGGG
This sequence comes from Geodermatophilus sp. SYSU D01186, assembly GCF_054050215.1. Taxonomy (NCBI): domain Bacteria; kingdom Bacillati; phylum Actinomycetota; class Actinomycetes; order Geodermatophilales; family Geodermatophilaceae; genus Geodermatophilus; species Geodermatophilus sp. SYSU D01186. The sequence continues at coordinate 88,638 of NZ_JBJGYW010000009.1, read as the reverse complement.
GCGGCTTCAGAGCTGCACCGCCAACGCCGCGTTGCTGTCCCTGGCGGCGAGGTTGGACCCGGACAGCCGCCGCCTCGTGGTCGTTCGCGGCGACGAGGTGCTGTGTGCCGGCACCATCGACACCGCCTGCGCCGTCGACACCGACATGTGGGGTCTGCGCACCATCGGCGCCGATGTCGTGGCGGGCCCGCAGTGGAGCACCTTCTTCTCCGATCTGCTCGGCAAACGGGTCCGCCTCGTGCAGGCCCGGCAGTCCGCCTACGACGTGCACCCCGCGACGATTTTCGGCAGCAGTTCCGTCGCCGAGCTCGCACGCCGGTCGGGCCTCGCCTGGATCGATCCCCGCCGCTTCCGGATGCTGATCGAGTTCTCCGGCGGCACGCCGCAGCTCGAGGATTCGTGGGGTGGCACGCCCCTGCGGATCGGCGGCGCGGTCATGCGGGTCGGTGGCCCAGTGAAGCGCTGCGCGGCCACCACCCGCGACCCCGCTTCCGGTGCTGTCGACCTGCAGACGCTCCGCCTGATTACGGCCTACCGCGGCCGCCGGCACTCCGAGCTCGGAGTCGGGGCGACCTTCGGCCGGTACTGCGAGGTGCTCGAGCCGGGGACCGTCGCGGTCGGCGACTGCCTGCGCGTCGGCTGACCGACCTGGGGCGTCTTCGCCGTCCTCACTGCTTCTCGCGAGCCTCGAGCCCCCGGCCTGGACGGGTGGCCTCGGCTTGGCGACGGAGCTGGCGCACATCCAGCTCTAGGTCGGCGAGCGCTCCATGAGCACGTACCCGACGGCCAGGCAGGCGGGGACGGGTGGTCGCGGTGCTCGTCACCGGCGTCGTAAGCGGGCCGCTGCCGCCCGAGCATGACGCTCCGCCCCTCCGTGTGACCGGAGGGCTACGACGCGCCTGGCGCCGAATGCGGCGGCGGCGTGCGGGCACCGGCTCAGGAGTCCCGGCCGGGGTCGATGGAGTAGACGACGGCGATGGAGCAAGTCAGATCAGATGCAGCAGAGCTGATCGCCTTGAACCGCCGCTTCGGGGAATGGGAGTTCGCCGGGGACGGAGGCGCCGCGGGCTTCGCCGCCGTCCTCGACGACAGCCTGTCCTTCCGGAGGAGCGATGGATCGATCGCGACGAAGGCGCAGTTCCTCGCGGGCCTGGCGGATCCGGGAAACGTCACAGAGCGGATCGAGACGACGGTGGTCTCGGTGAACGTTCTCGACTCGCAGGCCGTGGTGGTGGCCGTGGTCGCACTCAAAGGGCGTCGCGGAGGGCGGGATGTTGATGGAGCGTTTCGGAACATCCGCCTTTTCGAGCGGCAGGGTGACGCTTGGCGGTGCGTGATGTGGTTCAACAAGCCCATCGCTAGCACGTAGGGACCTCGCGCCGACCATCGTGGAGCTGATAGAGGGCGGCCGCGTTGTCGCCCGGACGTCGCGCCGCACCCCGCGGCGGACCAGTACCCGAACGACTTGCACCGTCACTACCTTCTGCCGACGTGGAGGACGGACGAACATCTACGACACGCTGGTGTGGGCGGCGCGGACAATTGAAGCGGCTACCGAACCGAGTGCCGCGAACCTTCCCGCGCCGAGCGCGTTCAGCTGTTGGACTAACACCGAGGGGCTATATCCGAGGGGCGACACGCTACATACGCACACGGCTCAACCGGCTGAACTTATGACTAGTTGCGACCGAAACGGGAACCAGCGGCCGATGTCGTCGACTGGGTGCCTGGCGCCGACGAAGATTTGCCGTTCCCGCGGGACGGCACGGCCCAGTTGGTCACGGCTGGCCGGTGCCGAGGATCTGCGGGGTCGTACGCAGTTGGGCCGAGCGTCGTGCCAGGTCCCAGCCCGAGACGACTGCGTCGACCACGGATCGGACGAGCTTCTCGTCGATCGTCGCGTCGTAGACGCGAACGACTCTCGGAGAACCACCAGCCCTTGTCGAGTAGTCGCGGTGCGCCGCCCCCGCCTTGAGCCAGCGCCCGCGTGGCGCTAGGCCGATGCCGCTCAGGTCCGGATTCTCTAGCAGCCGACCGGCCGGAATGCTCACCGACCGGTTCTGCTCGTCGACACCGTTGAGGAAGCCATCGGCGAGTAGGTCAGCGAGCCGAGCGGGCTGTTTCGCGACCTGTGGCGCCGCCTTCTGCACGACTCCCGGGGCCTTCACCTCGACGCCGAACAGCGGTACGTCCCAGCTGCTGCCGTCGACCAGCTGGCAACCCAGCATGATGGTGTGGTCTGCGAACTGTTTGCCGCGCCCTGCGCCGAGCCTGGTCCGCGACAGCAGGTACACGTGCCACGAGCTGACCTTCCCGGTGACCACTGGGCCGCCGCCTGCACGGCGCAGTCCGCTGCCCTCGATCGCGGCTACTGCCGTCGGGGCCAGGTCGGCGGGCAGGTGGGACAGGACTACGCGACGGACGAGTGCTTCGATCAAGCCGCCGAGCATGACGTCGTCGAACTGCGCTTGTCTGGACGACCGCAGGGCGCCCGACTCCAGCAGGGAGTCCATCATGAAGCCGGCGACGCTGCGTAGGTCGTTGCCGGCCAGCTCGGCCGGGGATGCTCCGAGGTCCGCCAGCGCCCTCTCCAGTGCGGTGACACCCGCCCGCCGCACGTCCGCGCTGAGTCGCGCCGGCTTGTAGGACTGCTTCGTCACCGGATTGACGGTCCTGCCGCGCCGGTCCCGCCACGTCTGCGCCTCGACGAGGAAGCGGGCCACGGAAGCCGTGTGTGCGTCGAGCTCGGCTCGGGCCTGCGCTGCGCGAGCGGCGGGTAGATCGGCCGATGTCAGCTCGGCGGTGAGCTTGTCGAGCCGTTCGCTGACTCTACGGAGCAGCGTTTCGGTGGACAGCTTCTGGGTCCGCGTGACCGGTCGGTGGAAGCCGCCGCTCATCGCACGGACTCCCGGACGTAGGTCACCACCACGTAGGCGTCCTGGGTGGCTCCCCAGAGACGCAACGCCGGCCCGAACAGCGGAACACTCCCGGCCGCGAACTCCGCAGCGGAGCGCACGACCTGTCTGGCGACCTCTCTCGTCAGCTCGTCACGCCGCCCCTGGATCACGCCGAAGCCGTAGAGGTAGTCGGTCGGCCCGGCGGCGGTGACGACGGACTGGATCTCGGCGTCGTCCAGATCGCGGTACATCTGCACGTACAGCAAGACGGCCTTCGCCAGGGCGAGCCCCGCGACGACGGCTCCTGCCTTGATCATGGCGCCGGTGCGCACGGCGAGCCCGGCCAACCCGATGATCGCGCCGGCCAGATCGTCAGCGCCGACCGTTCGCTGCTGCTCCCCGGCAGGCTTGGCCGGAGCAGCCGGGTGGAGCGTGGCGACCTCAACCCGCAGCCTCTGCAGAACCAGCCGTTCGAGCTCGCCGAGGCGCTCGTCGGTGACGAGGAGGTCGAGCACGTCGGGCGACGTGACCGCGGACCACACCGGAGCGGCCGAGCGTGCACCGGCGAGTTCGATCACCGCTGTTTCTGGACCCCGGACGGGCATCGGGGTCAGCCCCCTGGCGCTCGCGGCCTCCGCAGGATAGGTACCCAGCCACCCCTTGCCACCGGTGACCGACCGGTACGGCAGGACGGAGGCCGCGTCCAGTGCTTCGCCCTGCATGGACCGCAGCCGTGCCTCGAGGTGGGCCAGCAGCTTCGCCATGAGCTTCGTGACCTCGTCGGATGACCGAAGACCTACCTTGCCGGGCTCCGGTCTCACGTGCCCGGCCAGGAACGGGGCGATCTCTATGAGCGTCTGCAAGGCCACGGCGTACTCCTGCTGCGTCCGGTCCAGCGCCCGTCTCGCGTCTTCGCGGGCCCTGGGGAGCGCGGCGCCCTGCGCCGGTATCGAGGACGGTTTCAACTCCGAAATGCCGGCATAGGCGTGCGCGGCATACACGAAGTTCCGGCCGGTGCGTTCGGCCTCCCGGAATGCTGTGACGGCGGCCTTCGTCGCTGGCAGAGACGCGTCCACGGTCGGTGGGTCGCCGGGCCGGAAGCCGAACGTCGCACTCGCCGCGGCGACAGCGTCGAGGCAGGACCTCAGCTTGCCCTGCACAAGCACGCTCGCGGCGGATGCGATCGTCTCAAGCGCGTTGCTGATCGCGACGGTGATCAGCTCGCGGGTTAGGGCGTAGAAATCCCTGCCGACCGGTGTCGCTTCCGGCGAGGCCTCAGCGTCGCTGGTCCCCCCGGGCGCAGGTGACTTCTCCGTGAGTTTGCGCCACCCCTCGTCGTACGCGCGCAGACCAGCCCACCCGTCGACGAGGTAGAGCTCGAGGAGGTGGGACAGCAGCAACCCGTCCAGCTCGACAGGGGGACCGCCGTCGAACGGCGCGCGATCCTGGAGGTTCACCAGCTGGTGCGGCGTGATCTGGCCGAGCCCGGCGGGAGCGCCGTCGACGTAGCGCTCGACCAGGTCGGCGTAGGAGGCGAAGAGATCGTCCGCTGCCGTCACCGGCGGGAGCGGCTCGGCTCGCCCACCCCGGCCCGACAGCGTGCGGAGCGAGCCGGGCGCGGGGGAGGCGGTGCCGACGCTGAGCAGGTCCACGCGCGTCACTTGGGCTGCGGCAACGGGGTGCTGCTGTCGTGCAGGTAGAGGAGATCGGTGGGGAGGGTGTACTCCCAGGGGTCGCCCACGGGCGTCCCGTCGTCCTGGGTCGACGCGCGCACCTCGTCGGCGACCGATCGGAACAGAGGATCGGCCATCGTGGGGGCCTCCCTGCCCAGCCAGGGAATCCCGCTGGCTGCGAACATCAGCGATGCCGCCTCGTACCCGGCGGTCGCCGGGACCAGCACCCGCACCGAGCCGGCTTGCAGGAACGCCTCGAACTTCGGATCGCTGCGCGCGGTCCGGGAAACGCTGTCCAGCCACCGATTCCGATGCGCCCAATAATACGGGTAGGCGATGTAGGAAAGGTTCTTCCAGTCGAAGGCCTGCTCGAGGAACTGGACGAACCTCCCGCGACGGGCCGCTTCGGCGAACTTGACCCGCGTCAGCGACACCGGGTGCTTCTTGTCCGTCGCGAACGCGGCCGTCGGGACCGTCCTGTCCACGGTGAACGGTGCTACGTCCATGTCGACGTCGTCCGTCGCGAGCACGTCCGCGGAGAACTCGTCCCCCGGCTGACCGTCGAAGGGGCGGGTGAGGTAGCCGATCGCGATCCGGCGGAGCTCCTGGCGGATCATGGTCTCCGCCTTACCGGGCGAGATGGTTGCTAGGAAGTCGTCGAGGGCGAGCGCCTCGATGTCGTCGAGCGCGCTCTGGTAGTCACGAGTCTCGGAAAGGTAGCGTGACCGCTCCTCGGTGTTGCGGACATCGACCTCGCGCTGCTTCGCCGCCCGTACCGCGGCTGTGACGGCGTTCTGCCACTCCTCGATAAGCGCGGCGGACGGCTTCAATCGCAGCCAGAACGCGAGCGAGAACCTCTGGCAGTTGTACACATCGATCGACAGCGAGGCCGATGATCCGGACAGCACGACGCTCGTAGCCGCCGGGACGGTGTCGTCAAGGGCGTTATACCGGACCTTGCCGAAGTTCCGGTCCACCATCGTCTGGCCCTCGATCCGGACCTGGAGCTTGTTGTTCTCCTCCTCATTCGGGGATGGCGTCGCGGGGCCGCCGTCGAACTCGCCGCGGTACTCGCCGGTGACGGTGACGTCGACGATCTCGTATCCGTCGAGGTCGTGGCCGAACGAGGCCCCGAACGACCGCCACTTCTGCTTGCCGTCGTCGACGACCTGCGCGAACGATCCGCCGTTCGAGGTGCCGGCTACGCGCACAGACGCTGTCTTCCGGGGTGGCGGGAGAGCACTCAGGTCGTACTGGGACGCGAGGATCCGGTAGGACGTGTCGTTGACCTCGGCGGCGGTGAAGTCGAGCGTGACCGTTTCCAGCTGGAGGTCCGCTGGCTTGCGGGGGAGCTGGATGCTCTCCTCGATTTGCGCCCGCAGCATCGCGACCAGCTGCCTGGCGGGCTCGGGGATGACGATCTCGTACATGAGCCGCCGCCCATAGCAATACACCTGTGCCCGGTACCTCTTGCGCACCCAGGTGTAGATGCCAGAGACGTCCTCCGGCCTCCTGCCGTTCGTCGCGGTGTTGTCGAAGGAGAACGTAACGGTGTTGGTGGTCTCGGTGAGGAGCTTCGTCGAGCGGGCAGTCGTAATGCGCTGTTCCACTCGCGATGCCGCCTTCGCGGTGACGCTGCGGGCGAACTCCGTGCCGACGGACTCACGGCGTTTGGTGTCGAGGCCGTAGTTGATCCCGCCAGTCGTGTTGAGAGTGGCGGCGTCGCCGTACTGAACCTTCAAGGAGACGTCGGCGTTGACCTTGAGGGCAGAGGCGATCTCGTTCTCGATGGCGGACTTCAAACTCGAACGATCGTCGCGCACGGTTTCGGTCGACGACTCGGTCACGGTTGATTCGTCGGTACTGAAGGACTCCTCGGACCTCTCCAGCCGTTTACTGGTCCTGCTCCGCCGTTCGCCCTTCATGACGTTATTGATGTCGGCGATCTCGAGCGCCTCGTATCCAACCAGCTCATCACGGACAACGTTGAGGTCGCCGATGCCGATCGGCCGCAGGCGCAGCGGTTCGAGGACGTCGAACAGTCGGATGAACAACGGGTGCACGGAGACGGTCAGACTGTCGACGAAGGTGGACAGATCTCGGACGGTTCGAATCCTGGGGAACCCCGCCGGCACGGACTTGCGGTCCCACGAGGTGACCAGCCCCCGCGCTGAGGTCGTGTACTCGGCGAACGCGACCGCCCCCACGCGGTCCAGCTCGGCCTTGGACCTCAGTCGCGGTGTCCGCAGGACGAGCGCGTCCCTGGCAAGTGCCTCGACGACGCTCAGCACCTTCAACGCCGCGATGAACGGCGACGCGTCGACGGTGTACCAGCGCTGCAGGACGACGATGAGGTGCAGCCGGTCGAGAAGGTCCCGGCGCCACTCGACGAGCGGGTTGGTGCCGGTCGTGAGGTCGAGCAAGTCGATGTCGCCGAGTAGCGCCCGAATCCGTTCGACGAGGCGGTCGATGTCTTGGTCCCGACCGTCGGGGCGGCCCTTCTGCCGGTCGGTCGGGGGCGGCGATGGCGTCGACGCCGCGGCAAGGGTCGCAGCGATCGCGTCGCCGATCAACTCGATGAGCGCGGTCGGCGCTGTGGGACGGGCCGCGGGGCTGAGTCGCCACGGGGCACTCTGCGGCGGCTCAAGGTTGCCGCGTGGGTCGACGAGTATGGATTCGGGTGCCTCGCGGAGCGCGCGGAGCATGAGCGAAGGGTCGGCGGGTCCGCCCGGCGGGTCGGGGATCCCGGGGCAATCGGCGACGAGGGGCGCAAGAAGATCCAGCGCAGCGTGCTGGAGCCGTTCCATCCGACGCTGGCGCGTCCCCGTCCAGCAGAAGACCGCGTCGTAGACCGGGCCGGCGATGCCTGTACGACCGGCGCTGAAGGGATCACGGTCGTTGAGATAGCCGTAGGGGGGATCGACGTCCAGGGTGACGTCGCGGATGGTGGTGTAAGGGTGTCTCCGCGACTGCTCCGCGTCCCGGATCAATACGAAGCTGAACAGATCGAGTTCCGCCGCCACCGAACTGACGGTAATGCTGGTGTTCTCGTCTCGGAACCCGTTTCGTCGCCGGCCGTGGCGATGCCCGGACTACGTCGACAGGGCGGTCCTCCTGCGTAATGCCTTCGGCCAGGAGGTACTCATCACCGTCGAGCTCAAGACGCGTCCCCGGACAAGCGCTACCGTCGTGCGATGGGTGACCTGCCCGACGGCCCTGATCGCGAAGCGGATCCCGATGTCGGACCAGCCCGGTCTGCGGAAGATTTGCAGCGGGTGGACTACGAGCAGACGGTTCAGATAGTGCGGATGCTCACCGACGTCCGTTTCAAGCTTCTTGCACTCGTGCCGACGGTTAGCGCGATCGGTGTCGTGGTGGCGGAAGGGCGTAGCCGGGCGGATGCCATCGGTCTGGCCTTGGTCGGACTGTCGGCGACCGTGGGGATCCTCGTCTACGACCTGCGCAATTCCCAGCTCTACGGGGCCGCGGTACACCGTGCGAAGGTCGTGGAGGAGCGTATCGGCCTGCGCCGCTCCAATCCCGCTGAGAGCGACGTCCCGGGGGGGCTCTTCAGCGAGCGTCCGTACCGCCTTCGCCTGGCAGGAGTCGCTATCTGGCATGACCGCGGGCTCGCGCTCGTGTACGCCGCGGCCACCACCGGCTGGCTCTACGTGCTGTCCGCAGCCGTGCTCCCAGCTGCAGGAGAGGGCTTCGCCTCGGCAGCTCTGAACGAGGACACCGAACAGGACGCATCCCCGTGGGCCTTGGGAGTGGCCATCGCGGGCGGACTTTTGATGTGCTGGCTGATACATGTGTTCGACTACCGCGGCGATAGGCGTAAGCGTCGCGTGGCCTGGTTGATTCGCTCTGCCGAGCGTCCTGAAGTGCCCCACCACGAAGTGCTCGAGCACGCGAACCGACCTCGACTCGCCACTGCAAGCCCAATGAGTCGCTCCGACGACGCAGCATCGACTCTCCGCACTGATGGTGCACGCCGTGGTGAATGTGCGGACAGTGCGGATGCTGAGCTGAGGGACAAGCAGGCACCCGGTCCCTGACCTGCAAAGACCGTAAGGCGCCGCGGCGGCGAGTCGGCGTTCACCACGCCGGGAGCCGACAAGGAGGACTCTTGAGACACCATACGCTCAGGACGGGTCGTCGAACGGGCGTGGTGTGGAAATTTGAGCTGGTGCCGCGGGCGTCTGAGCTGACGGCACTGGGGCACTGGTTCAGAACCCTCGGAAGACGTCTACGTAGGTCTCCACGGTCATGGTGCCGGTCGGCACCAGCAGCCAGTCGGACAGCGACATGGTGGCCTGGCCGCCGGCGGGAATCCCGGCCGGAAGGTAGCCGCCGGCGCCGCCGACGATGCCTCCCTGGCCGTTGCGGAACAGCAGGTGGTACTGGTTCCCACTCTTCACGTCCCAGGCGAGAGTGGAGGTGAAGGTGGCGCTGACCTGAGCGTCGAAGCCGACCCCGCCGCGGATCTGCGTGGTGGCGGTGACCGTCCCGGTCTCCGCCGGGTAGTTGGCCAGATAGGACACACCCGGGTCGGAGATCGTGACCTGCACGTCGGTGACGCCGACGGCGTCGGTGATGCCGCCGCCGACTGCCATCTGACCGGTGGGTAGCCGGTGCACCGTGACCTGCCCGGTACCCAGCGCGAAGCCGGTGGCGTCCACGGCGGTCGCGGACACCTCGATCAGTTCCCAGTCCGTCCCGTCGTTGCCGAGCACCGCGCCCCAGGACACGGTGTCGAACTCGGAGTCGTAGGACCAGCCGGTCTCGGCGATGGTGATCGCCGGGCCCGCCGGAGTGCGCGTGGGGGTGGCCGACGGCGTCGGGCTGGGTGCACTGCTCGACGTTCGGGGCGTCGGTGCGATGTTGCTACTGGTCGGCGCGGCAGCGTCCGATCCAGCCTCTGCGGCGGCGTCGCCGCCGCAGCCAGCCAGCAGGATCGCCCCCGCCCATGCTGCCGTCGCCAAGACCGCCCTGCGCGCCACCCGGCGTCCCCCTCCGCGTTGCTTGTCCGCCCTCAGCGTCAGCTGCCTCAAACGCGCAGGTCAAGCCGCCCACCGACGGCGTCACCCGGCCGAGGTGGCCACCAGGGGAGGAGTTGGGCCTGGCAACCGTTGCGTGTGTCACCGGCCGCTGCGGTGATCCCGATGCCCCCGTTCGAGCGACCCACCTGCGCGATGGCGGTTCGGCGGCGAACCGGTGGCGGATACTGCCGCGGCGGTATCGACATGCGGGAGGACTGAGCGGATGGAGCGGCCGGCAGACGGCACCCCGCACGGAGAGCGCATGTCCGGGCCCGGTAACCCGCCGCCACAGCCGCCCTGGGCTCCACCAGTTGCGCCGTCGGGCTGGGGGCCGCCGCCGGCGCCGGGCTGGGGACCACCGGCAGGCAATCCCGCCGGGCCGCCGGGCTGGGGGCCGCCACCGGCGCCTCCACAGGGACCCCCGCCGGGCTGGGGACCACCGCCGCAGCCGTTCGGAGGTCCGCCGCCGAACCGGCCGCAGTACTCCGTGCTGGGAGTGATTTCCGCCGCCGTGGTACTTCTCCTCCTCGTCAGCGCACTCATCGGCGGCAGGAATTCCCCCGAGGAGTCATCCGACGCGACAGGAACAACCACGGCGCCTTCGGTTGGGGCGGGACCTGCCACCGGGACAGCCGCGCCGACGCCCGAGCCGGCTGGCTTCGGGGACGGCACGTACCTGGTTGGCAGCGACGTTCAGCCGGGTCTGTACCGCTCCGCCGGGGGCTCGTTCTGCATGTGGAAGCGGCTGAGCGCGGTGAGCGGTGACTCCGACGCCGTGCTGGCCTGGGAATGGTCCGACGGGCAGGCCTACGCCGAAGTGCTGGCAACCGACGTGGCGTTCTCCACTGACGGCTGCGGCCGGTGGACAGCAGTGACTGCCGGCGGCCCTGACGTCAGCGACGGTTTCGACGACGGCACGTACCTGGTTGGTAGCGACATTCAGCCGGGTCTGTACCGCTCCGCCGGGGGCTCGTTCTGCATGTGGAAGCGGCTGAGCGCGGTGAGCGGTGACTCCGACGCCGTGCTGGCCTGGGAATGGTCCGACGGGCAGGCCTACGCCGAGGTTCTGCCGACCGACGTGGCGTTCTCCACCGACGACTGCGGGACCTGGAGCCGCAGCGACTGACCCTGTTCGGCGCGGTCTAGGCACAAAAGTGCTATGGGGCGACACGCCCGAGTGCAGGGGAGGGATACAGCAACGGATACAGCAACGCGCTCGGAACGACGGTGAACCGTACCGCACGCCGATGGATATCCGAGGCCGCTGACCTGCGCTGATTCGACTTTGGTGAACCGCAGGGAACCCCTCGGATGTGACTGGGGGTCAAGGGGTCGCAGGTTCAAATCCTGTCAGCCCGACAGGGAAACCGCTGGTCAGAGGCGGGTCGGCCGAGAAGGCTGGCCCGCCTCCTGCATGACTACAGCAACGCGGCCGACAGGGCTGCCACGGTCACCACCGCAGCGCCTGGTCGAGCCACTCGGCCGCCTCCCGCTGCTGCGCCGGGCCCACGTGGCTGTAGATGTCCGCCGTGATGGCGTACGACGAGTGCCCGAAGTGCTCCTGGACGACCTTGGTGTGGGTTCCGGCGGCCAGCAGGAAGCTCGCGGCGGAGTGCCGAAGGGTGTGCAGGGTGACGCCGCGGAGGCCGGCCCGCTCCGCGAGGACCTCGAAGCGCCGCAGGACGTTGCGGGGCTCGAGCGGTGTGCCGATCTCGGTGGTGAACACCAGGCCGTGCTCCTGCCAGACCCCCGCGGCGGCGAGCTGTTCGTCCCGCTGCCGGGTCCGCTGCGTTGGGAGCGCCTCGATCGCCGACCGGGGCAGGGGCACGGTCCGGCGGGATCTGTCGGTCTTGGGCTCGTCGAGCCGTAGCCCGCGGGACGTGCGGACGAGGGTCCAGCGCACCCGCAGCGTCCCGTCGCCGAGGTCGACGTCCGACCAGTGCAGGGCCAGCGCCTCGCCGCGGCGAAGCCCGGTGGCCAGCAGCACCCGGAACAGGTCCTCCAGCCGGTCGCCCCGGATCGTCTCAAGGAGCGCCTGGGACTGCTCCGCGGTCAGGTGGGGCGCATCCCTGCGCTCGACGCGGAGGTGCTTCACGGCCGCCGCCCAGCGGCTGCCCTGTGCCACCAGCGTCACGCGATGACCTCGAGTTCCTCCAGCAGGCGGTAGGGCTCGGGATGCCCGGCCGGGGGAGCGGCGCGAGCTCGACGCCGCGGCGCAGCTGCACCCGTAGGTCGACCGAGGTGTCCTCGGGGATGGTCAGCGCGTCAGCGGTGCTCCGGGCGACGCCGTTCAGCTGCAATGGGGCTCACGACGACGATCCGCGCGGCGGCCAGGCGGGAATGCCAGGTCGCCGACCAGAACCCGACGACCTGCTTCCGCGACGCCTTCTCAGCCCCGCGAGACCTCGCCGTCACCTGAGAGAAGACTGAGTTTGCCGTCGGCCGGGGCGTACAGGGCTGTCATCCGGTCCGCGATCCGCTGCGCCGCGGTGACCAGATCGTCCTTGTACCGCTTGATCATCTCCTCCAGGGACAGCCGCTGCAGGGGCGCTCCGATCGACATCGCACCAATCAAGGTGCCGTCGGCCAGGACGATGGGGGCGGCGATGGAGACTGAGCCGTTGTCGCGCTCCTCGTTGTTGATCCCGAAGCCTCGCTCGGCGGTCTGTTCGAGGTCCTGGAGGAGTTCCTGGGCGTTCTGGATCGTGTGGGGCGTATAGCGATCCAGGGGCAGTGCGCTGACGATCCGGGCCCTCACGTCGGGCGGCAGGCTGGACAGGATCGCCTTGCCTTGAGCGGTTGCGTGCAGGGGACCCCGCGAACCCGGCTGGCCCCACATCTGGAGTCGCTGCCCCGACAGGACGCAGTCGACCGAGAGGAGTTCGAAGCCCTCCAGCACTGAGATGAAGACCGTCTCACCGGTCTTCCGGGCCAGGGCCTGCAGATGGGGGCGGGCCACGGCTCGCAACAGATCGTCCTGGGGTCGCAGCTGGGAGATCCTGGTGATCTCGGGCCCCACCCAGTACAGCTTCGTCAGCGGGTCCTGGACGGCGAACCCCGTCTCCACGAGGTCTCGCAACAACCGGTGCACGGTGGAGGGCGCGAACCCGAGATCGCCCACGAGCTCGGTGAGGCTCACGCCGTTGCGGTAGGCCACCAGCTGCGACAGCACCGCGAACGCCTTTCGTGCGGCGCCCACGTTCTGATCCGTCACGAGCTGCTCCTTAGCGCGGACGTTGTCATGACCCTCCGCCTCCTCCTGGACGCTACCGCGGTTCCCGCTCCGGGACGGGCTGCCGCCCCCGACTGCGGTTGACGTCTTCCATCATGCAGGACTATTTTTCCACCCAACGGGATGGGATGCCTGTTCGGCCGAATCGGGACAGCCACTCGATCGGCCCACCAACGATGAGGGGAGACCCGAGATGACGCAGGACGCACGCGACGGGTTCGGGCTGGCGACGATCGGAGATCACGTCACGTTCAGCAAGACCGTCGGTGAGTCCGACGTCTACCTCTTCGCCGGCATCACGGGGGATCTCAACGCCAACCACGTCAACGAGCAGGTCATGGCGCAGACCAAGTACGGACGGCGGATCGCCCACGGTGTGCTGACCGTTGGGTTCATGTCGACCGCGTCGACGCTCATGATCGACAAGCTCGGTGGGTTGGCCGTTTCCTACGGCTACGACCGCGTGCGCTTCGTCAAGCCGCTGTTCATCGGGGACACGGTCACCGTGCGCTACGAGATCGCCGAACGACTGGACGACCAGCGTCGGACGGTGTCCGCCGTCGAGGCCACCAACCAGGACGGCGAGACGGTCGCGGTTGCCCGGCACATCCTCCACTTCCTGTGACGGCCGTTCCGTCGTCCACGCCGCGCCAGACACGAAGGTGATCCCATGAGTGACGACGTCCTGCCCCTGACCGGGGTGCGCGTCCTGGACCTGACCCAGGTGATGTTCGGTCCCTCCGCCACCCAGGTGCTGGCCGACCACGGCGCAGAGGTCATCAAGATCGAGCGGCCGGAGGTCGGTGACCTCATCCGCGGCATCGACCAGATGGCCAATACCCACGGTGGGGAGAGCGCCTACTTCCTCTGCCTCAACCGGAACAAGCGATCAGTGACCGTCGACCTGAAGAGTCCGGCCGGGCGTGACCTCATCCGCGAACTGGTCGGTCAGGTCGACGTCCTGGTGCACAACTTCCGGCCCGGTGTGGCGGAGCGGCTGGGCCTCGGCTACGAGCAGCTGGCCGCTGAGCACCCGCGCCTCATCCACGCGTCGGGATCGGGCTTCGGTTCCTCCGGGCCGCTGGCCGCCTGGGGCGGGCAGGACATGCTGGCGCAGTCCGTGTCCGGCGTGGCGATGCACGCCCGCGACGAGTCCGGCCGGCCCAGCCTGCATCCGGTCTCCTTCGCGGACTTCACCGCCGGCATGGTGCTCGTCCAGGGCATCCTGCTGGCGCTGCTGCACCGTGAGCGCACGGGCACGGGGCAGCACGTCGAGGTCTCGCTGCTCGACACCATGGTGGCCGCGCAGATGCAGGAGATCACCCAGTGGACGATGCGGCGGTTCGAGCCGAACTTCGCGACCCAGTACCTGGCGGGCGTCTTCCGGGCCGCTGACGGGTGGTTCACCCTGGTCGGCCTCTTCCGTGAGGAACCCCTGCGTTCGGTCTGCACGGCCTTCGGTGCGGAGGACCTCAGTCGCCGACCGGAGTTCGCCACCCCCGACCTCGAACGCGAGAACCGCGCGCTGCTGATGCCGCTGCTCGAGGAGGTCTTCGCTCGGCACACGGTGCAGGACTGCCTGGACCGGCTCAACGCAGCCGACATCCTGTGCGCCCCGGTCTACGACTACGAGGAGCTGCTCGCGCACCCGCAGTTGCGCAACAACGACATGTTCTGGGACCTCGAGACCTCCGACGGGCCGGTGCGCACCGTCGGCACGCCGCTGCACCTGTCGGCGATCCGGCAGCACCCGCGGCAGGCGCCCCCCGCACTCGGCCAGCACACGGACGAGGTGCTGCTGGAACTCGGCATCGACGCCCAGCGTCTGGCCGCGCTCCGCGCGGCAGGTGTGCTCGGCTCCCCCGACCCGACCGGACGGCGGCTCGCACGAGCGACCACCGCCGTCAGCCCGACCCGATAGGAGAGCGACCGTGGCAGAGGCACTGCTGCAGGACGTCGAACTGCGACAGATCACCAACCCGGCCACCGGCGAGCTGCTGGAGGAGTTGCCGGACACGCCCTTGGACGAGGTCGACGCGGCCGTCGACCGTGCGGTCGGTGCCCAGCGGCGCTGGGCCAGGGTGCCGCGGCACGAGCGCGCCGTCCTCATGCACCGGTACGCGGGCCTGGCCCGGCAGCACGCCGACGAGCTGGCGGAGCTGCTGAGCCGGGAGCACGGCAAGCCGCTGCGGCAGTCGTTGGACGAGGTGGAGCTGCACTGCCGGCTCTTCGAGGGTTTCGCTCACCGGATCCTGGCCTTCGAGGAGCGTGCGGTGTTCCTCGACAGCCAGCGGAACCTGGAGCGTGACCTCCAGGTGACCAGGCACGAGCCGCTCGGTGTCGTCGCCGGCATCATCCCGTTCAACTTCCCGATCGAGCTGTACGCGCACAAGGTCGCGCCGAGCATCGCCACCGGGAACGCCGTGGTGATCAAGCCGTCGGAGGAGACGCCGCTGGCCACCCGCCGGGCCGTGGAACTGCTGCATCAGACCGGTGTCCCGGAGGACGTCGTCCAGGTGGTCTACGGCGGTGGCGCGGTCGGCAAGCGGTTGGTGTCGGCTCCGCAGGTGGCTGCGATCTCCTTCACCGGCTCCACCGAGGCCGGCATCGACGTGGCGACCACAGCGGCCAGGACGCTGAAGAGCGTGTTGCTCGAGCTGGGCGGCAACGACGCCATGATCGTGCTGCCGGACGCGGACCTGGACCTCGTCATCGAGCAGGCTGTCTTCGGCCGGACGCTGTCCAACGGGCAGTGCTGCTGCGCCAACAAGCGGCTGATCGTCGACCGCAGCATCCACGACGACGTGGTGGACCGGTTGGTCGACCGATTCGGCGGGCTGGCGGTCGGCGATCCGCTCGCTCCGACGACCCAGCTCGGCCCGCTGATCAAGTCCGGCGCCGCGGCGACGGTGGAGGAGCAGGTGCGCCACACGATCGCGCAGGGGGCGACCCTGGCCGCCGGCGGCGACCGGGACGAGTGCTTCGTCCGGCCGACGCTGCTCACCGACGTCCGGCCGGAGATGGACATCGCCCAGGACATGGAGGTCTTCGGGCCGGTCATCGCGGTCACCGAGGCTGCGTCGGTCAACGAGGCCGTCGGCATCGCCAACGCGACGCGGTACGGCCTGAGCGGTTCGGTGTTCACCCGGGACATCAACCGGGCGATGGAGGTGGCCACCCGCCTGGAGACCGGTCAGGTGGTCATCAACGGGACGGGGCTCTACCGCTCGGACGTGATGGCCTTCGGCGGCTACAAGAGCAGCGGACTGGGGCGGGAGGGCCTCGGCGTCAGCCTCGAGGAGTACCTGCAGACCAAGACCATCACCATGCGCGGCGTCGTCCCCGGGGTGGAGAGTGACTGAGCCGGCCCTGCGGGTCCCCGGCGCGACGGTGAGCACAGCAGAGTTCCTCGCCGAGGCCGGGCGTCGGGTGGAGGAGGCGGTCGCCCTCGGCGCCCCGGAGCGCACTCCGCACTACGTCCACAACTCGGCGTGGGCCCTGTCCGAGGTCGCCACGCCCAGCAGGTGGAAGGGGGAGTTCTACGACCACGGGAACTGGACCGCCGGCTTCTGGGCCGGGATGCTCCTCGAGCTCCACGCGCTCGGCGGCCCGGACCGGACGGAGACCGCCGCGCGCATCGCCGAGGCGGTGCGGGCTCGGGCCGACGACGGCGGGACCCACGACATCGGGTTCCTCTTCCAGCCGTCGGCCTGCCTCCTGCACGCCGTCACCGGGGACCCGCAGTGGCGGGACGACGGGCTGCGGGCCGCGGACACCCTGCTGCGCCGGTACCGGCCGGCCGGTGGGTACCTGCAGGCCTTCGGCGCGCTCGACGACGAGCGGTCCTTCGGCACCAGCACGGTCGACACGATGATGAACCTCCCACTGCTCTGGTGGGCCGCCGAGCAGACCGGGCGCGCGGACTTCCGGGAGGCCGCGATCGACCACGCCGACGCCACCCTGCGTGGCATCGTGCGCCCCGACGGTTCGACCTACCACCTGGTCCGCTACGGCCCGGACGGTGAGGTTCGCTGGCAGGGGACCTACCAGGGCGTGGACGATCGCTCCTGCTGGACCCGCGGTCAGGCCTGGGCGGTCCATGGCTTCCTGAGCGCCGCGCGGGTCACCGGCCTGGACCGCTTCGCGGACGCGGCACGACGCACGCTCGACTTCCTCTGGTCCCGTCTCGAGCCGACCCAGCTCCCGCCGTACGACCTGGTGTCCCCGTCGCCGTACCGCGACTCGTCGGCCGGCGCGATCGTCGCCTCGGCCCTGGCCGAGGCCGGGACCGACCCGACGCTCCGGGAGGCGCTGGGCGTCGAGGAGCGGTTGCCGGTGCTGCTGGAGACCCTCGGCCGGGAGGCGCTGTTCCGGGACGACGTCGGACTGTTGGCCCACGCGGCCTACTCGGTGCCGCACGGCCTCGGGGTCGACGGGGCCCTGCCCTACGGCGACTACTACTACCTGCGTGCCCTTCGGGTGCGGGAGACGGGAATCGTATGACCGCCATCGCCGACGTCCGGCCCGTCCTCCTGGACGGGGAGTGGCTGCCCGCTGACACTGTCGACAGCTTCACCGCGCGCAACCCGCGCACCGGGGAGGAGCTCGGGGCGTACCCGGTCAGCGCTTGGGCCGACCTGGACCGGGCGCTGACCGCCGGGACGCGCGCGTACTGGGCCCTTCAGGAGGCCGGCCCCGAGGCGGTCGCCGGCTTCCTCGACCGGCTGGCTGACCGGTTGGACGCCGACGCGGGACGGTTGTGCGCGGTGGCTGCGGAGGAGACCGGGTTACCGGAGGGGGCACGGCTGCGCGAGGTGGAGCTGCCGCGTACGACCGGGCAGCTCCGTCAGGGCGCCGCCGCTGCTCGCGAGCGCAGCTGGACGGCGCCGATCCTGTCACCGTCCCGCGGGCTGGCCGCGCGTCTGGCGCCGATCCCCGGTGTGGCCGTCGTGCTCGGACCCAACAACTTCCCGTTCGCGTTCAACTCCGTCACCGGCGGGGACGCGGTTGCCGCGCTGGCAACGGGGCACCCGGTGCTGGCGAAGGGCAACCCCGGTCATCCGGAGACGACACGGCTGCTCGCCCAGCACGCTCAGGCCGCCGCGGTGGCTGGCGGCCTGCCGGGCGGGGTGGTGCAACTGGTGTACGCGTGCTCGCACGCGGACGGGCTGCGCCTGGTCGCAGATCCTCGCGTGGCGGCGACCGCGTTCACCGGCAGCAAGCGGGCCGGCCTGGCGCTCAAGGCGGCGGCAGACGCGGCGGGTAAGCCCATCTACCTGGAGATGTCCAGCATCAACCCGGTGGTGGTGCTGCCGGACGCATGGGCACGAAGGTCCGCAGGACTTGCCGAGGAGATCGCGACCAGCGTCCTGCAGGGGGGTGGTCAGTTCTGCACCAACCCCGGCCTGTTGCTGGCCGTGGGAGAGGCGACGTTCACCGGCCTGCGCGAGGCACTGCGCGACCGGTTCCTGGCCGCGCCCGCGGCCACGCTGCTGGGGACGTCGGTTGCTGAACACCTCGACGCGGCCCACGCCCGGCTGGGTGAGGCGGGTGCGGTCCTGGCGGCCAGGGGGGCCGGCGGGGAAGGGGGGTGTTCCCGGCCGAGCACGTTGTTCACCGTCGACGCGGGCGACTTCGTGGCGGAGTCGGCGCGACTCGGCGAGGAGGCGTTCGGCAACAGCACCCTGCTGGTCCGCTGCGCCGACGTCGTGGAGGCCGAGCGGTGCCTGGAGGCCCTGACCGGGCAACTCACCGGGACCATCTACGTCGAGGACTCGGCGGAGGACCTCGCCGCCTACGGCGTTCTGGAGCCCGTGCTGCGGGAACGCGTCGGGCGGCTGTTGAACAACAAGGCACCCACCGGGGTCGCGGTGGATCCGGCCATGAACCACGGGGGTCCGTTCCCGGCGGGAGGCCATCCCGGGTGGACGGCGGTCGGCATCCCGTCGAGCCTGCGGCGGTTCGCGATGCTGCAGTCCTACGACAACGTGCCTGACTCGCGTCTCCCGCTGGAGTTGCAGGGAGCCAACCCGCTGGGTCTCCAGCGGTGTGTGGATGGCCGGTGGACCACCGAAGCGATCGTCTGGTGAGCCTGCCTGCGTCGCTGGAGGCACCGGAGGCCGTCCTCGTTCCTGACGGTGCGCGTCGCGACGGGGCCTACGTCGCGCGCCTGCACCTGCCCGCGGGCCTCCGGCCCCAGGGAGTGTCCGGTCCGTCGGTGGTGGTGGTCCGGGGTGAGGAGCTGCTGCTGCTCCCGGACGTGGCCACGATGTCCGACCTGCTCGACCAGCCGGACGTCCTGGACATCGTCTCGACTCCCGGGCTGCGGTGTGTGGGCACGGTGGACGACGCCCTGAGGAACAGCCATCACACCCGGCGGGCGCCCGACCAGCCGTACTTCCTGGCCCCTACGGACCTCCAGGTCTTGAAGGCCTGCGGCGTCACCTTCCCCGCCAGCATGCTCGAGCGGGTGGTCGAGGAGCGCGTCGCCGGTGACCCCGGTGCCGCGGCGGCACTGCGGCGGAGCCTGGGGGACCTCGTGGGCGCGAACCTCGCCGCGGTGGTTCCGGGCAGTCCCCAGGCGGCCGAGGTCAAACGGGCTCTCGTCGCGCACGGGATGTGGTCGCAGTACCTGGAAGTGGGCATCGGCCCGCATGCCGAGGTCTTCACCAAGGCGCCGGTCCTCTCCGCGGTGGGGACCGGCGCGAGGGTCGGCGTCCGCGCCGAGTCCGAGTGGAACAACCCGGAACCGGAGGTCGTGCTCCTGGTCGATCAGGCCAACCGCCTGGTCGGCGCCACGCTCGGGAACGACGTGAACCTGCGGGACTTCGAGGGCCGCAGCGCCCTGCTGCTCGGCGAGGCGAAGGACAACAACGCCAGCTGCAGTGTGGGGCCCTGGATCCGGCTCTTCGACGCCGGCTTCACCCTGGAGCGGCTGCTGTCGACGGACGTGCGCGTCGAGATCCGGGGCACTGACGGCTTCTCGCTCGACCAGAGCTACCCGCTCAGCGCGCTCGCGCGTGACCCGTATGACCTCGTGCAGCAGGTGGGCGGGCGCACGCACCAGTACCCGGACGGCTATGCCCTCTTCCTGGGGACCGGGTTCGCCCCGACCGACGACCGGTCCGGCCCGGGGGAGGGGTTCACCCACCGGGTCGGTGACCTGGTGCGGATCAGCAACCCGTTGCTGGGTGCACTGGTCAACTGGGTCGGGCACAGCGAGGAGCTGCCGCCGTGGACCGCGGGCATCCGCTCGCTCTGGCGGAGTCTCGGAGCGCTTCCGCCCGTGTGACCGCACCACTCCAAGGGCCCTCTCGTCGTGACGTCGAGGGGGCCCTTGGCATGCTCTGGCCGCTGCCGACGGCCGCCCTCCGGGAGCGGGTCGGCCCCTCCTGGAGGACCCCGACACCCTCCTGTGACGTGTGTCGCTGTGACCGTTGACACGCCCGGAAGCGTCCCTTAGCGTCATTCCGCGAGACGGGCTGATTATTCCACGATACGGAAAGAGGCGGTCGGTGGTGCTTGGAGGGAACGGTGGGGACGTCGCAGTCACCGTGTCCGGCGCGGTGGCGACGCTCGAGCTGACCCGCCCGGACCGCCTGAACGCCATCCGCCGGCAGACGCTGGAGGAGCTTGCCGCAGCGCTCACCGAGATCGAACGCGCACCTGAGGTCGGTGTGGTGATCGTCACCGGAGCCGGCCGGGCCTTCTGCGCCGGGGCGGACATCGGCGAGATCGACGGCCAGGACCAGGCGGCGGGCGACGCCTTCACCCGGGAGGGGCAGGAGGTGTTCGACCGTCTGGCAGCCAGCCCGGTCGTCTCGATCGCGGCCGTCCACGGGTACGCGCTCGGTGGCGGGCTGGAGCTGGCCATGGCCTGCGATCGGCGCATCGCCGCCTCGTCGGCTCAGGTGGGGCAGCCCGAGGCCGCTCTCGGTCACCTGCCCGCCTGGGGCGGCACCCAGCGCCTGCCCCGGCTCGTCGGCCGGGCTGCGGCCCTCCGGATGATGATCACGGGCCGTCGCGTGCCGGCCGCCGAGGCGCTCCAGCTCGGACTCGTGGACGAGGTGGTCGCCGACGGCCGGCTGACCGAGGTGGTCCAGGAACGTGCCGCCGAACTGGCCGCCCCCGCCGCCGCCGTCGTCCGCGCCATCAAGGCAGCCGTGGACGCGGGCCAGCGCGCCGGGCTGTCGGCTGGTCTCCACGCCGAGCGTCTCGGCATGTCGCTGTGCCGGGGCCTGCCCGAGAGCAACCGCCGGCGTTCCGAGTTCCTCACCCACAACCAGGCCTGACGGGAGTGACCGTGACCGGTGACCAGGGGGCGGCGACGCCACCGCTGCTGGAGATGGACGGGGTCAGCAAGTCCTACCCCGGGGTGTGCGCCCTCGACGGGGTGTCCATGACGGTACGAGCAGGGGAGGTGCTCGCCCTCGTCGGAGAGAACGGCGCAGGCAAGTCCACCCTGATCAAGGTCCTCTCTGGGGCGGTGCACGCCGACAGTGGCTCGATCAAGATCGACGGCGAGCACATCGACATCTCGGCCCCGCTGGACGCGGCCGGTCACGGCATCGCCACCGTGTACCAGGAGTTCAGCCTCTTCCCCGCGCTGAGCGTGGCGGAGAACCTGTTCTTCAACGACATCGCGGTGAGCAGCCGGCCGGTCCGGTGGGGACGGCTGCACCGGGAGGCCCGTGAGGTGCTCGGCCGGTTGGGCGTGGACCTCGATCCGCGTCGGCTGGTGCGCGACCTGACCATCGCCGAGCAGCAGATGCTCGAGATCGCCAAGGCGCTGCACGGGCAGGCACGGATCGTCGTTCTCGACGAGCCCACGGCCGTCCTCGGCGGGTCGGACGTCGACCGGCTGCTCGACCTCATCCGCTCACTGCGGGCCCGCGGGGTCGGCGTCATCTTCATCTCGCACCGCCTCGACGAGATCTTCGGCGTCGCCGACAGCTACCTGGTCCTCAAGGACGGCAAGCGCACCGCCGCGGGTCCGGTCAGCGACACCAACCCCGACGAGCTGGTCGGCAAGATGGTCGGCCGGGCCATCGCCGAGCGGGAGGAACTGGCCGGAGCCCAGGCGCACGTGGCCGGCGACGAACTGCTGCGGGTGGAGGGGCTGACCCGAGCCGGCGTCTTCGAGGACATCAGCTTCAGTGTCCGCGCCGGGGAGGTGGTCGGCATGGCCGGCCTCCGGGGCGCTGGACGCACCGAGGTGGCTCGGGCCGTGTTCGGGATGGACACGGTGGACGCCGGCCGGGTGTGGGTGGCCGGCCGGCCGCTGGCCCTGGGCCAGCCACACCGGGCCATCGCCGCCGGGTTGGGTTTCGTCACCGAGGACCGTAAGGCCGAGGGGCTCCTGATGAACCTGTCGGTGGCCAAGAACATGACGATGGTGGACGTCGCCACGGGACGCCGGCGCTGGGTCCCGCAGCGGGCGGAGCGCCTGACCGCACAGCAGCTGGTGGCCGACCTGCGGGTCCGGGTCGCCGATGTCTCCACCCTCGTCGGGACGCTGTCCGGCGGCAACCAGCAGAAGGTCGTCATCGCCAAGTGGCTGAAGGCCGGCGTGCGAGTCCTGCTGCTCGACGAGCCGACCCGGGGCATCGACGTCGGCGCCAAGGGTGAGATCTACAAGCTCATCCGCCGGCTGTGCGACGAGGGGCTCGGCGTGCTCCTCATCAGTTCCGAACTGCCCGAGGTCCTGCTCACCGCCGACCGCGTCCTCGTCATGCAGCGCGGTCGCATCAGCGCCGAGATCGACCGGCAGCACGCCACCGAAGAGAAGATCGCCCGTCACATGGTCAGCGAGGTTGCGGCATGAGTACTCAGATCACCCCTCTGGGCAATTCCGCGGATGCGGGAACCGGGTCTGCGGCACCCGCGGGCGCCGGTGAGAACGGCCCGGCCGAGAACCGGCGGGGGCCGCTCGCCGCGGTCGCCAAGGCGCTGTTGGGCGGCGGGACGCCGCTGGCGGTGATCGCCGTCCTCCTGGTGGCGACCTACCTCATCTCGCCGAACTTCTTCGGGCTGGACAACCTGATCAACGTGTCCCGCCAGGCCGCCATCGTCGGCGTCGTCGCCGTCGGCATGACCTTCGTGATCCTCAGCGGGGGCATCGACCTGTCCGTCGGCTCCGTGCTCGCCGTCGTCGGCGTGGCCAGCGCCATGCTGGTGGGCGACGGCGTCAACCCGCTGTTGGTCCTGCTCCTCGGGCTGCTGATCGGGCTGGTCTTCGGCGTGCTCAACGGGCTGGGGGTGACCTTCCTCGGGATCCAGCCGTTCATCATGACGCTGGCCATGCTGGTGATCGCCCGCGGTGTGGCCCTGCGCATCTCCGAAGGAGGGCCGCAGGCGTTCCAGACCGACAGCGGCCTGTGGGCCTTCTTCGGCAGCGCCAAGCTGGGCCCGGTGCCCGGCCCGCTGATCATCTTCCTCGTCGTCGCGATCCTGGCGTGGGTGGTCCTGCGGTACACCCCCTTCGGTCGCAAGGTCTACGCCGTCGGCGGCAACATCGAGGTCGCCCGGCTCTCCGGCGTCCGCGTCAACCGGATCCGGATCGCGGTGTACGCGATCAGCGGGCTGACCGCCGCGCTCGCCGGCCTGATGATCACCGCCCGGCTCAGCGTCGGCGCACCGACGGCCGGCTCGCTGATGGAGCTGGAGGCCATCGCCGCCGTAGTCATCGGCGGCACCAGCCTCATGGGCGGCATCGGTGGTGTCGCCGGGGCCGTGCTGGGTGCCTTCCTCCTGGCGGTCCTCGCCAACCTGCTGAACCTGCTCGGCGTCGGCGCCTTCGACCAGCAGATCGTCCGCGGTCTGATCATCATCGCCGCGGTGGTGATCACCTCCACCACCCTGCGGATGCGGCGCAAGCGCGCCAGCTCCAGCTGACCGTTCGCCCGGGACCGCCACCGCGGCCCCGGACCCGGCTCCGAACTCGCTCCCGGACACACGGAGCGGACCCGTCGCACCACTGGCGCGGCACCACCCCCGCGGCCTGTTCGGCCGCCCCACCGCACTTCCCCACCACACCCCCCGGGACCTGGAGGAACAGATGCGCAACGTCCGGAACCAGAGACTGACCCTCGCTGCAGCGGCGGCTGCCGCGCTGCTGACCACGGCTGCCTGCGGCAGCGGTGGGCCCAGCGCCTCGGGCGGCGAGGGCACCACCGGCAGCGGCGAGCCCCAGCCGATCGAGTGGAGCAACGCCTGCGGTGAGGAGTGCCAGGAGGCCCTGACGCTCGAGGGCGACCCGGCCGACGTCGACTGCACGGTCGGGATCTCGCAGAACAGCCTCAAGCACCCCTACGGCGTCGCCCAGAAGGCCGCGCTCGAGGACGCCGCCAGCCGCAACTTCCCGAACATGACGGTGTTCTCCACCGACGGGCAGGGCGACGCGATCACCCAGTCCTCGCAGGTGAGGGACCTGATCACCCGCGGTATCGACGTCCTGGTCATCACGCCGCTGGAGCAGGACGCCCTCGTGCCGGTGATCAAGGAGGCCCAGGAGGCCGGCATCAAGGTCGTCACACACGACCGCTCGGTCAACACGGACGTCACCGTGCACATCGCCGCCAACAGCGTCCAGGCCGGCGAGACCGCGGGGCAGTACATCGTCGACCAGTTGGGGGCCGAGGGCGGCCGGATCGTCGAGATCACCGGGACGCTGGGCGCGAGCGCCACCAACGAGCGGCACGAGGGGTTCGACAACGTCGTCTCGCAGCACCCCAACGTGGAGGTGGTCGCCAGCCAGACGGCGGACTTCCAGCGTGACCAGGGCCTCGCCGTCATGCAGGACTTCCTGCAGCGCTTCGGCCCGGGGGAGATCGACGCCGTCTACAGCCACAACGACGAGATGTCGCTCGGCGCGCTCCAGGCCATCGAGGAGGCCGGGCGCAGCGACGAGATGTTCGTCGTGGGGTTCGACGGCGCGGAGAACGCGTTCGAGGCCATCGAGGCCGGCGACTACGCGGCCAGCGTCGTCTACCCGCTCGACGCCCCCGAGGCCATCGCCGCCGCCGCGAAGGCCTGCCTCGGCGAGGAGATGCCCGAGACGGTCCTCCTGGAGGGGCCGCTCGTCACGCAGGAGAACATCGCCGACTTCGTCGGCACCGGCTTCTGAGCCCGATCAACCCGTTTCGCACCACAAAGAGGAGTGCACCCATGAAGGTCAACGGAGCAGTCATCCACGCCATTGGCGAGAAGTGGTCGGTGGAGGAGCTCGAGCTCGAGGAGCCCCGCGCCAACGAGGTACTGGTGAAGGTCATGGCCTCCGGGCTGTGCCACTCGGACGACCACCTGGTCACCGGCGACCTTGCTCAGCCGCTGCCTCTCGTCGGCGGGCACGAGGGGGCCGGCGTGGTGGTCGCGGTCGGCGAGGGGGTGACTCGGGTCAAGCCGGGTGACCACATCGCCACCGCGTACATCCCCGGTTGCGGCGTCTGCGACTGGTGCGCCCAGGGCATGCAGTTCATCTGCGACAACGGCCTGGACATGTTCAAGGGCTTCATGCTCGACGACACCCCGCGCTTCCACCTCTCCGATGGTCGGGGGATCGGCGCGATGCAGCGGCTGGGCACCTTCGCCAACTACCTGGTGGCGCCCGAGCAGGAGTGCATCAAGATCGATCCCGACATCCCGTTCGAGCACGCCTGCCTCGTCGCCTGCGGCGTCACCACCGGCTGGGGGTCGGCCGTGTACGCCGGCGGCACCCGCCCCGGGGACGTCGTGGTCGTCCTCGGTACCGGCGGAGTCGGGATGAACGCCATCCAGGGGGCGTCGAACGCAGGGGCACGGATGGTGGTCGCCGTCGACCCGGTCCCGATGAAGCGCGAGCTGGCCCGCCAGCTCGGCGCGACCGACGCCTTCGCGTCCATCGACGAGGCGATGCCGGCCATCCACGCGGCCACCAACGGTCAGGGCGCGGACGTGTCGATCGTGACCATCGGCCGACTGGAGCCCGAGGACATCGCCGCCGGTTTCCGGGCGATCCGCAAGATGGGCACCTGCGTGGTGACCGCGATCGGTCAGAACGAGGGTCCGATCCCGATCGACCCGCTGGAGCTGACCATCTTCGCGAAGCAGCTGCGCGGAGGGCTCTTCGGCAACGCCAACCCCACCCGCGACATCCCGCGCCTGCTCACCTACTACAAGGCCGGGAAGCTCAAGCTCGAGGAACTGGTGACCAACACCTACCGGCTCCCGGAGATCAACCAGGCCTACGACGACCTGCGTGAGGGACGCAACATCCGCGGCGTCCTCGTCCACGAGCACTGAGGGCAAGGGCGGTAAGGCCATGTACCAGACAGCTGCGCCCGCCACCGGCGAGCGGACGCCGGGGGCCGCTCCGGCAGCCGGATCGGGACAGCCGGGGGCCGGCCTGCTGGCCGGGGTCCGTGTCCTGTCCTTCTGCCACTGGCTGCAGGGCCCCGCCGCCTGCCAGTACCTCGCCGACCTCGGCGCGGATGTGATCAAGGTGGAGCCGCTCGAGGGCGCGGCCGAGCGCCGGGTGCTCGGTCCCGGCCGCGGCCCGGACGGCGCCAGTTCGCTGTTCGTCTCTGCGAACCGGAACCAGCGCAGCATCGCGCTGGACCTCAAGTCACCGCAGGGGCGCCAGGTGGTGCTGGACCTGCTCGAGACGCACGACATCGTCATCGAGAACTTCCGTCCCGGGGTGATGGCCCGCCTGGGGCTGTCCTACGAGGAGCTCGCAGCCACCCGGCCCGGTCTGATCTACGCCTCGGCCACCGGCTACGGATCCTCCGGCCCGATGGCCGAGCGGCCTGGCCAGGACCTGCTCGTCCAGGCGCTCACCGGCTTGGCCGCGGCCTCGGGCGGCGCCCCGACCTCGGCCGGGGCCGCGGTAGCCGATCAGCACGGCGCGGCGCTGCTGGCGATGGGGGTACTGGCCTCCGTCATCCGGCGGGCCACCAGCGGCGTCGGCTGCCGGGTGGAGGCGAGCCTCCTCAACGCCGGGGTGGACCTCCAGATGGAGGCGTTCACCTTCTACCTCAACCGGGCCCGGGACCGGTCGTGGTCGGAGCAGTTGGGCCGCCACGACCGGCTCGCGACCTGGTACCACCCCGCGCCCTACGGCGTCTACGGGACCAAGGACGCGCACGTGGCGGTCTCGCTGGTGGCCCTCCCGACCCTGGTCCAGGCGTTCCCCGAGCTCAGCGACATCGGTGCACTCGATCCGGTCGCGGACAGGGACGAGGTGGCCGAGGCGCTGGCCGCGGCGCTGGCGACCCGCAGCCTCGAGGAGGTGGGGGAGGCCTTCACCGAGGCCGGTGTGTGGTTCGCACCGGTGCTGTCCTACGCGGACGTCGAGCAGCACCCGCAGATCCTGCACAACCAGCTCATCCAGGAGGTGGGTGACGACAGCTGGTGCGGTCGGGTGGTGAGCCACCCCGTCCGCTACGACGGTCACGTCCCACCGGTCGTCATCTCGCCGCCTCACCTGGGCGCGCACAGTGTGGAGGTGCTGCGCGAACTCGGCTACGCCGAGGAGCGCATCCAGGGCCTGCTCGACCAGGGCGCCGTTCGCGCGCAGGGCTGAGACGCGCTGTCCCGCCCAGTGGCGGCGGGCTGCCGCCTCGGCTCGCCCGACCCGCGCGCGGGCCGGGCGACAGACATCCAGAACAGGAGACAGGGGAGTCACATGTCCGTGCACGGCGCGGTTCTGCATGAAGTGGGCGGGAAGTTCCAGGTCGAGGAGCTGCGACTGGACGAACCGCGGGCCGGCGAGGTGCGGGTCCGGGTCGTGGCGTCGGGGATGTGCCACTCCGACGAGCACCTCCGGACCGGGGACACCAAGCAGCCGCTTCCGCTGGTCATGGGACACGAGGGAGCCGGCATCGTCGAGGCGGTGGGCCCGGGGGTCACTCGGGTGAAGCCCGGTGACCACATGGTGACGGCCTTCATCCCCGGCTGCGGCAAGTGCGTGTGGTGCGCGCGGGGGATGCAGTTCGTCTGCGACAACGGCAACGGCATGGCCGAAGGGCTCCTGCTCGACGGGACCGCTCGTTTCCACCTGACCGATGGCCGCGGGATCGGCGCGATGCAGCGACTGGGCACCTTCGCCAACCACCTCGTCACCAACGAGGAGCAGTGCATCCGCATCGACGAGGACATCCCGCTCGAGACGGCCTGCCTGGTCGCGTGCGGCGTGGCCACGGGCTGGGGCTCGTCGGTCAACGCGGCGGCGGTGGAGGCCGGCGAGGTCGTCATGATCGTCGGCACCGGTGGCGTCGGGATGAACGCCGTCCAGGGCGCGGCGATGGCGGGCGCCGAGCACGTCATCGCCGTGGACCCGGTCGCCTTCAAGCGGGAGACCGCCGAGCGGCTGGGGGCGACGGCGTCGTTCGCGAGCATCGCCGACGCGATGCCGCACGTGCTCGACCTCACCAATGGTCAGGGCGCGGACAAGGTCGTCGTCACGGTCGGTCGCATCGACGGTGGCCTCGTGGGCGAGGCCGTCCGAGCCACCCGCAAGATGGGCACCTGCGTGCTCACTGCGGTCGGGCAGTGGGACGCGGGGATCGACCTGTCGCCCTGGGACGTGACCATCTTCGCCCGCACGGTGAAGGGGTCTCTGTTCGGCAACTGCAACCCCACCCGCGACATCCCTCGGCTCCTGCGCTACTACCGCAGCGGCCGGCTGCGCCTCGACGAGCTGGTGACCCGCACCTACCGCGTTGACGAGGTCAACGAGGGCTACCAGGACATGTACGACGGCAAGAACATCCGGGGCGTCGTCCTGCACGAGCACTGACACCCCGGGCAGCCACGCGCTGGCTCGAACGAACCAACTGGTGTCGGGGTGTGCCGACGCTCAGGCACCAGTTGTGAGGCCTGATCCCGGGCGCGGAGGACATCGACTCCGCGCCCGGGATCGTTGGGCTGCACACGGGAGGACGTCGACTGTGTGACCGGCGGGTGCGGTCGGCTTGGGGTTCGTCGAACCGCCTGTGCCCGGCGGCGGCTGGCGCGCCAACGGATGAGTTCCCCGAGGGCACCACGCCGGAAAGCCCACAGGCTTGGTGGCCTCGAGCAAGTTGATGCCGGCCGGCGCGCCCCCGGGTGTCCGCCCGCTGGCGATCGAGCAACGGCCCGTGGCCCACGCCCGAGCTCCAGGTCTCAGGCATCGCCGCCACGGACGAGTCGACCCGACGGTGCGCGGGATCCGGCCGACTCGGGCAATCGCACGGCCGGACACGTCGTTTCCATCTCGTCAGCAGCTAGCTCGGGCCGCCGGGCTGGACGAGCCGCGATCGGCCCGGTCGGCCTCGGGCGCCGCAGACGCCGTTCGGTAACCGGCTGCCCCCTGGTTCTGCGGGTGCGGGCGGCCTTTGCCGGCGTGGTCCTGATCGCCTCCCCACGCTCGGGCGGTGCGCGGAATGCGCCTCCAGCACCGCCGCGGGTGGGGTTGCCGCTCACGCTCCTTCCGCGCGGCGACGTCGTCGCGGAGCGCCGCGTGCAGCCGCCGCCACCAACTGGCCATCGGCGGTCCACGCGGTGAACCAGCGAGAGGCGGCGTTCCAGAGGGCCAGCCGATGCGGGACGTGCCGCTCGGCACAGCCGCTGCGCAGCACATACTGGAGTGTGTCCAGCAGCAGCCGGCGGTCGTCGCACTTCGGCGGCTGTTCGCCATGCCGTGTGCGCGCACCGGACCATCACCACGCCCGCGGAACCACCCCCCCCCGTCGATCCGGGGCACCAGCCAGTCAGGTCGTCGCGGAGCGCGCCGAGTCGCCCGCCCATGCGATCACCTCGCCGGAGGCCCAGTGGAGCTGGGCCCCGATGGGTCACGGTCATCAACAGGCAGCGAAGTGCTGCTCGGGACGTCACCGTGGCTCCCGGCGGAACCGCGTGGGAGCTCCCAGGAAGACCGCCGCGCTGACTCCGGCCATGCACACCGGAACGACGCCGAGGGCAGCGGACCAGCCGAGTGGACCGGCTCCCACAATGCCGATGAGCCAGGGAACGAGTGCGCCGCCGACGCCACCGAGCGCGATGGCGCCGCCGAAGGCGGTCCCCTCCATGCCGGCGAACCCCCGGCTGCTCTCGCCGAGCAGGATGGCGAACAGCCCGGAGAAGGCCAGGCCGGCGCAGGCGACCCAGGCAGTGGTCAGGACGAGCGGTGCGGGCACGAGGACCAGGGCAGAGGACACCGCACCGGCAGCGGACAGGACCAGGATCAGGGCGCGCCCATCGACCCGGGAGACGACCGCGGCGGCACCCAGCCGGCCCACGGTCATGGCGGTCCAGAAGACGGTCACCACGAGTCCGGACCAGTTGTCGCCACCGGTCACGACCTCGTCGTAGTAGGTAGGCAGCCAGGAGAAGAAGCCGATCTCCGCGCCGACGTACAGTCCCATGCCGGTGCACACGGCGACGAACCAACGGCTGCGCAGCATCTGGCGTAGGGCCTCGGTGTCCACCGCCTCCGTGGTTCGGCCGGCTCGGGGCAGTCGCTGCGCACCCAGGGCCAGGAACAGCAGCCCCGTGGCGGCGGCCAGCACGAGGTAGAGCGCGCGCCAGTCCCACCCGGACGTCAACGCGACGTGAGCCAGTGCCGGACTGCAGGCGGCCCCGACCCCGAAGGCGACGTGCGCGAGGTTGAGCACGAGGGCCCGACGGTGGGGATAGAGGTCGGCGGCCAGCGCACTCGCCACGGTCTCGAGAGCTCCGCTGCCGAACCCGATCACCACCGAGGCGACCAGCGCCACGGGCAGCGTCGCGGCCAGCCCGAACACCAGCAGACCGGTGCCGTAGCAGGACAGCGAGAGGAGGAGCACTGCCCGCCGACCCCACCGGTCGGACAGATAGCCGCAGAGCAGCACGCCGACGACGAACCCGGTGAAGTTGGTCGGGAAGAGCCGGGCTGCCACCGCCGACCCCTCCCCGAAGGCGGCGCCGATCGCCGGCAGGGCCACGCTGACCGCCCCGAGGTAGGCCGCGTAGAGGAACAGGGCCCCGCAGCAGGTGGCGAGCAGCAGCGGCAGCAGTGTCGGCTTGCGGGTCGGGACCCCGGCCGGAGCGGACGTGGAGGGCCGGGACATCCCGTCGACCTCAGGCGGGTAGGGAAGCGGTGAGCGTGGACTGCTGCAGGTCCTGCATCCGGCGCATCAGCGCGATGCTGAGCGCGGCCCGCCGGACCCGCTCCCGCGCAGTCTCCAGGACGACCCCGCGCAGGTGCCCGCCGGACGGGTAGATCCCGGGGGCGTTGCGCACGCTGTACTTGAGGTGCACCGGTGCGGCGAGCCGGACCAGGTCGGCGGCGTCGTAGTGCCGCACCGTCCCGCCGAGGTCGTCGGGAGCCTCCACGTACACGTCCAGCGGCACGTCGACCGCTGCCCGGATGGCCGCGATCTGGGCCAGTGACAGGTCGACCGGCAGGTTCAGGGTGTTCGCCCCCAGGTCCTCGAGCACGCGGGCGGCGGCCGGGTTGGCGGCGGGCAGCATCACCGACGTCTTCACCACCAGGTCAGCCGGCAGGTCGCCGGAGGCGCGCAGGTCACGGACGACGGCGAGCAGCCCGAGGTCCCCGATGAGGATGCTGCGCACTCCCAGTTCGCACCCGCGGACGATGTCCTGCAGGGCGAACCACAGCTGGTCAGCTCCCCGCAGCGAGCCGGCTGCCACCCGGCCGTTGGTGCTGGACACCTGGATGCCGGTGTCCCACCCCGCGCGTGGGCCGACGAACAGGCTGACCTCCACGTCGTTCGCGACGCCGAGGGACACCATCTCGGTGATCTCGGCGTCGCTGAGCAGCATCATCCCGCTGCCCTGGCTGACCCGGTGGACGCGCAGGTCGTGCTCGCGCGCGGCGTCGAGGACCATGCCCAGGGCCTCGGGTCCCTCGACGGAGGCGATCTCGATGTGGAAGGGGGCACCATCCGGGAACCGGCCCAGGGCGGCGCCGTCGGGGTGCTGCTCCCGCACGGGGAGTCCGGCAGCGTGGAGTGCGGCGGAGATGCGGTCGGGCACGGTCGCTCCTATCAGACGAGGGGGGCCGGGACGCGCCCGGTCAGCAGGTGGAGGCACTCGAACAGGAAGAACGAGCCGAAGATCAGTTCGGCGGAGGTCACGGCGTCCTGCGGCCGGGCTTCCGGGCGCGGGTTGAAGCAGCCGTCGAGCAGCCGGCCGGGTGACGTCGCCGCCCCGGCGCGGTGCGGCGTCAGGTGGTGGTCGACCAGGGCCTCGACGGTCCGCCGGCCGGCGTCGGTGTAGCGGCTGCCGGCCTCGCCGAGGGCGGCTCCGAGCCGCAGCAGCCCACTGGCCACGATCGCGGTCCCGGAGGTGTCACGGTGCGTCTCGGGGATGCGGGGGTCGTCGAAGTCCCAGAAGGCGACCAGGTCGTCAGGAACGGACTCGAGCCACCAGTCGGCAACGCGCACCGCGATGGGTGTCCACACGTCATCCCCCGGCATCCGGCACGCGGCCACCGCGGCATAGAGGACGGCCCACGCCTGGGCCCGGCACCACGTGCTCGTGTCCGAAAAGCCCTTGTGGGTGTGGGTGTGCAGGACCTGACCGGTCGCGGCGTCGAGTTCACTGGACTGCACCACCGATCCGTCCGCCCGGACATGGATGTCCAGGACACGGGCGGTGTGTGCGCGGGCCACCTCGGCGTACCGTGGCTCACCGGTCACGTCGTACGCCCAGATCAGCAGCGGCGTTGCCTGGAGCGAGTCGATGCTGGACGAGGCCGTGCCCACGGCATGGGACTCCTCCGCCTGCGGACCGAGGGGTATGAGCCCGAGCGCGGGGTCGTACATCTCGACGAGGCTCTGCGCCGCCTCGAGAGCGAGTGCGCGGGCGGATTCGTCGCCGGTCAGCACGTCGCCGAGGGCGACCCCGTGGAAGAACCCGAAGCCCTTGAAGGCGGTGGCCCGTCCGGCCCGGCTGCGCATCCGCTCGCACCAGTGCCGGGCCTCGGCTGTGTAGCGGGGGTTGGCCGTCGTCCGCGCGGCGTACCACAACATCCCCGGCCACGCGCCACCGGTCCAGTCGCCGTCCTCGGTGCAGAGCCACTCCCCGGTCGCGGGGTCGGCCCAGTGGGGAAAGCCCGGCAGATCCGCGGCGAGCATCTCGTCGACCCGCTGGAGCATGAGCCCGCGCGCCTCCTCCAGTCGCGCCGCATACCCAACCGTAGATTCCGTATTCTGGAAAAATGACTCCACGTGAAGGAACTGTAGTGACGTCGGCTGATGGTGACAAGCGCCACGGCGGTGAGGCGAGGGGTGCCCGGTGTCCACCCCGACGACTGCTGCGTCTGGCCCTGGACGTGGCGCACCGCCACCGACGAGCCGGGGTCGTGGCCCAGGGTCAGGGGTGCGACCTGGGCGGCCGCGGGCCGGCGCGGGACCGCCCGGCTCGGGTGGACGTCCGTGCGTTGACGGATGGCCGAGTCGCGGGGGAACCTCCGTCGCGCAATCGGTCGATCGGACGGGTCCGCCCTGCGGACTGGGGAAGGACCACCTCCACCATGGCAACCATGCGCGCGCTGCGCGGCGTCATCCCGGCCCACCTGCTGCCGTTCACCTCGGACCTCGAGATCGACGAGCCCAACCTCCGTCGTCACCTCCGGGCACTCCTCGATCTCGACGGGATCGGCGGCATCACGACGAACGCGCACGCCTCCGAGGTCGCCACGCTGACGGCCGACGAGCAGCGTCGGCTCCTGGAGATCGTCCTCGAGGAAGCCGGCGGCGACGTGCCGGTCATCTCCGGCGTCTACCAGGACGGCTCGATGAAGGCCGCCCGGATCGCAGTGGAGGCAGAACGGTCAGGCGCGGATGCTCTGCTCGTCTTCCCTTCGACGGTCTTCGAGGGCGGATCGCAGCTGCGGCCCGAGATGGTCTTCGCTCACTATGCCGAGATCGCATCGGCGACGGCGCTGCCGATCATCGCGTTCGCCTACCCGGCGACCTCCGGCCTGCGACTGACCACCGACACCCTGGTCCGGATCTGCTCCGAGATCGACAACGTGGTCGCGGTCAAGGAGTGGTCGAACGACATCGTCGTCTACGAGCGGAACCTCCGAGCGCTGAAGAGCTTGGACAAGGACGTCGCCGTCCTGTCGAGCTTCAGCCGCTCATTGCTGACCTCGCTCGTGCTCGGCGCAGACGGCATCCTGTCCGGCCACGGCAGCATCGTGGCCGACCTCCACGTCGAGCTGTGGCGTGCGGTCGAGAAGCAGGACCTGACGGAGGCCCGACGCGTCTGGGATCGCATCCAGCCGCTGGCCGAGCTCTGCTACGACGCCCCCATCCTCGACATGCACAACCGGATGAAGGTCGTCCTGGCGACGCTCGGCCGGATCGATGCCCCGCACGTCCGACCGCCGCTGCAGCCGATCCGCGACGTGGAGGTTGCACGCATCGAGTTCGTCGTGGCCCAGGCAGGCCTGCGCCACGGCTGAACCCCACAACTGTCTCGAGACGGAAGCCGGTCGGGGTACCGGACGAATCATCGGCCAGACCACCGACCACCTGGTCGTGCTCTGCGCTGACCGCTGCAGATGAGGAGACGACGTGCCACGGCAGGACTGGTCTTCAGGGGCATGGCTGAACGAACCGCTCCACCACATCGACGCACTCGGCCGCCTGGTCGTGAAGACACGAGACGGTAGCGACTTCTGGCGTCAGACCAGCTACGGGTTCACTCGCGACAGCGGTCACGCACTGCTGTGGCCTCTACCGCCCGGATCTGCCGTGGAGGTCTCGTTCGTCGGCGACCTGACGCAGCTCTACGACCAGGCCGGGATCCTGGTCCGCGTCGACGAGGCGACGTGGACGAAGGCCGGCCTGGAGTTCACCGACGGAGCAGCTCACCTGGGAGCCGTGGTCACCCGCGCGGTCTCCGACTGGTCGACCTCTCCGGTGCCGACCTGGTCGGGACGGGAGGTCACGCTCCGAGTCAGCCGCGCAGGCGATGCCATCACCATCCGCGCTCGGGTGGAACATGAGCCCTGGATCATGATCCGACTCGCGCCGCTCGACGCCGGGGCGGACGCGTTCGCCGGCCCGTACTGCTGCTCCCCTGAGCGGGGAGGATTCGAGGTGACGTTCACCGGGGCGTCGACGGGGCCGGCGGACCCGGGACTGCACCAGCCTCCCGACTGAGCCTCTTCGCACTCGGCGGAGGGTGTCCCGTGCCTTCGGGGCATCCCGCCGTCCAGCTGGATGGAGCCGGTCCGGGCTCGCCACCGGGCAGCGGGGCCCAGTCCCGAGTCCGCACGGTAGGCGGCCTGCTGCTGCCAGGCGCGACGTCGTCCACCACCCTTGTCGCTCACGGGACAGTCGGCTGTGGGTCCGCCCCGCCCAGGCGTGGGCGTCGCGCCCGATCGCTTCGCCGAGCGGTGGCCTGGAGGTGGCCGCGCCGCGACCACACGTGGCCTTGACACGCTCCAGGCGGCCTCCTAGCGTCCGTCTTCCGAGATACGGGTGGATTTTTCCGAGCTTCGGAAACGCGCCAGGAGTGGTCGGCGTGCCTCTCCTCGTCGGCGCACCTCCGGCCGACGGAACACAGGCCGGCTCCGCCGGACAGCGCCCAGCGTCTGCCGTCTGATGAGCGAAGGTGAGGAGCGCGTCGTGAAGGTGCGTGGAGCCGTCTGTCACGAGGTCGGGTCGGAGTGGTCGGTCGAGGAGCTCGAGCTCCATCCGCCCAAGGACAACGAGGTCCTGGTGAAGGTGATGGCGTCGGGCCTGTGCCACTCCGACGAGCACCTGCTCACCGGCGACCTGCCCAGCGTGTACCCGGTGGTCGGAGGGCATGAAGGCTCCGGGATCGTGGAGGCGGTCGGGCCGGGGGTGACCCGGGTCAAGCCCGGCGACCACGTCACGACGGCGTTCATCCCGGGGTGCGGCACGTGCGACTGGTGCGCCCGCGGATGGCAGTTCATCTGCGACTCCGGCGCGGACGTCTACGAGGGGAAGATGCTCGACGGCAGTCCGCGCTTCCACCTGGCGTCCGGAGAGGGGATCGGGGCGATGCAGCGCCTCGGGACCTTCTCCAACTACTTGGTGACGCACGAGTCGCAATGCATCAAGATCGACGATGACCTGCCGTTCGCCGAGGCAGCGCTGGTCGCCTGCGGCGTCACGACCGGTTGGGGCTCCGTGGTCTACGCGGGCGGGGCGCAACCCGGCGACGTCGTTCTCGTCCTCGGAGCGGGCGGGGTGGGCATGAACGCCGTGCAGGGGGCCGGGCATGCCGGGGCGCGCCTGGTGATCGTGGTCGATCCGGTCAAGCTGAAGCGCGACGTCGCCGAGACCATGGGTGCCACCCATACGTTCGCTTCCCTCGACGAGGCGCTGCCGTGCCTGCAGCACGAGACGAACGGCCAAGGTGCAGACGTTGTCATCATCACCATTGGGCGCGTCGATCCGCAGCACGTGAGCGACGCCTTCGACGCCACGCGCAAGATGGGCACCTGCGTGCTCGTGGGTGTCGGCGAGAACGACGCGCTCGTCCCCCTCAAGCTCATTCAGATGCAGGCGTACGCCAAGGTGTTGCGCGGCACCCTGTTCGGGAACTCGAGCCCGACTCGCGACATCCCTCGACTGCTCACCTACTACAAGGCCGGGAAGCTCAAGCTGAGCGAGCTCATCACGAACACGTACAAGCTGGACGAGGTCAACCAGGCCTACGAGGACCTGCGCAACGGGCTCAACGTCCGCGGTGTCATCCTCCACGATCACTGACGCGAACGGCGATCAACCGAGGGCGGCAGAGCCGGCTTGTGCGCGGGCGAGTCCCGTGCGTGACGAACATGGCGGTAGGGACGCACCCCCTCCTGTCGGCGTGCGTGTGGACCAGGCCCCAGACGGGCCGGCCGCGCCCGACTGCGTACGCCTTGAGAAGCGCGGCGATCTCCTCATCGGTCAGGATCGGCCCCGGCTCATCAGGCGGCCTGGAGATCTCGATGCCGTCGGTGGGGGCCTTCTCCAGTTCTCCTTCAGTGACCAGCCAGCGGTAGACCCGGCGCATCCCGGGCAGTCGCGTGCCGACGTTGGAGGGCTCGCACGTCTCGGTCAGCTCGGCCAGCCACGCGGCGACCGCGTGCCGGGTCAGCTCGTCCAGCGTTGCCGCCCGGCCGCGGTCGGTCAGCCAGCGGCCGTAGTACCGGACTGACTGGGAGTACAGCCCGATGGTCCGCGGCGCCTTGGCGGCGGCCCGGAGGTGCCGTCGGAACGACACCAGCAAGTCTTCCCGCCGCACGGCCACGGCGGCAGGTCATCGGGCGAGTCAGCGCTGTGCTAGATCGTCGACGGCGCCCGGATCATGCATCGTCACTGGTCACCCGCCTGGCGCGGCTGGGCTGGACCCGCATCGGCTCGCCCGGCATCTTCTGCTGCATGAGTGGTGCCCACCTGGCTCTCGGAGAGTACCTGGGTCATCTTCAGGGACACCGAGCTTCGTGACCGGCGTCGCGGAACGTCCCTGACTCGCTTTGTGTCCACCCAAAGACGCGCCCGAGCGCGGGAGAGGACTACAGCAGCCCGAACAGCAACGCGATACGAATGAGGCCGTACCGGGCCGGACGACGGCGAACGCCGCAACTGTCTGGCCTGCGCGAACAGCACAGCCCCGGATGCCGGTGAACTCCGGGCACGTGACTGGCAGGTGTGAAGGAGGTGTTGCGTGAGGTCGAGCGGTGGCCGGGGTGGGGGGTCGACGGTGGGCGCCTGGTCCACGGGCCGCTAACCGTCGGGGCCCGGGGCCGGGGTGGAGCAGCCGCGGATCCCTCCGACCGAGGAGGTGGTGACCGAGCTCGAGCCGAGCCGATCATCCACCTGTGTGGCAAGTGGCCCGGTCGTCCGCGCCCCGCTCGGAGCGCGTCGCCGCGGGACCACGGCCAGTCGCAAGGCCCGGTCGAAACGTTGGACAGTCGCCGTGCGGTCCGTCGTCCGTGCTGGTGGCCCGGGTTCTCGCCAGCAGGTGCGTTCGTCGCGCTCAGACGATGAGCGGGAGTCGCGGGTCGGGATGCGCCTCGCGGCCAGAGGCGGCGCGGACCCAGGCGACGGCGTCCCCCAGGTCCGTGGGCCGACCGGCGACGGTGCGGCGGGCCAGCACGTCGTCGAGGATCGCCGCGGTGACGTCGATGCCCTCGGGGGTCGCCACCATGGGTCGGTCCAGGGCGTCGGTGAGGTCGATGCCGTGGACCACCGCCTCGACGACCCGGGTCGGCACCCACTCGTCCAGGCGCATGAGCGCGAAGAAGCCCGAGCCGATCGTGTCCGGCGGGTGCTGCCGGATCCCACGCAGGCTGGCAGCGAAGGTGGCAAGGGTCCGCTCGACCAGGCTGGCTTGGTCGTGTGTGGCGGCGTGCCCGACGGCGTACGCGTAGACGACGGGGGCGACCTGGCTGCGGTCGGCGATGAAGAAGCTGGCCCGGTCACGGCCGGGCTGGCCCGCCTGGATGCTGTCGAGCAGCCCGAGGGTCAGGCCTATGGAGATGTCGATGTGCGCCACCAGGTCGGCCACCCGCCACCGGGGGACACCGTCGCCCTCCGGGATCAGCCGTGTGGAGCGTTCCCAGTCGGCATCGGAGAGCGCCTCCAGGAGGCTCCCCACGGCGTCGAGTTCACGGCGGAGGATCTCGACGGCGTCGACCTGACCGTGGCTCATGGCATCCTCCGGGCCCTGCGCTGGACCGTCGCGGCGCACTGTCTGCCCATCCGGGGTCACTGTCAAGGCAGAGCCGGGTCAAGCCCGCGGCGTGGGCGTCAGCGCCGGATGTCGGACCGGTAGCCGATCGGAACAGCTCCACCCACCCGCGCGTCAGGGTCCACGGGCCGCCGGGGGCCAGCAGCGTCACCACGATGGTGACACCGCCCACGACGACGAGGTGGCAGCTGCCCAGGTCGGCCAGGCCGTCCTGGAGGAGGTGGAAGACGAGCGCCCGAGCAACGGCCCCTCGATGGTCCCGATGCCGCCGATGACGACGATGACGATCATCATCGCCGAGTAGTCGACGCTGCAGATCGCGCCCGGCTGGACCCGCAGGGTGTTGGCCACGGACATCGCGCCGGCCAGCCCGCGGCCGCGTTCCGCAGCGCAGGTCAGCAACGACTGACCCGATCGGCGTGCGCATGCCCTGCCGACCGGGTTGCTGGTCGGGGGAGGGGCCGTGCCGACAGGAGCGTCGCCGGGGGCGGGTGGTGCGGACGGGACACCGGGCGATCTCAGCCTGTGGTCGGCCGGCGCGCTGACCGCCGCGGCCCCGAGCGCGTCCACCGCGTGCGCAAGCCGGCGGAGGGCACCGGCTCTGGTGAACGCAGTAGGGCGGCCAGGCGGCCGGCCACGAGATGCATGCGGTCAACACCGGGCTGAGCGGCGGTCTCGTCGCTGCCTGTGGTGACCTCCCAGAGTTCGCCGAGCTCCGCGCTCGGTCCCGGCAGTCGGCGCGACACCGCGGCGCAGGACCCGTCGACCGGCTCGGCCGGTCGTCGGGTCGGACCGGTGACCGGCCCCCTCAGCCGACAGCGTCGGAGACGTCCTCGGACGGCGGCTTCGGTGCACTCAGGCGTGACTCCCAGTCCGCGCCCACCTCGTCCTTCAACTGCTGCACGAGTTCGAGGCCGCGCTCGGCCCACTCGATCTCGGCCTGCGCCCGTCCGATGAGGCCGCTGTACACGTGGGTCTTGTAGGCGACGATGGCGTCGTGGGCGCTCTCCGGTGCCCGCCGCAACCGTTCCCGCATCAGGACCGTGTTCCGCCGCCGCAGGTCCTCGGCGTGGGCTGACCACTGCCGCTCCAGCCGCTGGTAGTGCCGCAGGTGCTCCTCGAACTGTGCGCGTGCCGCCTCGAACGAGGCGTACTCCAGGTACGTCGCCTTGAGGTAGGCGGCGTTCCGCTCCAGCACCGGGGCCTGGACGTCCTCGAGCCAGCGCTGCAGATCGGCGCAGCCGGCCGGCGTGATCGAGTACGTCCGCTTGGTGCCCCGGTTGCCCCGGGGAGTGGAGACGGCCTCGACAAGGCCCTCGTCCTCCAAGCGCTTGAGCTCGGGGTAGATCTGCGGGTGGGAGGCGTGCCACACCGAGGAGACCGACGCGTCGAAGTGCTTCGCCAGCTCGTATCCGGTCATGGGGCGCACCTCGACCAGCGCCAGCAGTGCGTGACGGAGCGACAAGGCCCGACTCCTCTCCTGCCCAGCGTGGCCGATCCGCGTGGAGTGCGGCCTCTCGGGACGCTAACGCACCGCGGGCTGCTCTAGAAGGACTTAGTAAGGATTTATGTCAGCGTTGACATACTTGTGTGACCGTCGTTACGTTCCTCGGCGTCGCACTGCCGGCGCTCGGGACGTTCGCGAGCGACCGTCCGGCGGCCCGGCGGAGGCCTCGGGCACGCGGATCCGGCGGCGGCTCGACCTGCGTCTGGCACTTCCCGGGCGCCCGACATCGGGGCGCCGTGCACCCACCGAACCCGGCCCGCCCGGCCACACATCTTGAGGAGTCGGCAATGCGCAAGGCGCTCACAGTTCTCGGGGCAGCGATGGTCGTGGTGGTGGCCGCGTGCGGCACCGAGGGAGAGTCGGCCCCGGCCGGGGAAGGGGGATCCGGGCTGCAGGACGTGACCGTGGGCGTCAGCACGGTCGTCGACGTGGCCCCGGTCTACCTCGGGATCAGCGAGGGGATCTTCGAGGAGCACGGGCTGGAGGTGACCCCCCAGACCACCTCCGGTGGCGGTGCCGCGCTCCTCCCGTTGGTCCTCAACGGCGAGGTGGACTTCGCCTACGGGAACGTGGTCTCGCTGCTGAAGGCACGCGAGGAGGGGCTCGACGTGCGGGCCGTCACCCATGGCAGCTCGTCGCCGGGCCGGCAGGCCGGCACGGGCCTGATCCTGGTCGGCGGGGACAGCCCCGTCCAGGACGCTGCCGACCTCGAGGGCAAGACCGTCGCGGTCAACTCGCTCGCCAGCCTGACCGAGGTCATGGTCCACGCCGCCATCGAGCGGGCCGGCGGTGACCCGGCGAAGGTCACCCTCGTGGAGCTCCCGGTGAGTGACATGATCCCCGCGCTCGAGCGCGGTGAGGTCGACGCCATCACCGAGTACGAGCCCTTCGGGACGATCGCCAAGCAGGCCGGTGCGCGGCCGGTCGCCTACACCTTCGACCTGACGGAGACCGACACCCTCATCGCGTCCTACTTCACCAGCGGGACGCTCGCCGAGCAGGACCCCGAGCTCGTGGAGACCTTCAAGGCCGCCATGAACGAGGCCCTGGACTTCGCGCAGGACCACCCCGAGGCGGTCCGGGAGGCCGTCGACTCCTACATGGACCTCGATCCCGCGGTCACGGCCGAGCTCACCCTGCCCGGCTTCGGGTCGGACCTCGACCAGGACGCGCTCCGGGAGATCGCCGGCATCGCGCGGGAGCGAGGGCTGCTCGAGGAGGAGCCCCAGGTCGAGCAGCTGCTGGTCGAGGACCAGTGACGGTGTCCACCACCTGCCAGGACACCGCAGTCCCGGCGCACGTCGACGAGGGGTGGATCGAGGCCGGCGGGATCACCACGCGCTACCTGGAAGCCGGCTCGCGTGCCGCTGAGCCGGTCGTCCTCCTCCACGACGGGACCTGGGGCGGGGCCAGTTCGGTCACCTGGGCGAACGTCGTCGCCGACCTGGCCGAGGAGTTCCACGTCCTGGCCCCGGACACGCTGGGGTTCGGGGGGACGGACAAGGTCGTCTACGTCGACCGCGCCCAGTACGGGCCCCGCATGCGTCACCTGGCGGCGTTCCTGCGCGCCAAGCAGGTGGAGCGCCCGGCCCACCTCGTGGGGAGTTCCTTCGGTGGGTCGCTCGCGCTGCGCATCCTGGGGGAGCGCTTCCTCGACCTGGCGTCCGTCGTGAGCATCTGTGGCACGGGCGGCCCGTGGCGCACGGCGCTGTCGCGGGCGGAGCTGGGCCGGTGGGCCGGCACGGAAGCCGACCTGCGGCGCATCGTCGACCTGCTGATCGATCCGACCGACCGCTACGAGGCGCAGGTCGCCGAGCGGCTGACCTGGGCGTCCGACCCCGGGCACTACCGGGCGCTCGCAGCCGTGTCCGCTCCGGTCCCGGAACCCCTCGTGCGGAACCGTGAGGACGACGGCTGGCCGGGTCGGCTCGCCGGGGCGACGACTCCGGTCCTGCTGGTCCGTGGATCCCGTGATCCCTTGCTGGAGCCGGACTGGCACGAGCGCCTGACCGCGGTCCTGCCGCACGCGCAGGTGCGGACGCTGGACTGCAAGCACGCGCCGCAGATCGACCACCCCCAACTGCTCATGCCGGTGCTCACCGGGTTCCTGCGCTCGTGCCGCCACCCGGGAGCCGGCGCCGGGGGCTAGGTCCAGGCGGCCCTCGATGTGCACGGATCGCCGGCGGCCCGTGCACCACCCACGGAAGGAAGGTGTTGCTTCGATGGCGATCGCGAACAGCAGGGCTGGGCTCGAGGGTGCAGTCGACGCCGAGAGGCTGGCCGAGTACCTGAAGGACGCACACCTGCCGAGCCTCATCCCCGCACTTGCGTTCGCCAGCGGGGACCTGTCCCTGCTGCGTGAGGAGTTCCGACCTGGCTCGGTCTCGGCGGCCGTGGGTCTGGGGGTCGAGGAGGACCTCTCGTGGGAGATCCAGGCCGCGGCCCGGGAGATGTGCGCGGAGGCCATCGTGCGGCTCCGCCAGCAGTCCGGCGCAGCGGCGGACGGACTGAGCGACGCCGACGTCAGCCGGATCATGGAGTACATGGTCGGGCCGGTCCCGGAGGGCTACCTACCGGTCCTGCTCCACCAACTCGGCCACCCCCGGGACGTGAGCGCGCCGACGTGGACCAAGCAGGAGCTCGCCCCCGACCGCCCGTTCCGCGTCGCCGTCATCGGGGCGGGGATGTCCGGTCTGGCGACCGCCCACCGGCTCACGCAGGCCGGCATCCCCTTCGTGGTCTTCGAGCGGCAGTCCGAACTCGGCGGCGTGTGGACGGCGAACGACTATCCCGGATGCCGTCTCGACACGAGCAACTTCGCCTACAGCTACTCCTTCTACCAACAGGGTGACTGGAAGGACAACTACTCCCGGCGAGAGGAGATCTGGGACTACCTCAAACGCTGCGCCCGAGATCTCGGGCTCGAGGAGAACATCCGGTTCCGCACCGAGGTGGTGTCGGCCCGGTGGGACGACGACACGAGGACGTGGGTGGTCCGGGTCCGCACGGACGGCCGACCGGCTAAGGAACTCCGGTTCCAGGCCGTCATCAGCGCCGTCGGCCAGCTGAGCGAACCCAACATCCCCACCATCGAAGGCCTCGACCGCTTCGAGGGCGCCACCTGGCACACGGCGGAGTGGGACAAGGACGTCGACCTGACCGGGAAACGGGTCGCGGTCGTCGGTACCGGCGCCAGCGCCTTCCAGGTCATCCCGAAGGTCGCCGAGGTGGCCGAGACGGTCACCGTGTTCCAGCGGACGCCCCCCTGGGTGGTGCCCAGCCCGGGGTACAACAGCTCACTGCCCACGGGTCAGGCGTGGCTGTTCGCGAACGTGCCGCACTACCACCGGTGGTTCCGCGTCCACCAGTTCTTCACCAGCATCGACAGCCGGCGGCCGTACGCCGTCGTCGATCCGGAGTGGGACCACCCGGTGTCGGTGTCGGCGAAGAACGAGGCGCTCCGGCAGGGGCTGCTCGCTCACCTCGAGCGTTCGCTCGGGGACCGTCCGGACGTGCTGGCCAAGGTGACGCCCGCCTACCCGCCGTACGCCAAGCGGATGCTGCGGGACGACGGCCTGTGGATGGAGACCCTCAAGCGCGACGACGTCCACATCGTCACCGAGGCCATCGCGCGGGCCAACCCCACCGGTCTCCAGACCGTGGACGGCACCGTTCACGAGGTGGACGTGATCGTCTTCGGCACGGGTTTCCGGGCGTCGGACTTCCTGTCCTCGATCAGCGTGACCGGCCGTGACGGCATCGACCTGCACGAGCAGTGGGGCGGTGACGCGCGCGCCTACTACGGGATCAGCGTGCCCGACTTCCCGAACCTCTTCTGCCTCTACGGGCCCAACACGAACCTGATCGCCAACGGCAGTCTGGTCATGTTCTCCGAGGCGGCGATCGACTACGTCCTGGCGTGCATCCGCATGCTCTTCGATGAGGGGCGGGACGCCATCCAGGTGGACCGGCGCGCGTTCGAGGAGTTCAACGAGCGCATCGATGCCGCCTGCCGCTCGATGGCCTACGGACTGTCGTCGGTGAACAGCTGGTACAAGAACGCGACCGGCCGCGTCTCGCAGAACTGGCCGCTGCACAGTCTCGAGTACTGGAAGGGCACCCACCAGCTCGACCGGGAGGACTTCGAGCTCCTGTAGTCGGTCGCAACAGCCGTGGCCGTCCCTACGCACGTGAGGACCCGACGTGAGCATCCCGACCCCCGTGGCCTGTGACGTGGTGCGGCGGACGGCGGCGTGATCACTGGAGAGGGCCGACGGGCGGAGGGTGCGGTGGGGACGGCCGGCGGAACGGCCGTCCGC
The DNA here is from genome assembly GCF_054050215.1 of Geodermatophilus sp. SYSU D01186. Lineage (NCBI taxonomy): Bacteria > Bacillati > Actinomycetota > Actinomycetes > Geodermatophilales > Geodermatophilaceae > Geodermatophilus > Geodermatophilus sp. SYSU D01186. Next base: position 44,288 of record NZ_JBJGYW010000009.1, on the reverse strand, counting down.
GCAACCCCGGACCTCGGTGCGGCGCTGCTCGTCCCTTTGTGCGTCGGCGCAGTGCTGAACCCGGTCAACTCCACGATGATCGCGACCGCGTTGTCGCCGATCGGACGGGAGTTCGGCGTCGGCGCGGCGGCGACGGCGTGGCTGATCTCGGTCATGTACCTGTCCAGCGCGATCGGCCAGCCGGTCGCGGGCCGGCTCGCAGACCAGTTCGGCCCACGGCGGGTGTTCCTCGCCGGCGCCGTGCTCGTCGCGGTCGCCGGAGTCATCGGTGCCCTCGGGCCGACCTTCGGCTGGATCGTGGCCGCCCGTGCCGTCGTCGGCCTCGGTACCGGGGCGCTCTACCCGGCCGCCGTCAGCCTGGTGCGGGAGCAGGCCGACCGGTTGGGGATCCAGGTCCCTGCCCGGGCCCTCGGCCTGCTCAACACCACCGGCCTGGTGACCCTCGCGGTCGGCCCCCCGCTCGGCGGGATCCTGGTGGACACGGTCGGGTGGCGTGCGGTGTTCGCCATCAACGTCCCCCTCGGTCTCCTCGTGACGGCGCTCGCGCTGCGACACCTGCCGCGGTCGCGCCGGCGGGAGAGGCAGGCCGCCGCGTGGCGGATGCTGGACCTGCCCGGCGTCGCGCTGTTCAGCGGGGCGGTGACCCTGATGCTCCTCGTGCTCACCGAGCTGCCCCGCCCCCGGTGGTGCCTCGCCTCTGGGCTCGCGGTCTGCGTCGTCCTGCTCGTGGTCGTCGAGCGGCGATCCCGTGTCCCGTTCCTCGACGTCCGGATGCTGGGCCGCAACCCGGCGCTGGTCGCGACCTATCTGCGGGTGGCCCTGACGTTCGTCGTCGTCTACGGCGTGCTCTTCGGGTTCACGCCGTGGCTGCAGGAGAGCCGGGGGCTGTCGGCGAGCACGGCCGGGTCCGTCCTCCTCGGCATGTCCGCCGTCGGCGCACTCGTCTCCCTCTTCGGGACACGCGGCTCGCGGCCACTGTGGCCGTTGCTCGGCTCTGCCGTGGGACTCCTCGCCGGGAGCCTGGCCATGACGGTCCTGGGCTCCGCCACCCCGATCGCCGTCCTGGCGTGCGTGGCCGCCGTCTTCGGCCTCCCCAACGGCATGGGGCTGGTCGCCAACCAGGTCGTGGTCTACCGGGTGGCCCCAGCCGCGCAGGTGGGCGCAGCGACCGGGCTCTTCCGCACCGCGCAGTACACCGGGGCGATGGTGGCCACGAGCATCACTGGCCTCGCCTACGCCCGTTCGGTCAGTGACGCCGGGCTGCACGCCATGGGCTGGGTCTTCAGTACCGCCGGTCTGGTGCTCGTGGCCGCCACCGTGGTTGACCGGACCCTCCGCCGCAGAGGGTGACGGCGAGCCGACCGCGTGGTCCCAGCGTGGAGGGCGAGGTCGCTCGCCCGCCGTGAGATCACCAGCCCGCGGTGGGCGAGAGCGGTCGGTGGAACGCAGTCAGCGACGATGCCGGCGACTCGCCGGGCCACGATCGACTCCGTACTCGGGAGTGCCAGACGGGATGCAGGCTGCGCCTGCATCCCGTCCGGGCTGTCCTGTTGGCGTTCGAGGGGGCTGGGCGCCCTTCCCGGCGAGCAGGGCGGTGCGTGCCGCGTGGAAGACGCGTTTCGGTCGTGGTGCGCCGCCGGACAGCCGTTGCCGGTGAAGTCCCCGTGTCCCTGTACGGGGTGCACGATGGCGAAGCCGCCGGTCCTTGATCAGCGGCTGGTCCGTCCAGCAACTCCGGCGATCGCTATCCGGCGCTACGCCCCGTCACGAGTCCGCGGAACTCGGCTGCGGTCATCACGTGGGCGGTGGAGAACGCGAGGATGGACAAGGTCGCACGGTGGACGTCGTCGGCCGACATGGCACCCCAGCCGACGTCCGGGTAGTCGAAGGTGCCCGTGGCGTCGGACAGGAACGCCACCTTGTAGTTGTGGAACATCGCGTCGCGTGCGGTCGCGTGGCAGCAGTTCTCCGTGGTCGTCCCCGAGATGACGACCGAGTCGATGCCCCACTCGCGGAGGATCAGGTCCAGGTCGGTGGCGAAGAAGCCGCTGTAGCGGTGCTTCTTGATCACGTGCTCGCCGGGCGCCGGGGCCAGGGCCGGGAAGATCTCGGAGCCGGGGGTGCCGTCGACGAGGGCGGCCCGCTGGTCGATCGGGGGGTAGAGGTCGTCGTACAGCCCCATGTCCGACCCGTCCTCGCGGTGGACATGGGCCGTGTAGATCACGCGGATCCCGTTGTCCCGGCAGAACGCGAGGGTCTGCGCCAGCTCGTCGGCCATCGCCAGGGCCTGCTTGGACTGCAGGGCAGCTCCTTCGGCGACGAAGTCGTTCTGCATGTCGACGACGATCATCGCCGTCCTGGCGGGGTCGATGTGGTCGAAGGTGTAGGGCACGGGAGCCTCCGGGGTGGTCGGTGGGAGGGAGCGCGGCCGGGCGGGCGAGGTGCTGGAGCCGACCGTCGGGTGTGTCAGTTCTGCTTCGCCCGTTCGGAGTCTGACAGGGATCTGACCACGAGCAAGGGCCCCAGATCCCGGATGTGGCGATCGGCGGCTCAGCCGGAGGCGAGGCGCGCGGCGATGTCCTCTCGCAGCGCCTTCTTGTCGATCTTGCCGACCTTGGTGGTGCGCAGTTCGTCGACGATCTGGAGGTGTTCGGGCCACTTGAAGGTGGCGACACCGGCCCCGGCGAGGGCCTGCCGGATGTCGTCCAGGGTGAGAGTGGTGCCGGGCTTCAGGACGGCGTACAGGCAGACCCGCTCGCCGAGCACGGAGTCCGGCATGGCGACGGCGGCGACGTGGGCCACCTGGGGGAGGAGCTGGTAGGCGAGGTTCTCCACCTCTTCGGCACTGATCTTCTCGCCGCCGCGGTTGATCATGTCCTTGTCCCGGCCCTCGACGACGAGGTTGCCGTCGGGCCGGCGGCGGACGATGTCGCCGCTGCGGTACCAGCCGTCAGGGGTGAACGCCCGGGCATTCTGCTCGGCCGCCCGGAAGTAGCCGCGCGGCGTGTAGGGGCCGCGGGTGAGCAGGGCACCCGGCGTGCCGTCGGGGACGTCGTGGTCCAGTTCGTCGACGACGCGGACCTCGTCGCCGGCGCTCATCGGTCGGCCCTGGGTCGTGCAGATGACGTCCTCGGGGTCGTCGAGGCGGGTGTAGTTGAGCAGCCCCTCTGCCATGCCGAACACCTGCTGCAGCGTGCAGCCGAGGACCGGGCGCACGGTGCGGGCGACCTCGTCGGCCAGCCGGGCGCCGCCGACCTGCAGCAGCTGCAGCGACCGCAGCTGCTCGGAGCCGTTGTCGGTGGCGTGCGCCAGCCAGCGCTGGGCGACGGCCGGGACGGCGGTGGCCACGGTGACGCCCTCGGCCGCGATGGTCGCGAACACACGCTCGGGTTCGGGGGACGGCAGCATCACGACGCGGCCGCCGGTCAGCAGGGTGCCGAGGATCCCGGGGCAGGCCAGCGGGAAGTTGTGCGAGGCCGGCAGGGTGCCGAGGTAGACGGTGTCCGGGCCGAGGCCGCAGAGCTCGGCGCTGGCGCGGGCGTTGTAGGCGTAGTCGTCGTGGGTCCGTGCGATCAACTTGGGCAGACCGGTCGTGCCGCCGGAGAGCAGGAAGACCGCCACCGACCGGCTCGACGGCTGGTCGGCGTCCCACCGCGCGCGGACCGCGGCCGGGTCGTCGGGCTCGGCGCACAGTGCGGTGAGGTCGACGTGGCCTGGGCGCACCGGGGCGCCGACCACCAGGACGTGCTCCAGGGTGTCCGACCCAGCGCGGAGCTCCTCGGCCATCTCGGCGTGGTCGAACCCGCGCAGTGTGCCCGGCACCGCGAGCGCCGCCGACTCGCTGTGTGCGGCCAGGTACCCGAGCTCGTGTTGCCGGTGGGCCGGGAGGGCCATCACCGGCACGATCCCGGCGCGCAGGCAGGCCACGGTGAGGACGACGAACTCCCAGCAGTTGGGCAACTGGACGACGATGCGGTCCTCCCGCTCCAGGCCGAGGTCGTCGACCAGGCGGCCGGCCAGGGCGTCGGCGCGCGCGGCCAGCGATCGGTAGGTCAGCCGGACGTCCCCGTCCACCAGGGCGACCGCGTCGGCGTGTGCGTCGGCGGCGGCGAGCAGTTCCGCGCCCAGAGCGGCCCCGCGCCACCAACCCCTCTGGGTGTAGACGTTCGCGAGGTCGTCCGGCCAGGGGACGACGCCCTCGGCGATCGGGGTGATGGCGCGGGTGCGGGTCATGGACGGGCCTCCTTGCCCAGGGTCAGGACGGCGTCGAGGGCGAGCAGCCCGTCGGCGGTCACGCGCAGCGGGTTGATCTCCACGGCCTCGATCTCGGGGTGGCTGACCAGCAGGTCCCCGAGGGCGGCCAGCGCGGCGCCGAGGGCGGTGCGGTCGGCGACCGGGCCACCGCGGAAGCCGTCCAGCAGGGCGCGGCCGCCGAGCTCGTCGGCCAGCGCCCCGGCGTCCGCGGCACTCAGGGGAGCGGGGGCGATGGCGACGTCGGCGAGCGCCTCGGCCACCACGCCGCCGAGCCCGACGAGCACGATCGGCCCGAAGACGGGGTCGCGAGAGGCCCCCACGATGAGATCGATCCCGGAGGGCGCCATGGACTCGACGAGGAAGCGGCTGACCCCGATGCCCTCCAGCGCGCCGAGGGCGGCGTCGAGCCCGGCGGCGTCCCGGATGCCCAGGTGCACGCCCCCGACGTCGGACTTGTGGGTCACCGTGGCGTCGAGCAACTTGACGGCGAGCGGTCCGGGCAGCTCGGCCAGGGCGCGATGCGCCTCCGCCCGGTCGGCACAGGCCCGCCGGGGCGGCGTGGGGATGCCGAGCTGTCCGAGCAGGGTCTTGGCCTCGTCCTCGTCGAGATCCCGGTTCGGAACGGCCACCGCCACGGGCGCCGGCGAGTTCGAACGGAGCCTGCGGCCCTGCGCGCGGGCGTCGTCGACCAGCGCCGCGACCGCGACGGTCAGCGCGGTGGGGCCGTCGAGGGCGGGCACGCCGAGCTTGCGCAGCGCCTGCCGCTGTGGCGTGACCTGCTCGGGCGGGCCGCCCAGACCGACGACCACGGGCCCGGCGCCGGAGGCCAGGGCACCCTCCACCGCCGCCGGGAGGTCGAGTGCGTCGGGCTCGGAGAGGGCGTAGACGCTCACGAGGTCGACCGCGGGGTCCGCGGCGACCGTGGCCATCACCTGGCCGAAGCCGGGGCCGGGGCGGCCGGTGTCCACGGGGTTGGCCTGGTAGGTGAGCGGCGGCAGCAGCCCACCCACCGCGTTCTGCGTCGCCTGGGCCAGCGGCGGGACCGCGACGCCGCGGCCGCGCAACCCGTCGACGTGCAGCAGGGCGGGCCCGGCCTGTGCGGTGACGACCCCGACCCCGGGGTCGGCCACGGCGGGGAGCCGCAGCGACGAGAGCGCGGTGACCGCGTCCACCAGCTCGCGCTCGTCGTCGACGAGCACGGCACCGGCCGAGCGGAGCGCGGCACGGGTGGTGCGCCAGGAGGTGGCCAGCGCGCCGGTGTGTGAACGGGCGAACTCGGCGACGTCGTTGCGCCCGACGACGAGCGCGGCCACCGGAACCCGTGCGGTCAGGGCCTTCACCGCGGCGATCAGCGCTGGGCCGTCCGCGACGGACTCCACGTGCAGGGCCACCGCCCGCGTGCTCTCGTCGTCGACCAGGTGGGTGAGCACGTCGGCGGCGGTGACGTCGACGGCGTTGCCCAGTCCCACGGCGAGCGAGACGCCGATCTCGGCCTCGGCGAGCAGGAAGGCCAGCGCGTGGTTGACCCCGCCGCTGGCCGCGACCACCGCCACCGGGCCGGCCGGTACCGCGCCGGCGCCGGGCACGAAGGTGGCGGTGAGGCCGCGGGCAGGGACGAGGAACCCGGACGTGTTCGGACCCAGCAGCGCGATGCCGTTCTCCCGGGCAGCTGCCACCAGGTCCTCCTGATGGCCGACGCCCGGGCCGCCGGCCTCGGCGTAGCCGCCGGAGCTGACCAGGGCCGCCCGCACGCCGGCCCGGGCCGCGTCGGCCAGGGCCCGTGCGGAGACGGCCGCGGGTACACAGAGCACCGCCAGCTCGATCGGGTCGGGGGAGGCCGCCGCAGCATCCGCCACGGTGGCGAACCGGCCGGCCGCCGGGTCCACGTCGCGGGAGTTGACCCCCACCACGGTGCCGGGGAAGCGGCTCAGGGAGCGGGCCATCACCGCGCCGAGCTTGCTCGGGTCGCGGGACGCCCCGATGACGGCGATCCCGCGGGGCGCGAACAGCGGGTTCAGACGGCTCACGAGTCGACCTCCTCGACGGGTGCGCTCACCAGGTCGGTGCGGCCGGAGAGCACGGCGGTCACGGCGACATCCGCAGCGAGCCCCGGGTCGACCTCCTCGACCAGCAGGCTCACCGTGTGGTGCTCCAGCCGGGCCGCCTCGCTCAGCAGCCGGCGGGTCAGCGCGGTGCCGCCCCCGACGGCGACCAGGGCGGTTCCGGCGGCCACGCCCTTCGCCACGGCGTCCAGGGCGGCGGGCAACTGGTCCTCGCTGTCCGGGGCGGCCACCCACAGACCCCAGGGGCCGCCGTCGTCGGTGGGTCCCGGCCGCAGGGGGAGAGGGCCACCCGGCAGGTGGGCCGCTCCGTCGCTCACCACGACGACCCGCCCGTCAAGCCGCTGACCGGCGACCTCGAGGGGGCTGTCGAGCGGCTCGGCCTGATGGACCTCGCGCCAGCGGTCGTGGGCCCCGGCGACGAACGCGTCGTCGCGGCGGCGCAGCTTGGACTCGGTGAGGCTGCGGGTGAAGAAGTGGTAGGCGAACTGCCACGCCGGGAGAGCGTCGTGGGAGCGGCCGAAGTGCTCCCACCACGACAGGCTCGGGCGCGCGGAGTCCTGGATCTTCGCGACCTGCGGCTGCCGGATCGTCTCGTAGGTCGCCAGGGCGGCGTCGACGTCGTCCCCGTGCTCGTCGAGCGCGGCCACCAGCGCGACGGCATCCTCCATGGCCATCTTCGTGCCGGAGCCGACCGAGAAGTGCGCGGTGTGGGCGGAGTCGCCCAGCAGCGCGATCGCGGTCCCTCCCACCCGGTGTCGCCAGCGGCGGGCGCGGCGGGTGCGGAAGTTGCCCCACCGGGAGTTGTTGACCAGCAGCGGGTGTCCGTCGATCTGCTCGGCGAACAGCTCCTGCAGGTAGCTACGCGTCTTCTCGTCGCTGGGGCCGGGCGGCTGGGTGACGTCGAACTCGTCCAGGCCGGCGGCGCGCCAGGAGTCCTCGTCGGTCTCGACGATGAACGTGGACACACCGTTGCCGATCGGGTAGCCGTGCACCGCGAACACTCCGTGCGGCCCCCGCTCGTGGACGAAGGTCAGCCCGCTGAACGGGTACGTGGTGCCCAGCCAGATGAACTTGGCGGTCGCGGTCTCGGCGGAGGGGCCGAAGACGTCGGCGAACCGGTCCCGCAGGCGGGAGTTGGCGCCGTCGGCGGCGACCACCAGGTCGTAGCCGGACGCCAGGAGCTCGTCGGGTTCGACCTCGGTGGAGAAGCGGACCTCGACGCCGGCCTCGAGGGCGCGCCGCTGCAGCAGGTTGAGCAACGTCTTCCGCTCCACGGCGGCCATGCCGTTGCCGTGGCACAGGAGCCGCTCGCCGTGCAGTCGCACCTCGATCGGGTCCCAGTGCACGCCGTGCTCGGTGAGCGCGTCCCGGACGACCGGATCGGCCGCGTGGATGCCCTCGAGCGTGGCGTCGGAGAACACGACGCCGAAGCCGAAGGTGTCCTCGGCACGGTTGCGCTCGAAGACGGTGACCTCGCGATCAGGCGCGCTCGCCTTCGCGAGAGTGGCGGCGAAGAGCCCTCCGGGGCCGCCTCCCAGTACCGCTATGCGCATCGCGCGTCCCCCTCGGGCATACATGTGTCACTCCCGGTGTGGAGCAACGCAAGATTGACACACTTGGAGTGGCCTGGACAACCCCGTACCGGCGCTTCCGGCCGGGTGCAGGATCGAGACGGCGGGCACGACGGCCGACGCCTCCCGGTCGACCGCTCTGGTGGAGGACGGCGCAGGCCCCGGATCCCGCGGTGCGCGGGTGCCCAGCGGTGGGGTACCTCTCGAGAGGCACCCCACCGCTGCGCGCAGGCGCTCCGAGGTCAGTTCCTGACGCCCAACGACTCGCCGTGCGGGGTCGCCGGGACGGGCGCGATCGGCCGGCGGGGCACGGCGACGATGAGCACCGCCCCGAGCACCGCGAAGGCTGCGAACACGTAGAAGTTCCACTCGAACCCCAGCGAGCTGCCGACGACGAGGCCACCGATCACCGGCCCCAGGATGGCGCCGAACCGGCCGATGCCGAGGGACCAGCCGAGTGCGGTCGCGCGGCTGGCGTCGGGGTAGTGGGTGGCCACGAAGCCGTTGACGAGGATCTGGGTGCCGACGCTGCCCAGGCCCGCGACGGCGACGAACAGGAACAGCAGTGCCGTCGGGAGGCTGACCGACAGCAGGAGGATGGAGACGGTGGCGGCGAGGAAGGCGGCCGTGGTGACCGGCTTGGGGCCGATGCGGTCGGCCAGCCGGGAGGCGCCGATCGCGCCGACGATCGCCCCGGCGTTGAGCACGAGGAGGAAGGCCAGGGAACTGCCCAGCGCGTAGCCGGCCTCCCGCATGATCTGCGGCAGCCAGGTGTTCAGGCCGTACACCAGCAGCAGCCCGCAGAAGCTGGCCGCCGCGAACAGCAGCGTGGCGATGACGTAGCGGCGGGTGAAGAGGGTCCGGATGCCGGTCAGCCGGTCGGTCGAGGTGCCGGCCGGCGCGGGGGTCACCGTGACGTCGTCGAGCACCACGCCGTAGCGGTCGGCGAGGGCGCGTGCCTCGTCGTGACGGCCCTTGGCGGTCAGGAAGGCGATCGACTCGGGCAGGTACTTCCAGGCGATGGGGACCACGGTGACCAGCGGCAGGGCGCCGATGGCGTACATGACGCGGAAGTCGGTCTCCGGCAGCAGGGCCAGGCCGATGAGCGCGGCGAAGATGCCGCCGAACGAGTAGCCGCTGTACATCAGGGCGTTGTTGAGCTGCCGGCGTCCCTTGGGGGAGTACTCGACGGTCAGCGCGATCGCGGTGGGCACCACTCCGCCCAGACCGAGCCCGGCGATGAACCGCAGGAGACCGAACGTCTCGACGTTGGGTGCCAGGGCGGTCAGGCCCATCGCGATCGAGAACCAGCTGATCGAGATGAGCATGATCTTGCGGCGGCCGAGGATGTCGGTGATGGCGCCGACGACGAGGGTGCCGATGAGCATGCCGATGAGGGCGTAGCTGCCGATGGCGCCGGCCTCGGCGGGGGTCACCCCCCACTCCTCGAAGGCGAGGATGGAGGGCACCGTCGTGCCGTACACGACGAGGTCGTAGCCGTCGAAGACGATCGTGACGAAGCAGACGAGCACGACGAACAGCGCGCTGCGCTGACCGACGGCCCGGCCGGTCGGGGTGCTGCTGGACAGGGACATCGACGTCCTCACTCGGGAACGGGGCGGGTCAGGGGCGGATGGCCGCGACGGGGAGCATCGACAGCCGGGGGCGGGTCAGATCGCCGAGCAGTCGTTCGGCCCGGTCTCGGGCGGCCGCGGCGTTGCCGGCCTTGATGTCCTCGTAGCCGCGGATCTGTTCGGGCAGCCGGGCCAGGGCGAGGACGGTCTCGCGGGTCAGCGGGCGAAGGGCGGCCAGTCCGGTGTCGAGCAGGCCCGTGTACCAGTCGATGAGCGCGCGCTCCTCGACACGGGAGCGCTGCCGGCCGAAGGGGTCGGCCTTGGTGCCGCGCAGCCTCCGGGCGCCGCGCAGGACGCCGAAGGCCGGGACGGCGGCCCACCCTGGGACGGCGACCTTGCGGTCGTACCCGAACCGACGGAGCGCCGGGGGTGCCAGGTGGAAGGTCAGCCGCCGGGCGTCGGTGAACGTGGCGGCGACCTGCTCCCGGAACGCCGCCTGCAGGTGGAGGCGGGCGACCTCGTACTCGTCCTTGTAGGCGAGCACCCGGTGCAGGTTGACCGCAACGGCCTCGGTGAGGTCGGTGGACCCCGGGAAGCTCTCCTGCTCGCGGGCGCGGACGGCCTCGATCCGGTCGAGGTAGCGCTCGGCGTGGCGGGCGTCCTGGTAGCCGATCAGGTCGGCGATCCGCACGGCCAGCAGGCGCCGGATCGGCTCCTCCCAGTCGGCGACACGGGCCACCAAGGTGTCGTAGTCGGCGTGCCACCGGCTGGGCAGGCCGGTCCGGCGGACCTCGATCTCCTCGTCGGCCGTCGTCGGCGGCGGCTCGATGATGCGGCGGACCCGCTCCGGGTCGGCGATCCACAGCCGCCCGTATCGGAAGGCCTGGGTGTTGGCCGTCACCGCCACCCCGTTGAGCGCGATGGCCTCCTCGATGGCCGCCGCACTCAGCGGCAGCAGTCCGGCCTGGTACGCCGCACCGACGGCGACCACGTTGGTGACCATGTAGTCGCCGAAGAGGGTCTCCGCGATACGCCGCGCGGGGACCTCCACCACGGGGTCGGGGCGGCAGACAGCCTCCAGGCGGGCCCGGACGCCGACGCGGTCCACGGTGGCGTGGACGTCGCGGACCATCTCGCCGGTGGGGAACAGGTCGGTGTTGAGCACCAGTGCGGTGCGCTCCGGGGAGCACAGTCGCTGATTGGCGGGGGAGACCGAGCCGACCTCGTCCAGGGCCAGCAGGAGGTCGGCGCGCCCGGCGCCCAGCACGTTGGACGGGGCTGCGTCGTCGGTGTCGTGCAGCAGGAGGGTGGACAGCACCGGGCCCCACTTCTGCGCGGCGCCGGTCTGGTCGTAGGTGCGCACCCGGTGCCCGTCGACGGTGGCGGCGGCCGCCAGCATCGCGTTGAGGGTGAGCACCCCGGTGCCCCCGACGCCCGGTGCCATGAGCCCGAACGGCCCGGAGAGGGCCGGCGGCGCCACCTCGGGCAGCTCCTCGGCGTCCAGCGGGATCAGCGTCGGCTTCCGGTAGCCCGTCCCCTCGGCCGTCCGCACCGTGACGAACGACGGGCAGTCGCCCTTGAGGCAGGCGAGGTCCTGGTTGCAGGAGGACGTGTGGATGTGCGTCTTGGGGCCGAACTCGGTGTCGACCTTCTGCAGTGACATGCAGTTGCTCGCCGCCCCGCAGTCGCCGCAGGCCTCGCAGACGTCGGGGTTGATGACGACGTACTCCTCCGGCGGCGGGGCGATGCCCCGCTTGCGCTGCCGGCGGCGCTCGTTGGCGCAGGTCTCGTCGTAGACCAGCACCGTCACGCCCGGGACGCGCTCGAGCTCCCGGCTGACCTCGACCAGCTCGTGCGCCCGCCGGACCGTGGTCCCGCGGCCCAGCCGCTGCCGGCGGTACCGGCGCGGCTCCTTGGTGACGACGGCGCAGGCGGCGACGCCCTCGGCCTCCAGCAGCCGGGTGAGCGCGGCGACCCCCCGCTGGCCGGGGGCGGATTGTGCGCCGGTGTTCGCGACGGCGCCGTTGTAGAGGATCTTGAACGTGATGGTCGTGCCGGTCGCCACCGCCCAGCGGATGTTGAGGTGGCTGGAGTGGTAGAAGGAGCCGTCGCCCACGTGCTGGGTGAGGTGAGGGCGGTCGGTGAACGGCGCCAGGCCGACCCACGGCAGTCCCTCGCCGCCGTACTGGGTCATCGTGTCGATGTGCCGCTCGGGCTGCTCGATGACCGTGCCGAAGCAGCCGCAACCCGGCGCGCCCCAGGCCTGCTGGCCCTCGGCCAGCACGGTGGAGGTGTTGTGCGGGCAGCCGGAGCAGAAGTTGGGCGTGCGCACCGCCGGGACGGGCGCGTCCCGCTCGGTGATGACGGCGAGCTCCTTGAGCCTGGGCGCGTCGGCTGTGCCGGGCAGCACCGGCTGCAACCGGCCGGCCAGCACCGTGGCCACCTGGTCGGCGCCGAAGGCGCCGTGTGAGGGCAGCAGCCGGGCGCCGGTCTCGTCGCGCTTGCCGACGACGCGCAGGGGCCGGCCCAGGGGCTGCACCGCGGCGCGCACCTGGTCCTCGACGACGGGGCGCTTCTCCTCGATGACGACGATCTCCTCCAGGCCGTCGGCGAAGTCGCGGATCGTCTCGGCGTCCAGGGGGCTGACCAGGGCCAACTTGAGCAGCCGCACGCCTGCCCGGCGCAGGTCGTCGTCCCCGATGCCCAGGTCGGTGAGCGCCTGGCGGACGTCGGTCCAGGACTTGCCGGCGGCGACGATCCCGATCGTGTCGGACGGAGTGGACACCTCGACGCGGTCCAGCTGGTTGGCCCGCGCGTACGCCTGGACGGCGACGTGACGCTCCTCGTACAGGTGCCGTTCGTGTTCGATGTTCTTGCCGGGGTAGAAGGAGAAGTCGGTGCGCTTGGCGAAGGGGACGCCGTCGATCAGCAGGTCGGGGACGACGGTCTCGACCGGCTGGTCGTAGTCGACGGTCTCCCCGCCGTCGCACAGCGGGTTGGTGAGCTTGAGCGCCACCCAGCACCCGCTGTACCGGCTCATGGCTGCGGCGTGCAGGCCCAGCGAGCGGAACTCCGTGACCGACGCGGGGTACAGGACGGGGATGCCGGCCGAGGCCAGCGCCGGCTCCTCCTGGTACGGCATGGTGGACGACTTCGCCTCGTGGTCGTCACCGACCAGCAGCACCACCGCGCCGAGGGGTGAGGTGCCGGCGAAGTTGCCGTGCTTGAGGGCGTCGCCACTGCGGTCGACTCCGGGGCCCTTCCCGTACCAGAACGCGGTGACTCCGTCGACCCGGCTGTGCGGGTAGTCCTCGAGCATCTGCGTGCCCATGCAGGCCGTCGCCGCCTGCTCCTCGTTGCCGGCGGGGACGTGCACGATCCCGTGCTCGGCGAGCAGCTCCGCCTCGCGTTCGAGGGCCAGGTCGTACCCGCCCAACGGCGAGCCGGGGTAGCCCGAGATGAAGACCCCGGTGCGCAGTCCGGCTGCACGGTCGCGGCGGGCGACGTCGAGCGGCAGCCGGACCAGCGCCTGCATGCCGGGGACGTAGTGCCGCCCGGAGGTCGCGGTCAGCCGGTCGGCCAGCCGGAGCTTCGTGGCGATGCCTGCGCTGTTGCCGGTCGGCCCGCTCTCGGCGGGCACGAGCGAGTCAGGTCGCGACGATGTCACAAGGTCCCCTCCGGTCGTCGTCTGTGGTGGGCGCCACTGTGTGTCATTCGTCAGTGCTCCGTCAAGTGGATGACACAAATGTTCGCGGCGCGTCATGCCGTCACGGCGCAGCGGGGTGGCCGACGGCCCCAGCCGCAGGTCGCCGCCGCCCGGCTGTTCCGGCAGGAGAGGGAGGCGCGTCCTGCTGCGCGCTCCCGCGACCGGCCCCGTGTGCCCACATCGGGTGCGTGGCCCGTCACCTCATGGCGCCGAGGCGGTGCGCTGGTCGGACAATGCCCACGAGCGGCGAGATCGGTCGCCGAGTGCACCGATGGGAGCTGGATGAAACCGCGGTCAGTGGTCTTCGACCTGTTCGGGGACCACCTGCGCTACCACGGCGGCGCCGCGCGGACTCAGGCGCTGGTCGACCTGCTGGAGGTGTTCGACGTCGGGGAGCCGACCGCCCGCATCGTCCTCGCCCGCATGCGCAAAGAGGGATGGTTCGACTCCCACCGCGAGGGACGCCAGGCCGTGTACACCTTGACGGACAAGGCCTGGCGGCTGCTGAACGAGGGGCGCACCAGGATCTTCGAGCGGGCTCACCCGCCGTGGGACGGACAGTGGCGCATGGTCATCTACGCGGTCTCCGAGCAGGATCGAGCCGAGAGGGAGCGGCTGCGCGGCACGCTGTCCTGGTTGGGGTTCGGGCCACTGGCGACGGCGACGTGGATCAGCCCCCACGAGCGACTCGACGAGGTGGAACGTTCACTGCCGGACACGACGGCCAGGCTGGACCTCCTGACCTGCCGGACCCGTGGCCGCGCGACCGATCTGGACATGGTCGAACGCTGCTGGGACCTGAAGGCGCTCGGCCGCGACTACCAGGACTTCGTCACCCGCCTGACGGAGCTGCCGGCGACATCCGAACTGGCCACGCTGTCCGGCCCCGACGCGCTGCGGCTGCGGATCGAGCTGGTGTCCAGCTACCGGCAATTCCCGTTCCGCGACCCCGATCTGCCGGTTGAACTGCTGCCGGAGGACTGGCCTGGCCTCCGTGCGCACGAGCTGTTCGTCGCCGCCCACGAAGCCCTGGCGCAGCCGGCCGACGCCTTCGTGACCACCGTGCTGGGGCGGCACGAGTCCTGAGCCGGCCGCGCCGGGCCCGCGCCGTCGGGCCGGGAGTGCACCCATCGCAGCGTCCGCCCCACCGGCTGTGGTGCTCGCAGCGTCCGCCGGCACGGGCCAGGGCGGCGATCTTGTCGGCCCGGGAGGACGTTCGCACAGCGTCGCGAGGACGCCCGGATACCGGGTCGCGGAAGGTGCGCTGACCAGGACCCGCTCATCTGGTTCGCCCCGACCGACCGAGGCGGACACCGAGCCATACGGCTGACGGTCTCCAAGGCCGCCCTCCCGGCGAGCCGGTCGGTGTCTCTGAGCGGCCCACTCTGGGACACACGCCCGACCCGTCAATGGCGAGTTCCGGCGCGCTGAGACATCACACTGGGGCGCCGTAGACGTAGGAAGGTCCAAGAGTTGTCTTCAGCCGTTGTCACCCTGGTTCACGGCACCGCCCTTCTCGGACGCAAGCCAACCTGGATCGAACCCTCCGCCGGCATGACGAGCAGATTGGAGAGTGCCTCGATCCCAGTCGAGGTCTTCAAGTGGTCCGCAAGTAACACACACCGCGCCCGCATCACTGCCGGAGAGCAGTTGGCGGCCTTCCTGAACGAGCAACACCGGCGCTTCCCGGCCCGGCTGCAGGTCGTCATCGCTCACAGCCATGGCGGGAACGTGGCGCTCTACGCCGTTCGGCAGCTCCAGAGGGACACCGCGGATGCGCGAGTCCGCGTCATCACACTTGCTACGCCGTTCATCCACGTGAGGGCCCGGGCAGTCCCCGCGACGATGATCCTGGGCTGGTTGACCATCGGCGCGCTGGCCGTCTCCTCATCCATCATGAGCGCACTCGTGGGCGTCTGGCAGGGCTCCGCTCTCGCCTTGTCCATCGGTTCGCTCGTTCTCGCCGCTGTCTTCTTGTCCACCATCTCGCCGGTACTGATGAGTCTGTGGCGGAGCGGCTGGCGATTCAACATCGACAAATTGCCTCACGTCGTCGAACAGGTCAGAGACCAATGGATCAGGGATGTTCAACCCCCCGAAGTCGAGCGAGCAGACGTCCTCGTGATCAGGGCGGCCGGGGACGAGGCGACCGGCATCCTGACCCTCGGGCACTTCATGTCATGGATCACGACCGGGGCGACCGCCGTGGTCAAGGCATGGCTCGTGGCGCTGGCCTTCGCCGCCGCTTGGTTGGGGTGCTACGTCCTGGTTCCCGACATCGAGGCCGCAAGCACGCTGCTGCTCGTTGTCATGTTCTTCTTGGCGCTCCTGTTCGGGATTCCGCTCTTCTTCGGGATGGCGCTGGTCATGCTGGCGTCACTTGCCTTTGGATGGGATGGTCCGTTGCCGAGCTTCTTCGCCTTTCTCTCGACGGAGTCCACTCCTCCCGGACACGTGGAAATCCTCCAACTCCCTCCCTTCGGCGCCGATACCAAGGGTCGCCATGGCTTGGCGCACTCGCGGCTCTTCAACGACCCCACCGTACTGGAGTTCATCTCGACCAATCTCGAGCGATGGGCGATCGAGGGCGCGAATTGAAGCCCTCCGCGTGCAGCCGCGTGCGAATCCGGCGGCATGGTCCCGTCGCCGAGCGGGACGAGACTGCGTTCCGTCGCCTCGTCAGGATGGCTTCCGTCGCGGAGCGCCGAGAACGCCCACGGCAGCGGCGAGATCGCTGCGAAGACCTGGGGCCTGAACGTTGCACATGAGACCGTCATCGGCCGTACGGCGTGTCCTCCATGACGCCTTCTGTCGCAGCTTCTGGTCCACTCGTCGTCGGCACCATCGGTTCGCTGGCCCGCGATGTTCTCCCCCAGGACCGATCCGGGGCACCATCCGCTGGCCGTCCTCGCTCCGGAGCGCATGAACGGCATGAGGTCGTGCCTCATGTAGGCACTGACACGTCCGAGCGCGGAGAAGTGCTACAGCAACGGATGCAGCAACGCGCCGCGAACGGCGACGGATCGGCGCGGACGGCAGGGAACGCCACAGGCGTGTGAGCTGGGCGAACAGGACGTACACGATCCCGGGTGGACACCACGAACGTGACCGGGGTCAAGGGGTCGCAGGTTCGAATCTCGTCAGCCCGACAGCGAGAAACCGCAGCTCAGGGGCCGTGTCCGGAGAGATCCGGAACGGCCCCTGACCCGTTCCAGGGGGGGACCACCTCAGAGCCGTTTCCCGGCGAGTCACCGCAGGTCGCGTGACTGTCGCGGGCGTGGTGGGTATGGCCGCGACGTCCACGGAGCCTGCAGGACTCAGACCGGCGGTCCGGCTCCCTTCTCTTCGGCCTCCGAGTTCGGCGGCCGGGAAGAGGACCGCATGAACGCTGGCGAGCGAGTCACCTGGGAGACCTGTCCGACGTGCGGCCTGTCAGCGGCTGTCGGCTGGCGCGACGGCGCTCTGGTCGCGGTCGACTGTCCGGGTGGCTGCCGGCTGGTCGCCGCGGACTTCTCTCGGCGCGGGGCGAAGGGGCTTCGGTTCCGGCCCCCGGTCGCGCCCCGGCCGACCGTCGATGAGGCCGCGCGGGTGGCTGCTGGTCCGCGCCCGTCCCGGCTGCGGCCGCATCGGTGAGCGCCGTCGTGGTGCAGTGTCCCCGGTGTGCCTCGCCGCGGGTCGACCACGTCTGGCGGACGGACATGGCGCGGCTGGCCATGATCGACCAGTGGAAGTGCCTCGACAGTCAGTGCGGGCACCGCTGGGACACGACGACGACCTACTCGCGGCTCCAGGACGCGGGGGAGTCCGGGCCGGAACCGCCCGACGGCGATGAGGAAGCCCCGCGCCAGTCGAACTCGGCGGTGGTGTCCGATCCCGGCTGAGGCCGGAGGCGACGGGGTCAAGCCGGCCCAGCGATCCGCCGGCACTCCGCGCACCGCGAGATGGCCCAGACGTCCTGCCAGTCCATGTCGGCGACCGCGGTGACCAGGACGCCGCAGGCCGATGCCGCGAGCCCGTCGACGACGGGCCGGGCGACCGCGTGGGCCAGCGTCACCGCGCGGCGCAGGTCCCGGCCGTCCCGGAGCGGGTCGCGCTCGACCGACGCGACGTGGGTGCCGGTCACGTACAGGCTTGCCGTCATGCCCCCAGCGTCGGCTCCTTGTATGACGCCGGTGCTACGGCCGCGCAGCGATCCTGCGATGGTCCGCGGGTCGTTGAGCGGGGGAGGCGCAGCCCGGTGAGCGGGATCGCGGTGCCGGCCGAGGCGCTCGCGACCAGGCGGTCCGCGCCGTGGACGGGGACCGCGTCGTGTCGGTACTTCTGATGCCCGCCATCCGCGGGCGCGCCTGGGGGACGAGCGCCGGCGGGTCCAACAGCCCCGGCGGGCCTGCTGGCGAGGATGAGGTGTCGAACGAGGTCAACGTGGAGCGCACGGCGGGCCGTCCACAGCGACCGTGCTGTCGCGCCGGCGCCGGAAGGTCGTCGAGCCCAGGGCGGCGCGGAGCCCCTCGACCGGCCGGCACGAGGCGGACGCCGCAGGAACGACCAGCACCTCGACGAGGTCGGCGGTGCGCGCGACCTCGAGGACGGTGATCGGCCCCAGCCGCCGTGCGTGGGCGGCGGTGGCGCGCTCGTCCGGCCGCCCCTGCAGGAGCGGCAGGGCCAGCGCGGCGGCATGGCAGAGCCCGTCGGCCAGGGCGTCGATCGCGTCGGCCTCGGGACACGTCGCCCAGCTCACCGCTCCGGCCGGCAGCTCCGCGGTGCGCACGTCCACCAAGGCCTCGGTTGCGGCCGATCGCCGTCCCCGCACGACGACGGTGTCCGGCGCGCACGGGGCGCCGGCGGCGGGCACCGCCAGGACGGCGGCCCCGGCGGGGAGCTCTCCGGTGCCGGCGGGGACTCGCAGCACCGCCTCCGCCTGCACGAGCGTGGTCAGCGCGCCGGCGCCGCGGGGCAGGGGGACGGCGACCAGCCGCTCCTCGGCGGTCCGCGGGTGGGGGATGCGGGCGAGCCGGACGCGGACGTGGTCCTCGACGTGCTCCGGTGACCGGAGCGCGACGGCCAGCCGGGCGGGGATCCCGCGCTCCGTGACGGGATCACACTCGCGACCCAGGAGCCGGTCCAGCATCGGCCGCACGAAGCAGGCGAAGGCCCGCTCGGCCGATCCCGGATACCCCGGCACGCCGACGACGGGCACGATCCGCTCGCACTCCAGCACCCCGAGGAGGACCGGGTGCCCGGGCCGCATCGCGACGCCGCGCACCGCGACCCGGCCCAGCCGGTCGAGAACTGAACCGGTGTGGTCGTCGCGTCCGGCACTGGAGCCGGCGATCACCAGGACCAGGTCGGCGCGTTCCGCGGCGTGGGCCAGGGCCGCGGTGATCTGGTCGGGATCATCCGGGATGACCGGCAGGGCCAGCGCCGTGCAGCCGGCGTCCTCGGCCAGGCCGGCGAGCATCAGCGAGTCGGTGTCCAGGATCTCGCCGGGGCGCAGCGGAGAGCCGATCGGCCTGATCTCGTCGCCGGTCGGCACGATCGCCACGACCGGGCGGCGGCGCACGCTCACGGTGGTGTGCCCGACCGCCGCGAGCGCCGCCGCGTCCACGGGCCGGATGCGGTGCCCGGCGGGGAGCACGACGGCCCCGGACTCGACGTCCTCGCCGACCCGCCGCACGTGCCGGCCGGGGGAGGGCCACGGGCCGGTCACCACCGCACTCCCGCCGGGCAGGAAGGCGACCTGTTCGCGCATCACGACCGCGTCGCGGCCGCCCGGCACGGGGTCGCCCGTGTCGACGCGGTCGAACTCCCCCGGGGCCAGCTCGACCGGCCCCTCTCGGGGGTCGGGGCCGCTGGTCACCGCGATGCCGTCCATGGCCGCGGCCCGGTAGGCGGGCACCGGGTGCCGGGCGCGCAGCTCGGCGGAGGTGACGCGGTCGCGGGCGGCGCCGACCGGCACCGTCTCGCTGCTGACGGCGGGATGCCAGCCCGCGGACAGGCACGTGCGCACCCAAGCACTGAACGCCGCGGCCACCGGATCGGCCGGGCCGGCGGCCGGCCTGGTGGCCCGGGGTGCGGCGCAGTCGCACGAGGGGTGGTCGTCGAGGGCCCGTGGCTGGGTGGCGGTCACTCGCGGTCCCCGAACACGGCGTCAGCCCCGGGTGATGCGGAGTCTCTCGAACGGCTCGGTGACCGTGCGGGTGGGGCGGGCTCGCCGCCGGCCGTGAAGGCCTCGTAGTTGTCGGCGGAGACGGCCGAACGCGCGTACTCGAGGGCCTGCGGGGGCGTGGGCATCCGGTGCTCCTGCGGGTCGGGGACCGAGCGGTGTGCACCGGGGAGGAACGGCGGTCGGAATGGCGAGCCGCCCGGTGCAACAGCCGTCAGGGTGCCATTGTCCGGTCGCTGGGTGAACCGCCGCGATGTCGAGGCCGGCCGGTGGCCAGCGCGCCGAGCTGCAACGACATCCTGGCGAAACGGCGCCGCCGCGGCGATTTTCGATTCATCCCCGCACCGTCGGGTGCCGCGGAAAGGGAAACCCAGGGACGTCGTTCCGGCGGCGCGCACATCTTCATTTCTCCGATACACCTCTGAAACGCCGGATCGGCTGGACTGACGACCTCGGACCCTGCCCACGCGCGGGCCGGTGGCCGCCCATCCCGTCTCATCCGTGGAGGTCCTCCCGATGACGCTCGCACCCGACGCCGGCCTGCGCGGCAAGGAACTGACGATCGTCCGAGGCGCGTGCCCGCACGACTGCCCGGATACCTGCGCCATGCTCTACACCGTCGAGGAGGGCCGGCTCGTCGACGTCCAAGGCGACCCCAACCACCCGATGACCAAGGGGCGCCTGTGCGTCAAGCTCAAGAACTTCCCGGAGCACCACTACCAGGCCGACCGGCTGACGCACCCCATGCGCCGGGTGGGCCCGAAGGGCGCCGGCGAGTTCGAACCGATCACCTGGGATGACGCGCTCGCCGAGATCAAGCAGCGCTGGACGGCGATCATCGACGAGTACGGCAGCCAGGCGATCATGCCGCACGCCTACCTCGGGCACCAGGGCGTGCTCAACGGCCTGACCTCCGGCGACGCGTTCTTCAACCGGCTCGGGTCGACGGTCGCGGAGAAGACGTACTGCGAGTCGGGTTCCTCGACCGCCTGGCACATGACGGTGGGGGGCACCGGCGGCCTCGACGTGGAGTCGATGGTGCACGCGAAGTACATCGTCGTGTGGGGCATGAACATGACCAGCACGAACATCCACGGCTGGCCGTTCATCCTGCAGGCGCGGAGGGAGAACGGCGCCAAGATCGTCGTCATCGACCCGGTCCGCACCCGCACGGCGAACCAGGCCGACTGGCACATCCCCATCCGGCCCGGGACGGACGGCGCCCTCGCCATGGGGCTGATCCACGAGATCATCGCGCAGGGGCTGACCGACACGGATTACGTCGAGCGGTACACGCTGGGCTACGACGAACTGGCCGAGCGCGCGGCGAGCTATTCGCCGGAGCGGGTCGCGGAGATCACCGGCATCCCCGCCGAGGACATCCGCACGCTGGCCCGCGAGTACGCGACCAGCCAGCCGGCGGCGATCCGCCAGGGGGTGGCGATCGAGCGCAGCCGCGGTGGCGGCCAGGCCATCCGGGCCATCACCTGCCTGCCCGCGCTGGTCGGAGCCTGGCGGCACGTCGGCGGCGGCACGATGGAGATGCCGATCTGGGAGTTCCCCACGCTGTTCGACCGGATCTGCATGCCGCAGTGGATCCCCGAGGGCACCCGGGTGGTCAACGAGCTCGACCTGGGCATGGCGCTGAACGGCGAGATGGCCCTGGACCCGCCGATCAAGTCGTTGTTCGTCTACAACTCCAACCCGGTCTCGCAGGGCCCGGCGCAGACGAAGACGATGCAGGGGCTGATGCGGGAGGACCTCTTCACGGTGGTCAGCGACCACTTCATCACCGACACCGCGCGCTTCGCCGACCTCGTGCTGCCCGCGACCATGCAGGCCGAGCAGCTCGACATCATGGTCACCTGGGGGCACCTCTACATCTCGCTCAACCAGCCGGCCATCGCCCCACCCGGCGAGTGCGTGCCCAACGTCGAGCTGTTCCGGCGGCTGGCCGCCACGATGGGGTTCGACGAGGACTACTGGAAGCGCACCGACGAGGAGATGCTCGTCGACTTCCACGACTGGGACGCCCCGGCGCTGAAGGGCATCACGCTCGAGACGCTGAAGCAGACCGGCTGGGCCCGCCTCGACGTCGGCCTACCGGGCGAGCGGGCGCCGCACGCCGAGGGCAACTTCCCGACCCCGTCGGGCAGGTGCGAGTTCCGGTCGAGCCTCGCCGAGGGCGGCAACTTCGTCGTCCCGGTGTGGCGGTCGATGTACGAGGCCATGCAGCCCGGCGGCTACGTCGACCCGCTACCGGACTACGTGCCGCCCTTCGAGTCGCCGGAGTCCGACCCGGAGCTGGCCGAGCGGTACCCGCTCAACATCGTCTCGCCCAAGCCGCACGCCTTTCTCAACAGTCAGTACGCCAACGCCTCGGACAAGCAGGCCGTGCAGGGCGAGCAGCGCGTGTTCATCCACCCGGCCGACGCCGCCGAGCGCGGCATCGTCGGCGGGGAGACGGTGCGGGTGTTCAACGACCGCGGCAGCTTCACCGGCCCCGCCGTCATCGAGGACACGCTGATGCCCGGGGTGGTCATGGCGAACGTCGGGCACTGGCAGAGCAAGAGTTCGGGCAGCACGGTCAACTCGATCACCGCCGACCGGCACAACATGCTGGGCAACGCGGGGGTGTACTCGGACAACCTCGTGGAGGTCCGGAAGGCCGAGGACGCCCCGGCGTCCGCCGCCCCGTGACCGCGGTGACGCTGCCGGGGCATGGCGCCACCGACGCCGAGCCGGCGCGCCTGGTCGCGGGGTGCTGGCCGGGCCGTGCTGATCGGTACTCCGAGTCGCGCGGCGCGCTCGCCGACGAGACCGGACCGGCGCCGGCCCGGATCGCGACGTCCTGCTCAGTTGGTTGAGCCGCCGGCCGCGGCGACCGATCCCAGCGGCGGGTTCGTCCGGGTGCGCGGTACCCGTGTGCACAACCTGCGCGACGTCGACGTCGACGTCCCGCGCGACGCGCTGGTCGCGTTCACCGGCGTCTCCGGGTCGGGGAAGTCGTCCTTGGCCTTCGGGACGGTGTTCGCCGAGGCGCAGCGCCGGTACCTGGAGGTGCTCGCCCCGCACGCGCGCCGGCTGATCACCCAGGTGGCGGCCCCCGACGTGGACGACGTCGGAGGTCTGCCCCCAGCGGTCGGGCTGCGTCAGCAGCGCGGCGGTGGGGTCAGCGACCGCTCCACGGTGGGCAGCCTCTCGACGCTGTCGAACACGCTCCGGTTGCTGTTCTCGCGCGCCGGCACGGCGGTGGAGGGCGCGCCGCCGCTGGACTCCGAGGCGTTCTCGCCGAACACGCACGCGGGTGCCTGCCCGGCCTGCTCGGGGCTGGGCCGCACCTATCGGACCACCGAGGAGACGTTGGTCCCCGACCCGTCTCTGAGCATCCGGCAGAAGGCGATCGCGGCCTGGCCGGGTGCCTGGCACGGCAAGAACCTCCGCGACATCCTCGGCGCCCTGGGGCACGACGTGGACCGCCCCTGGCAGGAGCTGCCGCAGGAGGAGCGGGACTGGATCCTGTTCACCGACGAGCAGCCGGTGGTCACGGTGACCCCGGTCCGCGACGCGACGACGGTGCAAGGTCCCTACGCGGGCACGTACACGAGCGCCCGCCGATACGTGCTGCACACGATCGCGACGACGAAGAGCGAGGCGCTGCGGCGACGGGCGCTGCAGTTCGTCGAGACGATGGACTGTCCCGCGTGCGCCGGCCGGCGGCTGCGGCAGGAGGCCTTGGCGGTCACCGTGGGCGGGTACGCCATCGACGAGATGACGGCGCTGCCGCTCGACGAGCTGGCCGCGCTGCTGACCGGCGCCGGCCTCGCCGCCCCGGTCGCCAAGGGTCTGGTCGAGGACCTGGTGGAGCGCATCGAGACGCTGACCGGGCTCGGTCTGGGGCACCTGACGATGGCCCGCCCGGTGCCCTCGCTGTCGTCCGGGGAACTGCAGCGGCTGCGGCTGGCGGCGACGGTCCGGGCCGGCCTGTTCGGCGTCGTCTACGTGTTCGACGAGCCCTCCGCGGGACTGCACCCGGCCGACACCGCCGCCGTCGTCGAGGTGCTCCGGCGACTGCGGACGGCGGGCAACTCGGTGTTCGTCGTCGAGCACGACATGGCCGTGGTGCGGCAGGCCGAGTGGCTGGTCGACGTCGGGCCCGGCGCCGGGGTCGCCGGGGGCCGGGTGCTGCACAGCGGGCCGGTGGCGGAGCTGGCCGGCGTCGCCGCGTCGATCACCCGCCGGTACCTGTTCGGGCGAGCCCCGGTGGCGCCGCGGCGGGCGCGCGTCCCCTACGGGCACGTGACGCTGCGGGGGCTGTCCCGCCACAACCTGCGGGGCATCGACGTCGACCTGCCGCGCCGGGTGCTGACGGTCGTCACCGGGGTGTCCGGCTCGGGGAAGAGCAGTCTGCTCGACGAGGTGGCGGTCGCGGCCGAGGGCGGCGGGTGGCGTGTCGTCCGGCTGGACCAGACCCCGATCGGGCGGACCCCGCGGTCCAACCTGGCCACCTACACCGGCCTGTTCGACGCCGTGCGTGGGCTGTTCGCCGCGACCGCCGAGGCGCGCCGCTGGGGGTACGACGCCGGTCGGTTCTCCTTCAACCGGCCGGCCGGCCGGTGCCCCGACTGCGAGGGGGAGGGGTACGTCAGCGTCGAGCTGCTCTTCCTGCCGTCGCTCTACGCGCGCTGCGCCTCCTGCGACGGGGGCCGGTACAACCCGGAGACGCTGAAGGTGACCTACCGGGGAGCGACGATCGCGGAGGTCCTCGACCTCACGGTGGAAGAGGCCGCCGGGTTCTTCCGTGGCGTGCCGGCGGTCGCCGGCCCTCTCGCGGCGCTCCGGCACGTCGGCCTGCACTACCTACGGCTCGGGCAGCCGGCGACCGAGCTCTCCGGCGGCGAGGCGCAGCGGCTGAAGACCGCCACCGAGCTCGCTCGGCCACGGCGCGGCGGCGCGGAGACCGTCTACCTGCTCGACGAGCCGACCACCGGCCTGCACCCGGCCGACGTCGAGATGCTGGTGACGCACCTGCACCGTCTGGTCGACCGGGGGGCCACGGTGGTGGCGGCCAGCCACGACCTTGCGGTGGTCGGTGCGGCGGACCACGTCGTCGAGCTGGGGCCCGGCGCTGGGCCCCGCGGCGGCACCGTCGTCGTCACTGGGCCGCCGGGTGCCCTCGCTGCACACCCGCACAGCCTCACCGGCCAGTATCTCGGGGCTGCGGGCGGGTGAACCGATTCGGCTTTCGCCCATGGCGGAGGTCGGGGCTGCGGGGCGTGACCCTCCCGAGCCGTCACGCTCAGCAACGACCTCAAGGGTGGGGGAGAGGGCGCGTCCTGCGGTACGACTGAGGTGTCGGGCAGCACCTGCCGACGGTGCCGCCGGAGCGACTGTGTGTAGTCGACCAAGACCGCGTCTGCCGCCTTCACCCTGAGCGGCTACGACTGCTGATCGGCATTCGACCTTGACGCGATGGTGGAGCTGGTCCACCGCTGGCCGGCCACCTCGAGCTCGCGAACCTTGAGCGACCCGATCTCGATCTCCTCGGCGCGCAGTCTTCGGATCACCGCGTTGGCAATCGCGAGCCGGCCGACGGCCATCGCGCCGACTGCGGTCACCGCAAGAGCAAGAGGCCCCATCGCCGACGGCCCAAGGATGCGGGCGCCGACAGCCATTGCGCCGGTGACGCTCGCCGGCGTCGCGCTGGGGCCGGTCGTCTGGCGACGGATGGTGATGACCCTGGACATGGTGCCTCCTCCGGCAGTCCGTACGACTTGGCAGGCCACGGTTGCGCGTTCGCGACGGTCGGGAATCGGTGGCCGGGCTGACTCCGAGCAAGAGCCGGGAACCGCTCGGCGCGCCTCCACCGCCTGTGCATGAGCGTGTGACGAAGAACGGGCGGCGCGGCGGCCGGTGACGCGATCACCGGGCGTCGGCCTCCCGCGGAGCCAGATCGGGATCGGCGGTCTCGGCGATCACCAGGACCAGGTCGTCAAGGGCGGCGGGGGACCGGATCCGCCGTCTCCGCGGGCGCGGGCTGCTGGAGCTCCTCTGCGTCCTGCACGAGCCGGCCGGAGACGACCCGCGGCCAACCGCATGGCCCGGTCGCCGATGGGCTGGTCGTTTCGTACGGCCGCGCAGAGCACGCCCTGCACCGTGCCGCGCACGATGACGAGGACGGCGAGGACGGCGGTGAGCCGCTCCTCGTCGACGACGACGCGGTCGTGGTCGTGGGTGATGGTCGTGGTGGTCGGCGACGGCGTCGCGCGGCACCCTCGAGTCGATGGTGACGACCGTGCGGCCCCGTGCGGTGGTGGCATTCGTTGACCTCAGCGACGCCGAGCGTGCAGTCCTGACGGCTCTCGGTGTGCGCACGATCGAGCTCGCCCGGGCGTCGTCGCGGCCCGGGGGCGGGAACTGGCTCATGGGCCGCCTGGAGGCCGAGCACCTCCTGACCCGCGGCTACCAGCGCATCGCCCACGCGCGGCTCGCCGAGGCCCGCGACGATGTCTTCCTCCCGCCCGTGAACAAAGCGTGCGCGACGCGTGCCGCGCCGCCGGTGTCCCGGACCCGGACGGCAGGTGTGAACGACTTCCATGTTGTCGTGCAAGGCGGATCCACCAGATCGGGTCGTCGCCTTGACGCGTCCGGGCGGCGTGTCGAGGATCCTCGTGCCGCGCTGTCGCGTGATCGGCGCCGTCCGTCACTGCTCCTCGCACGAGGGCTGTCCGTCAGCACCGAGCACGGCCCGCAGGAAGCCGCTGACCGCGGCCAGACTCGCTGGCTCTTCGAAGGCGGGGTCCTCGTGGTTGGCCCCGTGCAGCAGCCACAGGCTCGCCTCGGCGCCCTGGGCGCGCAGCGCCTCGTACAGGCGGCGGCTGTGCTGGGACGGGATGAGGCCGTCGCTGTCTCCGTGGACCAGGAGGAAGGGCGGCGCTCCGGCGTGGGCGTGGGTCACCGGGCTGGCCGCGCGGGCCTCCTCCGGCCGGGACGCCGCAGCCTCCACGCCCAGCAGCCGCGCCTCGTGCGGCGGCTCCGGCATCGGTCCGCTCAGGAACGGCGGTCGCGGCCCCTCGGGGACGTCGGTGGCCATCCGGAGCAGGTCCGACGGGGCGAACCACGGGACGACGGCCTGGATGGACGAGTCACCCAGTTCGGCGTCCCGTTCGTCGTGGACGAGGGCCACCAGAGAGGCCAGGTGGCCGCCGGCCGAGGCGCCCCACGCCCCGATCCGGCCGGCGTCCAGGCCGTACTCGCCGGCGTGTGCCCGAAGCCACCGGATCGCTGCACGGACGTCGTCGAGCTGTGCGGGAAAGACAGCCTGACCGCTGAGCCGGTACTGGACCGCGGCCACCGCGACGCCCCTGCGGGCCATGGGAACGAGGCGTTCCTGGGCCCGATCCGTTCGGGAACCACGCATCCAGCCGCCACCATGCAGCCACAGGCACAGTGGAGCGGGACGGGCGTCGGGGAGGTACAGATCCACCTGGAGGTCGAGCCCGGCCACCTCGGCGTAGACGACGTCGCGGTACACCGTCACCCCGTCGACCGGACGGTGACCCCCGGCAGGCTCACGCGGGTTGCCGGCCGAGGATGGCGTCTCGAGAGGGGACGCCGGGCGGTCGGGCGTCGTCATGCGTGTCCTCATCGCTCAGGCTGGTGCTGTCGATCTCGTGACGGAGCCCCGCCGGCAATCCCCGGAACTGCCTCATCGGGCTGGACGGCGGCAGCCAGTGACGGGGAGTGGGACGAATCTGTGTTCAGACGAAGGTGACCCCGCCGTCGACGACCAGCGTCTGACCGGTGATGAAGTCGCTCCGGCGGCTGCACAGGAAGGAGACCGTGGGCCCCAGGTCCCCGGGGACCATGGGGCGCGGGATGGCTCGTCTCCCGGCGGATGCGGCGAGGTAGTCGGGATCGTTGAGCGCGCGGGTCGCCTCGGTCTCCACCAGGCCGGGGGCCACGGCGTTCACCGTGATGCCGTCGACCCCCACCTCCCGGGCGACGCTCCGCGTCAGGGCGATCACAGCCCCCTTGGACGCGGTGTAGTGGGCGAAGTACGGGACGCCCATGTGCACGGTCGAGGAGGCCATGTTGACGATGCGCCCCCAGCCCTGCCGCTTCATCACCGGGTGGACGGCGCGCATCCCGAGCCAGACGCCGCGGGTGTTGACCGCCATGACCCGGTCCCAGTCCTCGACCGCGATGTCGGTGAAGGGGATCTTCCCGCCCAGGTCGTGGTAGACCCCGGCGTTGTTGACCAAGGCGTCGACGTGGCCGTGGCGTTCGACGACGGTGTCCACCAGATGGCTCCATGCCGCATCGTCACTGACGTCGGTCCGGACGGAGGACGCCTCGAGCCCGGCCGCGGTCAGTTCGTCCACGAGGGCAGTCCCGTCGGCCAGGTCGGCGACGACCACGACCGCGCCCTCCGCGGCCAGGTGCCGACACAGGGCGGCGCCGATACCGCGCGCACCACCGGTCACGACGACGACGGTGCCCGGGTCCACGGTCGCGGGGGATGGGTCGGTCACGGCGTCCTCCTGCTGGTCGTCCACGCTGTGGTGGTCACTCGACGGTCCTCCCGGTCGCCGTCGTCGACGACCGGCTGCGCGCTGCGTGTCACTCGGCCGGCAGGAGCGCGTCGAGGTCGGCTGGGGTCTCGAGGATCCCGTAGCGGGCACCGACCTCCGACATGTACTCGAACGACCCTCGGTCCAGTTCCTGCGGCCACGTCGCCAGGGTGATGGCGTCGGCGAGCTCGGGGCTCAGCTCGGTGTAACTGCCCAGGATCTCGCGCGCCTCCTCGGGGTTCTCGGAGGCGTAGGCGAACGACTCCTGCAGACCGGCCACGAAGGCCTCCACCAGCTCGGGGTCGGACTGCGCGATCTGCTCGGAGGTGAAGTAGGCGCCGATGAGCAGGGGCTCCTCCTGGGCCTCGGCGAACACGTTCGACAGACAGCGCGCCCCCTGCTGCAGCGCGATCGTCTTGAACGGCTCGACGGAGGTGGCAGCGTCCACCTGTCCGCCGGCGACGGCCTGCGGGACGTCGGGGTGGGCGATCTCGAGGAACTCGATGGTCGAGGAGTCGGCTCCGGCACGGTCGACGATGTCACGGATGACCGCGACGTTGATGTTGTTCAGCGTGTTGGTGCTGACCCGCTTGCCGGCCAGTTCGGCGACGGACTGGAGCGGGCTCCCCGGCGGCACCAGCACGCAGCCGAAGTCGTCCGAGGGGTCGCCGGTGGACGCGTTGCCCGGTGCGACGACGCGGATGGGGAGCCCGGCCTCCCGGCCGACCATCAGAGACAGGGTGTTGCTGAAGGCGAAGTCCTGCTCGCCACTCACCACGGCGGGCACCAGCGCGGCTCCGCCCTGGCCGGTCACCAGTTCGACGTCCAGCCCGCGGTCCGAGAAGAAGCCCTGATCGACGCCGAGGTAGAGGGGGGCGACGTCCGCGATGGGGATGACGCCGACAGTGACCTGGCGGGGGGAGTCGACGGTCCCGGCGCCGCTGGCTTCGCCGTCGTCACCGCCGCAGGCGGCGAGCAGCACCGAGCACGACAGTAGGACGGTCAGGCGCAGACGTGACATGGAGAGCCTCTCGACGGTGGGCGGATCGCATGGCGTGTGGTGCGGGTGACGGTCGAGCTGGGGTGGAGCGGACTCCAGCGAAGGCGTTCAGGCGGTGCCGGATGTGGAGTGCGTGAGGACGGCATCTCGCGCGCTCGCTGACCGGACGGCCGGGATGACCCGGTCGCGGAACAGGCGCACCGAGGAGAGCACCGAGTCGACGTCCAGGGAGCCCCACGCGAAGGCGCCGGCGAGGTAGTTGATCTCCCCGACGATCGTCGCCTCGGCGACCTGGGCGGCGACGGTCTCGGGGGACCCGATGAACAGCTTGCGCTCGGCCACGAGCTGGTCGAAGTCCAGCGGGCCGGTGAAGCGGTCGCTGCCGTGCAGCCGCCACAGGTGGGTGAAGCTCTCGTAGTGGGCGTCGAACGCCGGCCGGGCGATGGCGGCGGCCTGCTCGTCGGTCGGGGCGACGAGGACGTGGCGCAGCATGCCGAAGCGCGGCGTCACCCCGGGCAGGCTGTAGCGGACGGTGCCGCGCTCGGCGGACTCCCGGAAGTGGGTGAAGAAGACCCGGCTCTGCTCGCGGACGACGTCCAACGGCGGGGACGCGAAGCCGAACCCGAACAGCACGTTGTAGCCCTGGTCGCCCAGCCGGGGGATCGAGGCGGCGTTGGACGACGGGTACCACAGCGGCGGGTGCGGGCGCTGGTACACCGGCACGTGCAGGGGGATCTCCTCGCCCGCAGCTCCCTCGGCGCCGGGGCGGCGGAACCGGCCGGTCTCCATCGCCTCGACGATGGCCGGGAACAGTTCCTCGAAGCGCTCGGCGGTCTCCGGCGCGGTCAGCCCGAACATGGCCGCCTCGATGGGGGAGGAGCCCTTCCCGACCCCGACGTCCAGCCGGCCGTGGCTGAGCTGGTCGAGCATGCAGATCTCCTGCACCAGCCGCAGGGGGTCGTACAGCGGCACGATGAAGGTGGTCGGTGCCAGCCGGATGCGCTCGGTCTCGCGCGCGGCGGCGGCGATGAACACCGACGGGGACGGCGCCAGGCCCAGCGGCGTGCCGTGGTGCTCGGCGATGTGATAGGTGGAGAACCCGCTCCGGTCGGCCTCGGCGAGAACCCGCAGCCGGGCGTCGTAGACCTCGGCGGCCGTCATCCCGGGGTGTGCGTCGATCCAGTCGAAGAGACCGAACTCGAGGTCGTGCAGGGAGTCCTGGTCGGCCGGCTGTGTGGACATCGTCGTGGCCCTCCTGGGTGGGGACATGGACAGGCGCGCGAGCGGTCGAGCGGGGCTCGTTCGGGCAGGGCTGCTGACACTGCGGCAGATGGACCGGCCTGTCGGCCGCGTCTCATCAAGGGCCCGTTGTGTGACGCGGCTCATTGAACAGGGTCGAAGGTTCGTACGTCAACAAATCTCCAACCTCACGGAGCGGCGATGAACTCCTCGAGGAGCTCGAGGAAGACGGTGGTCTTCGCCGGAGGCAACCGTTCCCTGAGCGCCTTGGCGAGTTCCTGCACCCGCGGTTCGACCGTTCCGTACAGGACCCGGCCACTGTCGGTGAGCCGCAACTCGAAGCGGCGGCCGTCCTCGGTGGAACGCTGCATGGTCAGGTGGCCGGCTGCCTTCAACCTGTGGACGACGGCGTGCGTGCTCGCCGGGTCCAGCGCGGTCAGTCGGGCGACGCTGGCCTGGTCGAGAGGCTCGTGGCGAGCCAGGGTCGACAGGACGGCGTACTGGACCGACGAGACCGGGCCGGGCACATAGCGCGTCCACATCTCGTTGTGGACCTGACTGGCCCGGCGGATCAGGTGGCCGGGCAGGTGGGCGAGGTGAGGGGCGACGGTCTGTGTCGCCCGATCTTCGCTGATCGCCACAGGTCGAGTCTAAGGAGCGCCGGCGGCCGACTCCGTGGGAAGGCCCCACGAGGCGAGCAGGTCGGTGCTGGTGACGACCGGCCCGATGGTGGCGGCGAACTCGGCGCAGGCGGTGGCCTGCGGGATCACCCCGACCGTGGCCGTCGCGTCGCCCACGAGCACGGCCAGGTGGCCACGGGACACCGCATCGACGCCGGTGGCCCGGACGCAGACGTCGGAGGTGAGCCCGACCAGCACCAGCGTCGGGCGGGCCAGCGCGCTCAGCACCAGGTCCAGCGGGGTGAAGGCGAATGCGGAGTACCGGTGCTTGACGAAGGTGAAGTCCTCGGGGGCGACCAGGTCCCCGTACGGCTCGGCGCCCCAGCCCCCCGCCGCCACGATCGGGTCGGTCTCGGGCTCGATGGTCGTGCCGCCCAGTCCTCGACGGCGCCACCCCGGGGTGTCGGTCCACCGCGAGTGTTGGGTGTGCACGTGCAGGACCGGGATGCCGGCGTTCCGTGCCGCCGGCAGCAGTACCCCGATCCGTTCGACGGCGGCCAGCGCCTGCGCGCAGTCCACCCCGCGCCGGCCGAGCGTGCCCTCGGGGTGGCAGTAGTCGTTCTGCACGTCGACGACGAGCACCACAGCCTGATCGGGATCGGTGAGAGCAGTGTCCAACGGGGCTCCAGCCCTGGGAGGGAAGCTGATCTCCGGGCACCCTATGTCAGCGGTTCGCGACTACTCGGCTGGATCGACCGGAGCCGCGACCTGACCGCCATCGCTGCGGGGCTCGAACAGGGCCCTGGCAGCGGCGGCGCGCAGGGGCCGGACGGCGTTGCGGGGTCGAAGGGCTCGCCGAACTCGGTGGCGAACACGAAGCCGGTCTGCCGCCACGCCGCGCTGGCGAGCCCTCTCTCATCCTCGTGCTCGGGACGTTGGTGGCTTTCCGTGCGAGCGCTGCTGACGCTGCGTCGTTGGTCGGCGTCCAGCAGCCAGGGCTCGTCGGAGCCGTTCCGACGTCGGGGTGTCGGCGGTGACGAGTGTTGTCCGCGTCACACCGGCCCCCGTACGGTCGGCTCCTGCGTCCGGAGGAGCACCCATGCGTCCCGACCTCTTCTCGGCCCACACCACCCTGTCCCGCCGCTCCGCACTCGGGGTGGCCGGCGCGGCCGCTCTCGGCGTCGTTGGTCTGACCGGCGCGTCGTCGGCCGCTGCGGCGGGACCCGGCGATGCCATCGGCGGCGGCGACTACGACGATGAGATGTTCGACGTGGCTTTCGCCGAGGGCGGCGGCTGGGCGCCGTCTCGCTACGGCCCGACTGACCAGCGAGGCACGTTCAACGAGGTGACGGCCGGCAAGACCGCTTCCGCCCTGCGGCTGCTGGCCGACGGCTCGCCGGTGAAGACGTACAACCTGGGCGAGCTGATGACCAACGGTTTTCCGGCCTACCAGACCACGCCGCCGCGGGTGTACGAGCAGCGGCTCACGGTCCTCGGTTACGAGCCTCCCGCCGGCTTCGCCGAGGGCGGCGGAATCCTGCAGAGCACGGAACCGCTGGGCCCCAACCGGGTCAGCATCCACGAGGAGCGCTTCCCCCAGGGGCACACCTACCAGATCGTCACTCAGCTCGACGGGCTGAACCACGTCGGCGTCGGGCCGACCTTCTACAACGGCTTCCGGGGCCCGGACATCGCGACGCCCAGCGGGACGACCAGGCTCGGCAACGAGCACATGGGGCCGATCGTCACCCGCGGCATCCTGCTCGACGTGCTGGGCCTGAAGCTCGCCGAAGGAGCCAGCGAGGCACTGTCGCGCAGCAAGGACGGCGACCCGGTCCTGCGCGACAACTACCGGATCACGATCTCGGACCTGAGGGCCGCGGCGACTCGGGGCGGCATCCGACACATCGACCCCGGCGACGTCGTGCTGCTGCGGACCGGCTGGAACAAGATCGCTCGAAGCGAGCCGGAGCGCTTCCTGGCCCAGGAGCCGGGCATCTACCTGGCCGAGGGGCGTTTCCTGGCTGATCGGCGCCCCGCCATCATCGGCTCGGACTCCTGGGGGCTCGAGGTCCTGGGCAACCCGGTGGTGCAGGCCGCGTTCCCGGTGCATCAGGAACTGCTCGTCAAGAACGGCATCCGGATCGGCGAGGGCATCATCACCGACGGGCTCGCGGCGGACGGCGTCTACGAGTTCGTCTACCTGACGACGCCGCAGTACGCGAAGGGTGCGACCGCGGGCAACGCGCCGCCGGCCGCGCTCGGACAGCCGGGGCGCGGCCAGGGGTGACGAGACAGCGCGGCGCGATCGGCGCGGAGGGTGCTCGTGCCGATGGTTGCAGAGGGTCGGGCCGACAGGATCTCGAGCTGCGACCCTTGACCCAGCCGTCGGCCGCGGGCCCGCGGCCGTTCACCGGAGTCCATCGGCCCGGGTCGACCGGTGAACTCGCCGTGGATCTGAGGGCCGCTTCAGTGGGACTGGAGCGATCGGGCCGGATCGCGCACCGCCATAGCACCGGTCGTCGTCGACGAGGTGGACGACCTCCGGGGCGTCAGCGGCCGACGTCGTCGTGAGCCCCGGGCAGGGCCGGTCCCGAGGGACGAAGAGCACTGGTGCGGGCCAGGACGGGCCGGGACGATCCGCGCGAGGACCCCGGTGGCAGCAGTGCGAGGCCGACACGACCAGCAGCCACCGCGGCAGGGGCGGTTCCGAGGCGCAGGGATCGCGCTGCTGAGGCCCTCGTCAGCTCCCAGCACCCGACCGGAGGAGACTCGTCATGGCATCGACGTCCACGCGGGAGATCCGGGAGATCGAGGCCGCCAACGCCTCCGGCGAGACCCCAGTCGTCTTCATCCACGGCCTCTGGCTGCTGCCGAGCAGCTGGGCCAACTGGGCGGACCTCTTCCGGCAGGCCGGCTATGCACCGCTCACGCCGGACTGGCCGGACGATCCGGACACGATCGAAGCCGCCCGGGCGGAGCCGGAAGTCCTCGCCGGGAAGTCCCTGAGTCAGATCGCCGACCACACCACCGAGGTCATCAAGGCCCTGGACAGGAAGCCGGCCCTCATCGGGCACTCGACCGGGGGTCTGCTGGCGCAGATGCTCGCGGGCCGGGGCCTCTCGGCGGCCACGGTGGCGATCGACCCCGGGATCTTCCGCGGCGTTCTGCCGCTGCCGGTCGCCACACTCCGGTCGGCGGGCCCGTTCCTGATCAACCCGCGCACTCGCGGCCGGGCGCTCACGCTCACGTTCGACCAGTTCAAGTACAGCTGGGCCAACGCGCTCGACGAGAAGGAAGCGAGGGAGCTCTACGACAGGTACCACGTCGCCGGCTCCGGGCTCTCGCTCGTGCAGATGGGCAACGCGAACCTCAATCCCCGGACGGAGGCGAAGGTCGACACGAGGAACCCCGACCGCGGCCCCCTGCTGATCATCGAGGGCGAGAAGGACCACACGGTGCCGTGGGCGATCGCGAACGCCGCCTACAAGCGGCAGCGGCGCAACCCTGCCGTGACGGAGATCGTGAGAATGCCGAACCGAGGCCACGCCCTCACGATCGACCACGGCTGGCGCGAGGTCGCCCAGACGGCGCTGGACTTCGTCAAGCGGTTCACCCCGAGCGGTCGTGCATCGACGACGTCGGTGCCCAGGGCGCGCGACGCCTCGGCGGACTCCGGGCTTCCCAGCGGCGCACCCGCCACGGAGACAGGGCGCACGTCCGGACAGTAGCCGCGTCATCTCGAAGAGAGGCTCCACGTCTCTCCTCGGAGCAGCGCACCCAACCGGCGGGCGAGGTGGCCTCCGGACGTCTCCCGCTCGGCGGTGGTCGACGCCACCGTCGTCATGATCGCCCCGTGCGCCCTCCACGACGGCCGGGCCGGTGGGACCCTCGGGAGGGCGTCACCTGGCGCAACGAGAACCGGGTCCTCCCGGCTGACCCAGCTGCGTGACGATGTCTCAGAGAGTCATGCCGGTCTCAGGGCACAGCTCCTCGTCCGACGCGAGCACGTAGTCGCCCGGGTCGGGTGCCTTGCTGCCGTTTGACCACCTCCACTTCTCCAGTACGTCGGCACTCCCGTGGTCACCGCGGGCGCGGACCGGGTCGCCCGCCGCCTGGGTCACCGTGTACTGCGACGACGGGCCGCTCAGGGCCGGATCCGTCCTCCGGCCGTGCAAGACGCGTGTGGCACATGATCTTGGTCCTCCTCCAGGAGCGACCAGGGGCAGGATGGCCCGGTGGAGCAGAGCACGAGGGTCGACGTCGGGGCCCCGGTCGAGCGGGTGTGGGAGGTGCTGCGCGAGGTCGAGCGGTGGCCGGAGTGGGCGCCGACGGTGACCTCGGTGCGGCGCCTCGACGACGGGCCGCTGGCCGTCGGGGCCCGGGTCCGGGTGGAGCAGCCCCGGATCCCCCCGACCGAGTACGTGGTGACCGAGCTCGAGCCGGGACGCTCGTTCACCTGGGTGGCCACCGGCCCGGGCGTCCGCACCACCGCTCGGCACCTGCTCGAGGACCTCGGCACCGGAGGCACGCGGGTCACGCTGGCGGTGGAGCAGGCCGGGCCCGTCGGGCGGGTGATGGGGCGGTTCTACCGCCGGCTCACCGATCGCTGCCTGACCGCCGAGGCCGAGGGGACCAGGACGAGGAGCGAGGGGCGGGTGTGGCGTCCGGCCGTGCGCGAGACCGGGGAGGGTCACGCGGCACTCTCCGAGGTCCCAGCCGTCGGTGTGCCGGCATCGGTGCCGACAGCCGTCGGGCCCGAGGCGATGCTCCGCTGCTCGCGGACGGTCGCGTGCGGTTGCCGGTGCTGTTCCTACTGCCTGTGACCCCGCCTGGACGCCTCCGGCCCCCTCGGACACCGGGAGGTCGCGACCAGTGAGCGCTCCGGTGACGCGGGCGAGGGCGGTCCAGGCGCTGGACGAGCGGCCGTTGCTCATGCTGTGGATCGGTGTCGTGCTGTTCAGCCTCGGTCCGGTGCTGGTCGCAGGCTCCACCACGTCCGGTGCCGTGCTGTCCTTCTGGCGTCTGTGGATCGGCGCCCTGCTGCTCGGGGCGCTCACGCTGTGGCAGCACCGGGTACGGGGGACGCGTGGCAGCCGACGTGGGCTGGGGTGGACGGCGGCGGCCGGCCTGGCCTTCGGCGCGCACCAGCTGTTCTTCATGATCTCGATCAAGGCGACGTCGGTGGTCGACGTGACCCTGATGCAGGTGCTGCAGCCGATCCTCGTCGGGGTCCTCGCCTTCGTGGTCTTCGGCGAGCGCCCTGGCCTGGCCTTCCGCCTCTGGTCGGTGGTCGCGGGTGTCGGCGCGGCGCTGGTCGTGGTGGCGGGTACCACGGGACCGGAGGGCAACCCGGTCGGCATGGCGTTGGCGCTGGCGAACGTGGTGTGCTTCGCCTTCTACTTCGTCTGGTCCAAGCAGGCGATGGCCCACATCGGCGCGTTGCCCTTCCTGCTGGGGGTGGCGGTCGTCGCCGGACTGGCCGTCTCGGTGTTCGCTGCGGTGGCCGGGGAACGGGTCTCGGGCATCGACCTCACGGACCTGCTGATCGCGGCGGGCATCGCGGTCGTCCCAGGTGGCTTGGGCCACTTCCTCACGACGCACTCGCTGTCGCGGGTTCCGGCCAACGTGCCGCCGGTGATGCAGCTCGCCATGCCGTTCCTGTCCGGCGGGCTGGCGTGGTTGCTACTGGGTGAGGGCTTCGCCGTGATGCACGTGGTCGGTGGCCTGGTGACCGTGGTCGGCGTCGTGGGTGCCCTGCTCTCACCTGCCGACCGGCAGCGGTCGGTCAGCGAGCCCGGGGACCGGTCACGCCGGGGGGAGGCCCCGCCACGAACGTGCACTGGTGGCAGCAGCCCCGAAACAGGTGGGTGAGCGGGAGAACGGGCGTCACATCCATCTGCCCACCGCGGTCGTCCATCGCCCGACGATGCGTGAACGGCCGTCGTGGAGGACCCGTCGGGTGAACTCGGCGGCGGTCACGCCGCAGCCACCGGGACAGTCGGCCCCGACCGGCGATCCGTCGCGCCACCCCACAGCGGCGCAGCGACCACAGGTCGGGCACGTCTCCCAGGTGACTCGCTCGTTCGTGTTCATGGTGACGTCCTCCTGGTCGCGGAAGCCGCACGCGCGACCGGAGCAGGGGAGCGGCCGACCTCGGGTTCAAGTCGAGCGCGCTCCCGGTTCGCCGCCCGCGTTACCCGCCGTCTCTTGTGCACAACCACAGCGGAGGACCCGGCGTTGGGCCCATCGGTGAGGAGTCATCTGCGGCACCGCCGCGC
Organism: Geodermatophilus sp. SYSU D01186; assembly: GCF_054050215.1. NCBI lineage: Bacteria > Bacillati > Actinomycetota > Actinomycetes > Geodermatophilales > Geodermatophilaceae > Geodermatophilus > Geodermatophilus sp. SYSU D01186. The sequence continues at coordinate 7,244 of NZ_JBJGYW010000009.1, read as the reverse complement.
CACGCATCACGTCGTGGCGCAGCACGACGTGGGGAAGCACGCGTGGGGAAGCAGGAGAGGGGCCCCGGGTGGGCCGTGCCACGGCACCGCCCACCCCGGGTGGCAGGTGCGGCTCGGAGCCTCTGGTCGCGGTACTTGCGGCCCCAGATCCCGGACGTGCCCGGCGCCAAGATCGAGTTCGGGTCGAGGGCGTCCTTGATGGCCTCGTGGAACGTCCGCAGCGCGCCGTCGCCCCGGTTGTAGGCGCCCATCACCTGGTCCATGAGGGCGTTGTGGGTGCGGTACTCGCACGAGCCCTCGGTGGCGGCCTCGACGGTCGAGGCCGCCACCCGCCACTGGGGCTTCACCCACCGCGGCCGGTTCGTGGCTCGGTACCGGGATCGCTACGGCGTCCAGCCGGCGGAGATCCTCCGGCGACGCCCGTGAGCAGCGCATCGCAGGGTGGCGGCGACCGGGCTGACGTGGACGGCGTCGCCGTCCACGACGGGCCGCCGTCCAGGACCACCACGCGCGCGTGTCCCGCCTCATGCCGTACCGGTGGCCCGCGGTGCGACACGGTGTCGCCCGGGACCGGTCCCGGCCGCGAGACCCGGAAGAGGCTGTCCATCGAACCGGGCCCGCATCGCAGCACGGCTCCGCAGGCGCGTCTTCGGGGACGCGTTCGGGTATCCCTCGGGCAGCTGGTTCTCGATCGTCTCGCTCGGTGCGGCGGTGACGGACGGGCGGTGCCGCCGATCCATGGCGACGTAGGTGATGTAGTCCGACGGGTCGTAGGTGTTCATGATCGACTCCCGTTGCTCGTTGCTGCTCGTCTCGAGCACACCGGTGAGCGCGTGCACGCGGCCGTCGTGATCATCGGGATCTGAGCCGGCCGGCACCTGACCCGGCGTCGTGTCGCCGCGCGGGAGGGATCCCGCCTGTCCTGCGCCGTTACGGGCTCTCGCCGTGGGTGTCCTCGTGCAGGGTCGCGAAGACCTCGAGCAGTCGTCTCCGCGCAGGCTCGGGCAGCGTCGGGTCGGGCAGGCTCCGGAGCGCGGCAGCGGTGCGGCGGATCTGCTCGAGGTAGGTGCGGCACGGCTCGCACAGCTCGAGGTGCGCGGCGATGGCGTTCTCGACGTCCTGGGGAAGGGCCCGCTCGAGGTGTTCCGTGACCAGTTCGACGAACTCCCGGCAGGCGATCTCCAGGACGTCCCGATCGGCGGTGGGTCGTGACGCCGGAGGTTCAGCCACGGTGCTCTCCTTCCCCCGCGGCGCTGCGGCACACGCGCGCCGACCTCCCGCGGCCGCCGTCCAGCGCATCCCTGGCGGCGCCCGTCTCGTGGCGCGACCGGATCCCGGCGTCGGTGAGAGCGGGGGTCGACACGCGGGTGCCCGGCACGCGCGGCACCCCGCCGCGCGGCACCCCGCGGAGCCCCTCGGCGTCGATCGTCCTCATCACCGACCCCGCTGGGCCTGGTCGATCGCCCATGCCGCGTTCACCAGACCGATGTGGCTGAACGCCTGCGGCACGTTGCCGAGCTGCTCGCCGGTGACCGCGTCGACCTCCTCCGCCAGCAGACCCAGGTCGTTGACGAACGCGGCGGCCCGCCCGAACACGTCGCGAGCGCGCTCCACCTGGCCGGCGAGCGCGAGGGCCTGGGCCAGCCAGAAGGTGCAGAGGAGGAACGTGCCCTCGTCCCCGGCCAGGCCGTCGACGCCCTCCTCGGTCCGGTAGCGGTAGACCAGACCACGCTCGTCGGTCAGCCGGTCGGCGATGGCGTCGATCGTGGCCAGCATCCGGGGGTCGTCGGCGGGGAGGAACCCGACGATCGACAGCATCAGGTTGGAGGCGTCCAGCGCGGTGGACCCGAAGTACTGGGTGAACGCGCCGGCCTCCTCGTTCCAGCCCTGCTGCAGCACGGTGTCGGAGATCTCCTCGCGGGCCTTCGCCCACTCGTCGACGCGGTGCTCGCAGCGCAGCTGCGGGGCCAGCGCGATCGCCCGGTCCAGGGCCACCCAGCACATGACCTTGGAGTACAGGAAGTGCTGCGGCTCGCCGCGCACCTCCCAGATGCCCTGGTCCGCGTCCCGCCAGCGGACGGCGGCGGTGTCGGCGCACGCGGCGAGGAACCACCGCGTCTCGTCGTCCAGCGCGGGCAGCTGGTCGGCCAGGCGAGCCGCCGCTCCCAGCAGCTCCCCGTAGACGTCGACCTGACGCTGGTTCCACGCGCCGTTGCCCACCCGCACCGGCCGGCTGTCGCGCCAGCCTCGGAGGTGGTCGAGGGTCCGCTCGCTGAGGTCGTGCTCGCCCCCCACGCCGAACATGATCTGCAGCGACACGTCGGGGCCGATGCCGCCCGCGCCCGCGGTGGTCATGAACCCGAAGAAGTCCTCGGCCTCGTCCGGGCAGGCGGCCACCCACAGCGCCTCCATCGTGAAGCTGGCGTCGCGCACCCAGGCGTAGCGGTAGTCCCAGTTCCGCTCGCCGCCCACGCCCTCGGGCAGCGACGTCGTGCCGGCGGCGACCACGGCGCCGCTGGGCTGGTACGACAGCCCCTGGAGCACCCGGCCGCTCATGTGCACGAGGTCGGCCCACGGCCCGTCGTAGGCCTGGTGCAGGTCGCACCAGGACTCCCACGACGACAGAGTTCGGTCGAGGAGGTCGGTCAGCTCCTGCTGGGGCCAGACGTGCGCGGACACCGCGTCGCCGAGGGTGCTCCGCTGCAGCGCCAGGTGGACGACGTCGCCCGCCCGCAGGTGCAGCCGCGCCCGAGCCCGCCCGTCCTCCAGCGTCGCTTCGGCGGGCAGCGTGAGCACCAGCCAGTCCGCCCCGCCCCGAGCGGCGACCCCGCCGTCCACGTGCGACAGCAGCGGCACGATCAAGCCGTACTCCGGCCGCGGCCGGTAGTCGACCAGCACGTCCATCTCACCCGAGGTGCACTCGAGCCGGCGCACCAGGACGTGCGGGACGTCGCTGCCCAGCCGGTGCCCCTCGTTGTCCGGACCCAGGCCCAGCGCGTCGGTGAGCTGCAGCTCGCCCTCCGCCGTCCGGAAGGTGGTCTGGAGGGCCAGCGAGCGGCCGGCGTAGCGGCGGGTCGCCGTCCACTCCGCCTCCGGCCGCACCGACCAGTGGCCGGCGTCGTCGTCGAGCAGCGCGGCGAAGACCGACGGACCGTCGAAGCGCGGGAAGCACAGCCAGACGACGGTGCCCGCGCGGTCGACCAGGGCGCAAGAGTGCCGGTCGGACAGGAAGGCGTGGTCGGCGATCGGCGTGGAGCTCATGGGGTTCTCCCGGAGGTCAGCGGGTCTCGTTCCTGTGGTCCCGCCGATCGGCCGCCCGTTACGCGTAACGCCGGACGGCCGACGGGGGACGACGGCAACGAGTCCGAGGAGGCCCGATGTCCGAGATCCAGCCCGCCCAGCTCGAGGCAGACGTCGTCGTGATCGGGGGCGGTCCCGCGGGGGAGGTCGTCGCGGGCCGCTGCGCCGACCGCGGCCTGGAGACCGTGCTGGTCGAGCAGGAGCTGGTCGGCGGGGAGTGCTCCTACTGGGGGTGCATCCCGAGCAAGACGTTGCTCCGGCCCGGGGAGGCGCTCGCCTCGGCCGCGCGGGTGCCCGGCGCCGCCGCGGCCGTCACCGGTGTGGTGGACGCGACGGCCGCCCTCGCCCGCCGGGACCAGATGACCTCCCACTGGATGGACGCCGGTCAGGAGCGCTGGCTGGCCGACCACGGCGTCCGGCTGCTGCGGGGCACCGGCCGGCTCGCCGGCACGCGCAAGGTGCGGGTGGACGGTGGCGGGCAGGTGACGGCCCGCCGGGCCGTCGTGCTGGCCACGGGCAGCAGCGCCGTGCTGCCGCCGGTGCCGGGGCTGGCAGAGGTGCGCCCGTGGGACAACCGGGCCGCCACGGCGGCGAAGGAGGTGCCGAGGCGGCTGCTCGTGCTCGGAGGCGGGGCCGTCGGGCTGGAGCTCGCCCAGGCGTTCCACCGGCTCGGCGCCGCCGAGGTGACCGTGGTGGAGGGCGGCCCGCGACTGCTGCCCCGCGAGGAGCCCTTCGCCGGCGAGCAGGTCCGGGCGGCGTTCCGACGGGAGGGCATCACGGTCCGGGTGGACACCCGGCTGACCTCCGTCCGACGGGACGGCACCGACGGGCCGGTGCGCGCCACGCTCAGCGCCGGCCAGGAGCTGACCGCCGACGAGGTCCTCGTGGCCACGGGCCGCCGCCCGCGCACCGACGACCTCGGGCTGGGCAGCGTGGGGCTGAAGCCCGGGCGGCCGGTGAAGGTCAACGACCGGCTACGCGCCACCGGGGTCCCCGGCGGATGGCTGTACGCCGTGGGGGACTGCACCGGTCTGGCTCCGCTCACCCACATGGGCAAGTACCAGGCCCGGATCGCGGCCGACGTCATCACCGGCCGGGACGTCCGCGACCGCGCCAGTCTGGACGTCGTGACACGGGTGACCTTCACCGATCCGCAGGTGTGTGCGGTCGGCCTCACCGTGGCCGAGGCCCAGCAGCGAGGGATCGCAGTCCGGGTCCTCGACGTCGGCACCGGCGACGTCCCCGGCTCGTACGTGCTCGGCGACGGCCTCGGGGGCACGACACGGCTGGTGGTCGACGAGGCGTCCGATGTGCTGGTGGGGGCGACGATCACCGGCAGCGGCGTCCAGGAGCTGCTGCACTCCGCCGCCGTCGCGGTCGCCGGGCGACTCCCGCTGAGCGAACTGCGGCACGCCGTCCCGGCGTTCCCCACCGTCGCCGAGGTGTGGTTGCACGCACTCGAAGCGGCCGGTCTCTGACCCTTCCCGGAGGCTCGCGGTGCCCGACGTCTCGTTCACGAACCTGCTCGTCGTCGCCGGCGTCGCGGCGGCGGTGCCGTTGGCGCTCGGCTGGGCGCCGAGGCTGCGCGTCCCCTCGGTGGTCCTGGAGATCGTCGCCGGCGTGCTGCTCGGCCCGTCGGTCCTCGGCTGGGTCGAGGTCGACGTCGCCGTGGAGGTGCTGGCCCTGCTCGGGCTGGCCTTCCTGCTCATGCTCGCCGGGCTGGAGATCGACCTGCGCGGCCTGCGCGGCCGGCTGCTGGCGGTCACCTCCCTCGGCTATGCGGTCGGCCTCGTGCTCGCCGTCGGCGTGGGCCTGGGTGCGCAGGCCGCCGGGTGGACGTCGGCGCCGCTCTTCCTGGCCATCGCGCTCACGGCGACGTCGCTCGGGCTGGTCGTCCCGGTGCTCAAGGACGCCGGCCGCGCCCGGGACGCCGTCGGGCAGACCGTCATAGCGGCGGCATCGGTGGCCGACTTCGCCGCCATCGTGCTGCTCTCCCTGGTCTTCTCCATGTCGGGCGGCGGCCCGGGGACGACGGCGGCCTTCCTCGCCGCGTTCGGCATCCTCGTCCTGCTCCTCGCGCTGGGCGTCGGCCGGGCGGGGATGTCCATGCGGCTGGGCGACGTGCTGGTGCGGCTGCAGGACACGACGGCCGAGATCCGTGTCCGGCTGGTGCTGCTGCTGCTGGTCGCCTTCGTCGCCCTGGCCGAGCGGCTGGGTCTCGAGACGATCCTCGGTGCCTTCCTCGCGGGCGCGCTGGTGGGGCTGGTCGACCGGGACTCCGCCACCCATCCCCGGTTCCGCGCCAAGCTCGACGCCATCGGCTACGGGTTCCTGATCCCGGTGTTCTTCGTCGCCAGCGGGGTGCGACTGGACCTGCGCGGTCTGCTCGAGGACCCGACGGCCCTCCTTCAGGTGCCGGTCTTCCTGCTCGCGCTGCTCGTCGTCCGCGGCCTCCCCGCGGTGCTGTACCGCCGTTCCCTGGGATCGGCCGGGTCCCTGGCCGCCGGACTGCTGCAGGCCACCTCCCTGCCGTTCCTCGTCACCGCCGCGCAGATCGGCCTGGAGACCGGTCGGCTGTCCGCCACCACGGCCGCGGCGCTGGTCTTCGCCGGGTTGCTGTCGGTGCTGGTGTTCCCTGCCGCGGCGCTCGGCGTCCTGGGCCGGCGGCCGGCGGCCGGAGTGCCCGGGCCGCGCCACCCCCGCGACCACGGGGCAGCCAGACCCGAGCCCACCGACAGCGCCGACACGGTCGACGCCCGGCCGGCGCCGGACGGCTCGGCGAAGGGGCGTCCATGACCGTCCGGAGACGGCGATGACCCCGTCCGGCCGGCTGCGCGCGGTGTCCGTCGGCCGGCCCCGGACGGTGGAGTGGCGTGGGGGGCAGGTCCAGACCGCGATCTGGAAGGCCCCCGTGGCCGGCCGGCGGTGGGTGCGCAGGCTCAACGTGGACGGGGACGCGCAGGCCGATCCGGTCGGCCACGGCGGCGAGCACCGCGCCGTCCTCGTCTACCAGTGGGAGTCCTACGCCTACTGGGAGCGCTACCTGGGCCGCCCGCTGCCCGACCCCGGCACCTTCGGCGAGAACTTCACCGTCGAGGGGATGGCCGACGACGAGATTTGCGTCGGCGACCGGCTGGCGATCGGCGGCGCCGTCTTCGAGGTCACCCAGCCGCGGGTCACCTGTCACAAGGTGGGCATCCGCCTCGGAGAGCCGCGGATGCCGGCGCTGCTCACCGCTCATGGCCGCCCCGGCTTCTATCTCCGCGTGCTGCGGGAGGGTCAGGTCGGCGCCGGCGACCGGATCCGTGTCATCCACCGCGATCCCGCCGGCCTCACCGTCCGCCGCGTCTCCGAGTTGCTCTACACGGCCGCTCGCGACGAGGCGTCGCTGCGCTCCGCGCTGGCCGTCCCGGCGCTGTCGGAGGGCTGGAAGTGGTCGTTCCGGCAGCTGCTCGCTGCCGGTGACCGGCCCGGCAACCCGGGCCTGGCGCCACAGGCTGCCGGCGAGCCCGCGTATCCGGGGTTCCGCCCGTTCACCGTCACCCGTGTGGTGCGCGAGTCGGCGCACGTCGTCTCGGTCCACCTGGCGCCCCGGGACGGCGGCGAGGCGCCCTCCTGGCTGCCCGGCTAGTTGTAGTGCCCAGCACGGTTGCTGACGGCGACCCGGGTGATCGGGGGTTGTCCGCCGAGTGCGGTGTGGCTGCGGTGATGGTTGTAGGTGTGCAGCCAGTCGGGCAAGGCTGCGGCTCGCTCGGCTGAGCTGTCGAAGGGCCGGATGTAGGCCCATTCGTCGGCGAGGGTGCGGTTGAACCGCTCTGCCTTGCCGTTGGTCTGTGGCCGGTAGGGCCGGGTGAACCGGGCCTGGGCGCCGAGGTCAGCCAGCGCGGCGCGCCAGGCATGGCTGATCCGGTAGGCCCGGGCGTTGTCGGTCATCACCCGCTCGA